>NZ_JARWGH010000006.1:0-376262 GCF_036528765.1 Rhizobium sp. BR 362 | reverse complement strand
CCATGCGTTCCGCATGGACTAACAAGTTGCGCTTTGCCGACCTGGTGGTTATGGCGGGGTGGCTGCACCCGTTCCCTTTCCGAACACGGCCGTGAAACGCCCCTGCGCCCATGGTACTTCGTCTCAAGACGCGGGAGAGTAGGTCGCTGCCAGGTCTGCCAAACGCAACTTCGCCTCATCAAATCAAGGCAATCCCAATCTTCTCTGATCACAAGCGATAAACCCAAAAGGTTTATCGCTGAAACGGCCCTGAGCCGATCAAACGGGCCGCTCATGCGGCCCTTTGTGTTGGGAGCACTAGGCATTCAAACGCATAGTGCCTATATAACAAGAGACAAATCCTTCGGATTTGCTCACACACGATAAACCGCCCTGCGGTTTACGTGGTTAACGCAAGCCGCTTAGCGACTTGCTACTCGCGACAAATCCTCCGGATTTGCGCTGGACAACACGACAAACCGCTTTGCGGTTGCGTCGATGGCGCGGGGTGGAGCAGCCCGGTAGCTCGTCAGGCTCATAACCTGAAGGCCGCAGGTTCAAATCCTGCCCCCGCAACCAACCTTTCCCATCCTGGCACTCAGCCCGCTTCTCCCGGGCTTTCCTGTATTTTTCCCTGTGTAACGACCGGCATCGTTGTCCGGCGTCAGGGCTTCCGGCCGAGCCAGTAGGCGCTGGCGCGCATTACCAGATCCGGAAACAAGATTTCTCACAAATGCCATTGCGAGGAAACATTCAGACATCCTCGGCTGCCGGCAATCATCTAAAGGTCGAGGCTCTGTTCAGAGCGAGCACCGCTCAAATCGATTTCGTCATTGCTGATAAAAACATTCGTTACGGAGCCTGATTGCCGATGTTTTTCCTAAATCTGTGGCGGCGAGAACAGCTAAGGCATGTTGTCGTGACGACCTTTCATGAAAAGGGTTACCGCGACTACGGGAAAAGATGCATTGAGACCTTTCTCAAGCATTGGCCCGACGACATTACGCTTCTGATCTATGCAGAGGATGTCCATGTCGAGGAGAAAGATCGCAGGCTTCAGATCCTCGATCACATGGAAGCTCTGCCGCGCTTGCTCGAATTTCGGCAAGCATTCGCCGACAATCCGCTAGCCAACGGAATTTGTTTGTCCAGCACCAGTCTGCAACGGGATTACCGGTGGGATGCGGTCCGCTTTTCCAACAAGGTCTTCGCTGTCACCGATGCGATCCGGCGATACCGAACGACGGCTGACCAGATGATATGGCTCGACGCCGATACGCTTACCCATAGGGACGTTCCGCGAAGCCTGGTCGACAGAATTGCCCCGCGAGGGGACCAGCTTGCCGCCTACTTAAATCGTCGAATGTACCCCGAATGCGGATGGGTGGGATACAATCTGCATCATCGGGAAATATTGACCTTTGCGGACCGTTTCGAGCGCATCTACACGTCCGGGTATTTTCTGGCGATGAAAGAAAGTCACGACAGCTTTGTCTTCTGGAAGATCGCTCAACAAATGGAGCAGGACAAGGAAGCAAGTTTTAAGCTGCTGGGTTCGAACCGCGCGAAATCCCATGTCTTCATCAACAGTGTCCTTGGCGGCTACATGGATCACCTGAAGGGCGACAGGAAGGCGGCGGGCAAAAGCCGCAAAAGCGATTTGACCTGGCGAAGGCGGGAGGACTGGTGGAGGTAATCAACCGTTTCCAAAATGCTGAAGTTGCGCTTCTACGCGCAGACCCTTATCGCCACGCCACAAACGGCCTATCAAGTTTGTCGAAGCAGGCGCAGGCATGGAGAACTGTCATAGATTTCGAAACGCTCAGGGACTTAGTGGCCAGCCTACCGCCAAATGATTATGGGCTTCTGGACTACCTCTTCGCGAACATCTCTGGTATGGTAACTTAGGAGTAGTCGCGATGCCTCTGCATATCGGCCGCACATATGCTTCCATTTCATCCCAATTTCGATTTTGTTACTTCGGCTGACAGGTTTCTGCGACAAGCGCGAAAGTTTTTCTTTTGGGGGAAAAACAATGGGGAAATCTGCATCCTTCCTGACAGCCGTTCTGCGTGGGCGGCACTCTTTCTTATCGGCATACATGGTACCTTGCGCTTTGGCGTTCTGCCTATCTGCCGGCGCCGTTCATGCGCAGCAGCCCACCGATGCGCAACGCAACGCCATCCGGTCGGCGTGCCGCTCCGATTTCATCGCGCAATGTTCCGGCGTGACGCCGGGAGGCATCGAAGCGCTGACCTGCCTGCAACAGCATAGCGCAACGCTTTCTCCCGCCTGTCGGAGCGCGGTATCGGCTCTGGACACTACCAAAAAGAAGTCCAGTGCGGTCACGCCCGCCGAAACGCCCGCGACGGCGCCGGCACAGTCCGGCGCAGCCGCCGCCGGGACGCCAGCGGCCCAGCCAACGCAGGCGCAACGCAATGCGGTGAAATCGGCCTGCCGGTCTGATTTCATGGCCCAATGTTCGGGTGTGACGCCGGGCGGCTCGCAGGCGCTTGCCTGCCTGCAGCAGCACAGTGCAAGTCTTTCGCCATCCTGTCAGCAGGCGGTTGCGGCTCTCGGCGGCAGCGCTTCGGCGCCGGCAGGCGGCACACAGACGCCGGCAGGGGGTGGCGCGGCGGCGATGCCGGGTGCGCGTATGGCAATGCCGTCTTTCACGCCGCGCGAAGAATTGATCGTCCTTCGTCGGTCGTGCGGGCCGGACTTCCGCGCTTTTTGCCGTTCCGTACCGGTCGGTGGAGGCCGGGGCATTGCCTGCCTGCGGAACAATATGCAGCGGCTGTCTCCCATGTGCCAGAGGGTATTGACCAGCGGGCTATAGGTGCTGCCTCTCTCTTAGAGAGTCCTGCTTCCGGTGAATTCGCCCTTAGGCGGATGCGATGCTTGAGATCGAAAGAGTGGAACAATCTCTATGCGTTCAGTGAATGCATGGAGCGGCGGCAAATATTCTCAGGAATAATTCTCTAACGGGCGGGCAGCGGACTGGCTGCGGTCGAGGGTCTTCAGAGGTCGGATACCGACATTTCATGCGAACTTGAGCAATACGGGTCTGCGGAAACCGGCAGCCTGCACATTCGATGGATCAACGATGACCCAAACGAAAAGGTGTTGCCATGTCATCGATTTCGTACGTTCAGAAGTTCAAACAACTGCTTATTTTCGGTTCTTTCGGTGTCTGCTGCGCCTTGCCCACGGCGGCATGGGCAGATGACGCGAAAGATCTCCTGAAAGCCATGTCCGACTATCTGGCGGCGCAGAAAACGATGTCGTTTCATTATCAATCCTCGCTTGAGGCCGTGACGCCGGATTTCGAGAAGCTGCAGTTCGTCAGTTCCGGCACCGCCAGCCTCGCACGTCCCGACAAGCTCAGGATTACAAGGACAGGCGGGTTTGCCGATGTGGATGTAAGTTTCGACGGTTCGACCCTGACCGTGCATGGCAAGAACCTGGGTGCCTATGCCAAGATCGACGCCAAGGGGTCAGTGGAAGAGCTGCTCGAGCGGCTGGTGGGTGCGGGTGTCGAGGCGCCGGGCGCAGACTTGCTGTCGTCGGATGTCTACGATCTGATGATGTCGGATGTGACCGTCGCCAAACATGTTTCCAGCGCCTTCGTCGACGGGGTCGAGTGTGAATATCTCACCTTCCGAACGCCTGAAATCGACTGGCAGATCTGGATACAAACCGGAGAAAAACCAATACCGCGGCGCTACGTCATCACCAGCAAGCATATCGCGCAAGCACCGCAATACACACTGGAGATCAGCGACTTCAAGAGCGGCTCCGATGTCGCCACCATTTCCTACAATATCGATATTCCGGCCAGCGCGAAGAAGGTCGATCTCAGCGAGCTTCAGTCGCTCGATGAGCTTCCCGCGCCTACCGATGCGGGAGAAGGCAAATGAGATATCCGAGATTGTTGCTCACTGCAGGCTTGGCCGGCGCTTTCGTTTTCGCCGACGTCAATGTCGGGCCGGGCGGATTGATCCCATTATCGGTAGATTTCGCCACACCCGCCGGCGCGGTCATCGGCCGGCCCTTGACCCCGCTTTCCTATGCGGGCGTCGCCCGCAGAACGACGCGCCGCGTTGTCGTGGGAACGACGACGACGACCGTCATTGCGGTACTGCCGCCGGGCTGTGTCTACGGAGCCTATTATGGCGGCTATTATTACCGATGCGGATCCGGCTACTATGCCAAGAGCGGCGGCGCCTATGTTCGGGTTGTGGTGCCGTAGAGCGCAGCATCGGCTGACCGGACAGTCGTTCTTCAGCCGAAGCGCGACGGCGTATCGCGCCTAATAACGCCCGTCTCCCCAAAGTTTCCGTTCCCTCAATCCGCGGCTTGCGAAACCGGTTGCGTGATCGGCCGGCGTTTTCGATATTCCTCTAGTCGTTGCAACACGACATAGAACGAGGGAACGAAGAGCACGGCAAGACAGGTCGATGCGATCATGCCGCTGAAGACGGATATGCCGATCGACTTGCGCGCGGATGCGCCGGCGCCTGTCGCAAGCACGAGCGGCACGACGCCGAGGATAAAGGCGAAGGATGTCATCAGGATCGGCCTGAAGCGCAAGCGTGCCGCCTCAACCGCCGCGTCGAGAATTTCCATGCCTTGTTCGCGTTTTTCGCGCGCATATTCGACGATGAGAATAGCGTTTTTCGAGGCAAGCGCGATCAGAAGGATAAGCCCGATCTGGGTGTAGAGATTGTTGGCGACGCCGGCAGCGCTCAGCGCCCCCACCGTTCCAAGCAGGGCGAGCGGCACCGCCAGGAGCACGGCCAACGGCAGGATCCAGCTTTCATATTGGCCGGCGAGCACGAAATAGACGAGAAGCATGGCAAGGGCGAAGATGAAATAGATTTGACCGCCGACCGCCTTTTCCTGATAGGACAGCGCCGTCCATTCGAAGCCTGAGCCAGGCGATAGCGTGCGGTCGGCTATCTGTTCCATGACATCGAGCGCCTGTCCGGAACTGAAGCCATTGGCGGCTCCGCCGACGATCGTGGCGGTGGGATAGAGATTATAGAGGCTGATGAGGGACGGGCCCTGCATGCTGGTGACATCTACCACCGTGCCGAGCGGCACCATGGTGCCGTCGCCGGCCTTGACCTTCAGGTTGCGGATGTCGTCGGGGCGAATGCGGAACTCGGGAGATGCCTGCACATAGACCTGGAAGGTTCGCCCGAATTTGTTGAATTGCGTCACGTAGCTTGATCCCACGTAACCCGAGAGCGCCGAGAAAACTTGTCCGACGGTTACGCCGAGCGTCTCCGCCTTGATGCGATCGACGGAAACGGAGAGCTGCGGAACGTCCGCCCGGAAGGATGTGCTCAGCCGCTGCAGTGCCGACTGCGCATTGCCGTTCTTGACGATGGTATCGGCGAGACCCTGCAGCAGCGGAAAGTCGAAATTCCCGTTCCGGAGCTCGACCTGCATGGTGAAGCCATTGGCATTGCCGATGCCCTGGATCGGTGGAGGCACGACCACCAGCGTCTTTGCCATCAATATATTCTGCAGGGCACCGTTCAAATGCTGGTAGATCGACAGCAGGTCCTGTCCCTTTTCCTTGCCGCGGATATCCCAATCCTTCAGCACGACATAGGCGACGCCGGCGTTGGGCAAGCTCGCGCTGTTGTCGAGGATGGAAATGCCGCTGATGGTCAGCACCTGGTCGACGCCGGGGGTCTGTTGCGCAATCTTGCCGACCTGTTCCATGACCGCGTCGGTACGCTCCTTCGAGGCGCCGTCGGGAAGTTGGGCATTGACCAGCACGTAGCCCTGATCCTCGACCGGCAGGAAGGCGGTCGGCAGACGCGTGAGCCCCCACACCGCGACGCCGATCAGCGCCAGGGCAACGAGGACCGCAATGCCGCTATGATGAACCATGCCGCTGATCAGCCTGGCATAGGCATGTTCCGCCCGATCGTAGACCTTGTTGAAGCCGCGGTAGAAGAAGTTGCGCCTTTCGGGCGGCACAGGCGGGCGCAGCCAGAGCGCACATTGCGTCGGCTTGAGGGTCATTGCATTGATGGCGCTGATGAATGCGGTCGCGGCAATGACGAGTGCGAATTGCTTATAGAGCTGGCCCGTCAGACCGGGGAGGAAAGCCGCTGGGATGAAGACTGCCATCAGCACGAGCGTGATGCCGATAACGGGACCGAACAGCTCGTCCATCGCTTTTTCGGCAGCCGGTTTGCCCGGCATTCCCTGCTCGATATGACGGGCGACACCCTCCACGATGACGATGGCATCGTCGACGACGATACCGATGGCAAGAACGATGGCAAACAGCGTCGAGAGATTGACTGTAAAACCAAGCGCTGCCATCGCCGCGAAGGCGCCGATGATCGTCACGGGCACGGTCGTCGCCGGCACGAGCATTGCGCGCCAGTCCTGAAGAAAGACGAGAATGACGATGAGCACCAGGACGCCGGCCTCGATCAACGTCACGTAGACTTCGTCAATCGACGCCGTCACGAACTTGGTCGTGTCGAAGGGAACTTGATAGGCAAGGCCCGGCGGAAAGCTCTTCGAAAGTTCCGCCATTTTCGCGGCGACATCCTTCGCGACTGTGATGGCGTTTGCTTCCGGCAATTGGAAAATGCCGATACCGGCCGCGGGGTGCCCGTTCTGCATGAAGGATTGGCTGTAGGTCTGGGCGCCGAGTTCGACGCGACCGATGTCGCGGATGCGCGTGATGCGCCCGCCATTTTCCTGATCGACCTTGACGATGATGTTTTCATAGTCGACGGCGTCGTTGAGCCGCCCGCTGACATTGAGCGTGTATTGGAAATCCTGGCCGGGCGGCACCGGCGGTATGCCCACCTGACCGGCCGTCACTTCCTGACTCTGCTGCTGTACGACGTTGATGACGTCCTGCGGCGTCAGGCCGCGCGCTTGCAGGAGGTCCGGATTCATCCAGATGCGCATGGCATATTGGCCGGCGCCGAACACCGAGACATTGCCGACGCCGGGCAGGCGGGCCAATTCATTCTGCAGGTTGATCACGGCATAGTTGGAGAGGAACAGGCTGTCATACCGGCTGTCCGGCGAGGTGAGGCTGACGAATTCGAGAATGGACGTCGATTTCTTCTGTGTCGTGACGCCTTGCTGCTGAACGGCTTGCGGCAGCGAGGACATGGCTATGGCGACACGGTTCTGCACGAGGACCTGCGCCTGATCGGGATTGGTGCCGATCGCAAAGGTCACGATCAGGGAATAGGTGCCGTCGCTGGCGCTCGTCGACTGCATATAAAGCATGCTCTGCACGCCGTTGACCTGTTGTTCGATGGGCAGGGCAACCGTGTCGACGAGGGTTTTCGCGCTCGCGCCGGGATAGCGTGTCGTTACCTGTACCGTCGGCGGGACAACGTTCGGATATTGCGCGACCGGCAATTGGAAGAGCGCGACCGCGCCGACGAGGACGAAGACAAGCGCCAGAACGTTCGCGAGCACCGGCCGCTCGATGAAGAATCGCGAAATCATGCTGTCCTCCTCAGATATTGGCGTGAGAACGAAAGCGAGTTATGGCGTGTCGGACTTGGCCGTATCAGATTTTTCCGCGTCAGATTGGGTTGCGTCGGCCTTCTGCGCATCGGGTTTGGCCTCATCAATTGCGGGCGCGCCATTGTTCGACGTGCTTGCTGCTGCGACCGCGTCCAGTGCGACTTTTTCCGGCGCGACCTTGCTGCCGGGGATGGCCTGTTGAATGCCTTCCGTCACAACCCAATCGCCGGCATCAAGTCCGGATTCGATGACGCGCAGCGGCCCTTCGCGCTGGCCGGTTTTCACCAGCTTCTGCTCGACCGCCTCATCTTTTCCGACGATCAGCACGTAGCTGCCCTGCTGGTTGGTGCCGATTGCATCGTCCCGCACCAGCAGCGCCTTGTCCTCATGACCGACGGGCACGCGCACGCGGACGAAAAGACCGGGCAGAAGGGCGTGATCCTTGTTGTCGACGATGCCCCTCACGGACAGGGTTCCGGTCGAGGTATCGAGCTGCGGGGCGGCGTAATCAAGATGACCCTTGAAAGGGTAGTCGGTCTGGTCTTGCAGGCCAATTTCAAAGGGAATGGTCGGAAGGTCGGTTTGCCTGAACGTGTGACCTTCTTTGGCCATGGCCTGCTTGATCATCAGCACCTGCGGCTCGCTGACGTTGAAATTGACATAAAGCGGATCCGTCTGGACGATGGTTGCGAGCTTGGTCGGGCCGGATACGCCGACAAGAGCGCCGATATCAACGAGATGGGCAGTTACGATGCCGTCAAAGGGTGCCAGCACCTTCGTATATCCGAGATTGATCATTGCAAGATCGAGGCTCGCCTTGGCATTCAGAATGGTGGCGTTCGCTTGATCGAGCGTGGCCTTCGCACTGTCGAGGGCCGTCTGCGTCGTGACCTTCTGCTTGGTGAGATTGAGCTGCCGCTGATATTCCTGATCGGCGCCGACCTGGGATGCCTGCGCGGAGGCAAGCGTTGCTTGCGCCTGATCCACCTGGGCTTGGTAGGTATTGCTTTGGATGCCGAAGAGCTGCGTGTCCTTCTTGACCGGCATGCCGTCCCGATAATCGATCGACTCGACGAAACCCTGGACGCGCGCTTCTATATCGACGGAATTGATTGCCGCGGTATTTCCCGTCAGCTCGAAATATCGGGTGACGGCCTGCTGCAAAGGAAGCGCTATGCGCACCTTCGGCGGCGGCGGGGCGACATATGTGTTGTTGCTGCCGTCACATGCCTGAAGAGAAACCGTGCACAGGAGCACGACGCAAAATTGTAGACCTTGAGAAAATCCCCCACGCATTCCTGACACCCCCCATTACTTGCGAGTTCCAGTCCTGATGCGCACCTCGTCGGCGGCCATGCGGGCGCCGATGGATCAAGGTATGTGACACTATGAAGCGGCATTGCTGAAAATTGCAATAGCCCCGTGGCCTGCAATTAGTATGAGCCGCGCCGGAGAGGGCCGAAGCTGATCAGGCAGGCCGGCTTTTTCGGAACGTCATCATGATAAGAAGCAGGACGAAAATGATCCCCGCCGCAATCAGAACGTGGTGGTGGAGCGGCAGATGGCCGAACGCCTGCTCGATACCTTGCCCGAATAGATAGCCTATTCCAGTGAAGAGCAGCCCCCAGATCAAGGCCGCGGCAGCATTGATCAAGGCGAACTTTATCGCTGAGACGCCGGTCATCCCGATGGCGACCGGACTGATTGCCCTCAGCCCATAGATGAACCGAAAGGAGAAGATGAAGCCGGTCGGATGACGCTCCAGAAGATGCGTGACGCGTGCGAATGCCGGTTTCGCGATGATTTTCTGGACGCGCGGATAGTGCCGTGCATAGCGGCCGATGAAAAAGAGCGTCTGGTCCGCGATAAAAGAACCGGCGCAGGCCGCCGCGGCTGCGTTCCAATAGGTCATGAGGTGACGATGCGAGAACACACCGCCGAGGATCACCATGGTTTCTCCCTCGATGGCAGCCCCAAGGAAGATTGCCAGGAGGCCATATCTTGCGATCAGAAGCTCGATGGTCATATGGGTGGCCCTGGACGGGGATGAAGCGAACTTTACCGCTGAAAGATGAGCAGCACGTAGGACAGGAAAAGAACCAGGTGAACGGCACCCTGCATGACATGGGTTCGGCCGCTGGCAAAGGTGATGATACTGACGACGAGCGTCAGAACGAGCATGACAAGATCGCCGCCTTCAAGGCCTAGCGTCACCAGATGTGCATAGAGATAACTGACGGCGAGCATCGCTGGGACGGTTATCCCGATCGTCGAAAGGACCGAACCCAGGAAGATATTGATCGAACGCTGCAAGTGGTTGGCGGCAGCGGCACGCACGGCGCTGATGGCTTCCGGCGTGGCAACCAGTACGGCCATGACGACGCCGCCGAAGGCGACGGGCGCGTGCAACGTTTCGATCACGTAATCGATCGGCTTTGCCAGTTCTTCGACCAGGAACACGACCGGCCCCATATAGGCGAGCAGCAGGACGGTATGATACCATATCGCCCTTCGGCCGGGGCGAGGGTCTGGTTTGGCGGGCAGCTCGCCCTCTTCGGCAAAAAAATGATGATGGCGGCCCGCCTGAAGCATCAGGAATATGCTGTAGAGGCCGACGGAAATAATTCCGAGTACCATCTGTCTCGGTGCGGAAGGATGCGGGCCTCCGGCGCTATATAGAAAACTCGGCAAGATCAGACTTAGGGTCGCCAGCGGCACGATAAGGCCGAGATAGGCATTGGCGCCCTGCAGATTGTGGGACTGCTCCGGTCGGCGCCAGCCGCCGAACAGCAGCGACAGTCCCACCATGCCGTTGAGGATGATCATGATCACCGCAAAAAGCGTATCACGGGCAAGGGTAGGATTGTTCTCGCCATGGATCATGACGGCGGAAATGGCCATAACTTCGATCGAAGTGATGGCGAGCGTCAGGATCAATGTGCCGTACGGCTCCCCCAGTCGTTCCGCGAGATGGTCGGCATGCCGGACAACCGAAAGCGCAGAACCAAGCACGGCGGCAAAAAGGCCAAGGAAAGTTATTGCGAGCCAAATTGGATTCGACAATCGACGAAACAGGTCATCTTCGGAGCCGAGGATCACCAGGCAGGTCAGAATGCTGATCGCCAGAAACCATTCCTCGCGGCAAAGACGGGTTATTTCGCGAGGACGAAATGCCAGACTGTCCGTCATTGGACTGACGACCCTGCAGAAAATCGTAGCTGCGAAGCGATAGTCAATGCCATCATATCCCCCCAACCTGCGTCACCGGACGCCCGCAAACCGCCTGAACCGCATCGCCCGAGTGCAAAATTCTACACGGGTTTGCTGCTTTTCGCGAGATCAGCCACCGATCGCTCGATCGAGGCGCGTGCCGGTAACTGAACCGCAGAGCAAATCAGGCCTTTCGAACAGAACGTCGGAGCTTTTTATAGGCTCGGTTATGACGGCTGTCTTCTCGGCAAAAAGGGCGAAGCGTGGTGTGACGCTGCCAGGGGCTGGTGTCTTGCCAGCTTTTTCATGCGCAGCGTACCGCATTGATCGGAACTGACCTCGTGCGGTTCGGATAGTCCTGATTTACTACCCTCCGCTCCCTTCTCATATCTGAGGGAGCTTTCCCCGCTTTGCCCCGCCTCATCCGATTGGCGGGGCTTTTTCTTGGGGCGCATAGTTCGGTTATGTATATGTCGGATGATAGTGTAATAATTATTTCTGCCGTCAGATGAGGCAAAATTTCGTAAAGTTTATTTAACTATTGACGATATTTAATTATCGTTTAGCTTGAGCTTGTTTAATATTTAACGCCCGCCTGTTACCGCTTAGCAGGTGGGCGCTTTTTTGTTGCGGGAACATAGAAGTATTGTGATATTATTGCGATACTTCTTTAGGGACCTTGCCATTCCTTAGGTGGCGGGGTTTTCTTTTACTGCTTGCTGCAATTCGGTCATTCCGAGGGATTCGATAGCGAGCATTCGGTCCGCTTTTTCCAATATCTGCTGGGCTTCCCTTAAATTAAGCGTCGTCCTTGGAGAGAAAATCTAACCTGCGAAACTTTCGGGGAAAAAGTTCCTCATGGTTTGTCGTTGCCTAAATTATTAAAACGTAGATAACTATATTCAGGAAAAGATTTGATCCGGGGCAAGATTTGCGCAAGGGAGCCGCAGATGATCTTCCGCCAGCTCTTCGACAGTGTATCCGGTACCTATACTTATCTTATCGCCAGCCGGCGGGGTGGCGAGGCGCTCATAATCGATCCCGTGCTCGAGAAAGTCGACCGCTATCTTAAGCTCGTGGAGGAGCTGGACCTCAAGCTGGTCAAGGCCGTGGATACCCATTTGCATGCCGACCATATTACCGGGTTGGGTGCTCTGCGCGACCGTACCCACTGTATTACGGTGATGGGCGAGCAGACGCTTGCCGATGTCGTTTCCATGCGCGTGGCGGAAGGCGATCGCGTCGCCATCGAAGGTTTGAGCCTCGACGTGCTCTACACGCCGGGCCACACGGACGATTCCTATTCTTTCCTGATGGGCGGCCGGGTGTTCACAGGCGATACCCTCCTCATTCGTGGCACCGGACGCACCGATTTCCAGAACGGCAATCCGCTTCAGCAATACGATTCGATCTTCAACAAGCTCCTGAAATTGCCGGACGAGACGCTGGTCTATCCGGCGCACGATTATAAGGGCGACACCGTTTCCACTATCGGCGAGGAGAAGCTGTTCAATCCGCGCCTCAAGGTTCGGTCGGCAGACGAGTATGCCGACCTCATGAACAATCTGAAACTTCCAAACCCGAAGATGATGGACGTGGCGGTGCCGGCCAATGTGCATGTCGGTTTTCATCAGGATGAGATCGCGCGCAAGGGCTGGGCCGTCTCGGCGGCCGAGGCATTGGCGTTGCGCGGCCGTCCGGATATCGCAATCGTCGATCTGCGCGAGAAGGGCGAGCGGGAAAAGCATGGAACGATCCCCGGCTCGCTGCACGCACCCTATCCGGATTTGCTGGAAAACATCAGCGCGGGCGGCATGCTGCATGAATTGGCGGCAGCCACCGGCAAGCGGATCGTGTTTTATTGCGCCTTCGGCGAGCGCTCTGCGATGGCCGTGCAAGCGGCGCAGGACGCCGGCCTGACAACCGCGTGCCATATCGAGGGCGGCATCGCCGCCTGGAAGAAGGCCAACGGGCCGATGGCCACGCCGTAAGGCAGAAGGAGCAGGCCGGCTCCTAAATCAGCCGCTGCCTCACGTCATCTCATCCTCAAGGGTACCGATCTTCTCTCCGATAACGCCGGGATCACGAAGAGTTTCGTTATCAATCTCCGGGGTATGGCCTATCTAGGTTGCAGCGTCGGGCCAAAGAAACCTCTGGGATTCAGGAGAGCAATTTTATGAGACATATCGGCAGCATGGTGCAAAAGGCAGCGTTCGGCCTTGGCTTCATTGCCTTGAGCGCGGCCATCGGTCCCTTCGGCCCGACGCCGGCTTTCGCCCAGACCATCATCGACGACTGGCAGAAGGTGAAGCCGCCGGCGGCGCCGGAATTGAAGCCGGTGACGGTGGATGCGAAGACGACGGCGTTGCTGCTCCTCGATTTCAACGGCGCGCAGGACCCGACCAAGGGGCCGTGCAACAAGAATACCAAGCCGCGTTGCCTCGCCTCCGTGCCGAAGGTCAAGGCGATGCTCGACGAGGCCCGCGCCAAGGGCGTGTTCGTGATCTATAGTCTGGCCGGTGTGGGCGAACCTCAGGATATCGCCACGGACCTTGCGCCGCTGGCAAGCGACCCGATCGTCAAGTCCGGCCCGGACAAGTTCATCGGCACCAATCTTCGCAACATACTCGCGGACAAGGGCATCAAGACCGTGATCGTCACCGGCACGGCGTCCGAGGGCGCGGTTCTCGATACGGCAACCGATGCGGCGCTGAACGGGATGGACGTCATCCTTCCCGTCGATGGCATGTCGTCTACCGAGCTCTATGGCGAGCAATATGTCGCCTGGCACATGGTCAATGCGCCGGGCGTTTCACGGAAGACGACGCTGACAAGGATCGACATGATCAAGTTTTGAGAGCCAGCTTTTTCCTTGCGAAAAGGGAAGGCAACGTCAGGCCAGCGTCTCTTGGAAGAGATTCAACAACCGCTTCCAATGCCGTTCGGCCCCGGTCTCGTCGTAGACGCCGTGGTCGGGAACGGTCCAGCCATGCGCCATGCCGATATAGTTCTCGATCATATGATCCACACCGCCTATGCGCAGCGCTTCGGCGAGACGGGCGGATTGCTCCGGCGGGAAGCTGTTGTCGACACCGGCAACGCCGATATAGACGCGGCCCTTGATATCGGCGGCCAGACGATGCGGGCTATCCTCAGCGTTGCTGGCAAGATTGCCGCCGTGGAAGGTGGCTGCGGCTGCGATGCGGTCGGAATAGGTGGCCGCTGCCGTCAATGCGCGGGCGCCGCCCATGCAATAACCGACGGTGCCGACCGGGCCGGTGGCGCCGGCTGCCGTCAGCGCATCGAGGAAAGCGGCGCTGTCGCGCTTGGTCATCTCCTGCGACGTGCCGCGCACCATGGCCATGATCCTTTCCCGGGCGGCCGGGTCGCCAAAGGACGTGCCGCTGAATGGACCATAGGCGCCGAAGCGATAGAACACGTCGGGCAAAAGCACGATATAGCCGGCATCGGCAAGCCGCTGCGCCATATCGTAAAGCGCTTGGCGCGGACCCATGGCGTCCATATAGAAAATGACGCCACGTTTGGCGGAGGCGCCATTGTCGGGGCGGAAGATGGCGGCTTTCGC
Organism: Rhizobium sp. BR 362; assembly: GCF_036528765.1. Lineage (NCBI taxonomy): Bacteria > Pseudomonadati > Pseudomonadota > Alphaproteobacteria > Hyphomicrobiales > Rhizobiaceae > Rhizobium > Rhizobium sp. BR 362. The sequence goes on along the minus strand of NZ_JARWGH010000006.1, from coordinate 361,960 downwards.
GACGCCGTCGGCAGCATTGATTTCGATATCCTGTTTCATCATCAAATTCCTTGCGATCTGGTTTGAGTGTTCGCTTCCCCGGAACGGCACTTTGGCAAATGGCCGGAAAGCGCTCAATGGCCTTTTGCTTTCAAAGGGATGCGGCGGGTCGATCGGCGATCAACATCTCTTGAGTTTCCGCTTGCGCCGTCCGTGGAATAGTATTTGAAGCGACGGCGTCGATGCGCGGGGCCGATGGAGGATGCGTTCCCATGTCTTTTCGCCAGATCGTTCCAAGCCTTGCGCTGGTCTTTTCTCTCGTCTCGACACTCGCCTTTGCTGCATCGCCGGAGCAAGGCCGCCCTGCCGGCGGCGGAGGTGGCAGCGGCGTTCTTTCCCTGTTACCGGCCGATGCGGTCAGCGACCATGTGCTGAATGCCGATGGCAAGAGTATTTCCTATACGGCGACAGCGGGCACGCTCGATCTCTTCGGCCAGGACGGCGAGCGCACCGCGGCGATCTTCTATACCGCCTATGTTGCCAAGAACCGCGATGCCGACAGGCCGATCACCTTCGTCTTCAATGGCGGTCCGGGCGCTGCATCTGCCTTTCTCAGTCTCGGTTTGGTCGGACCGCGCATTCTTGATTTCGGCCCCAGCGGGCGCGACGGTGCCAATGCCAGGCTGGTCGACAATCCCCATAGCTGGCTGAACTTCACCGATCTCGTCCTGATCGATCCAATCGGCACCGGCTGGAGCCGAACGGTCAAGCCGGACGACGCCAACCAGTTCTACTCTACGCGGGCAGATGCCGAGAGCCTTGCGAAGGTGATTGCGCTTTATGTCGCCCACAACGGACGCGCTGCCTCGCCGAAATATATTCTCGGCGAAAGCTATGGCGGGCTGCGCGCGGCAAAAGTCGCCACCAGCCTGCGGCAGGATCAGGGTATTCTGATCTCCGGCATCGTCATGCTGTCGCCGCTGATCGAAGGGCGGCTTGTGTTCGGAGCGAACGATTTGGCGCTTGGTGCGGCATTCGAATTGCCGTCGCTGGCTGCCGCCGAGTTGGAGCGGAAAAATGCCTTCAGCGAGCAGGGGGTCGCCGACGCCGAAAAATTCGCACTGAACGAATATCTGCCCACGCTCGCAGGTCCGCCCCCGACCGGCGATGCCGGTCGCGCTTTCTACGAGCGTGTTGGCAAGCTGACCGGCATTCCCGAGGATGTCGTCGCCAAGAACCAGGGCTTTCTCGGCGGGGTGTATCAGAAACATTCCGATGGTGACGGCGCCGATATCGTCAGTGCCTACGACGCTTCATTCCTGGCGCCGGATCCCTATCCCGAATCGGCGTCCGGCCGCAGTGACGACCCGATCCTCGATGGCTTCGTTCGCGCCTATGGCGGCGCCTTTTCGAGCTATGCACGCGACGAGCTCGGCTTTCATACCGACATGACCTACAATCTGCTGTCGAGTTCGGTGAATGAGCATTGGAACTGGGGCGGCCGGAACGGCGGTTCGCGTCTGCATGCAAGCGGGACGGACGACATCAAGGAGATGCTGACCCTCGTCCCGTCATTCCGGCTCTTGGTGGCGCAGGGCTATAGCGACCTCATCGTGCCGTTTGGCGTCAACAAATACGTGCTCGATCATCTGCCGCCGGCCTTTGCCGAGCGCGTGGCGTTGAAGCTCTATCGCGGTGGGCACATGTTCTACACACGGCCCACATCGCGCGATCAATTCAGCGTAGATGCCAAGACATTCTTCACGGCGCCGCCCGCGACGATATCTCCGGCGCAGTCCAACTGATTAATCGTGCTGTAGCTGAAACAGATGCTTGATGCGCGAGGTCAGGGAGCCGATTGGTGCGCCGTTGACCAATATGTCGCTGGTGCTGAAGAGATGGCGTTCGGCTTCGATGCGCTTCGACATGATGGCCCCCAGCTCTTCGGCGATGGAAGGCCGGTCGTGCAGCAGCGGCGCCAGGCAGTCTTCGCCGATCTCGTAGGTCACCACGAAGGTCAGCGCCTGGATGGTGCCGACTTCGCCAGCCCCCATCAGTAGACCGCTTTCACCGAAATAGTCGCCGGGAGCAAGCCGCGTCAATTCGATCTGCCGCTGTGCTTCCCTGCGGGTAACGCTGACGACGCCGGAGCGCACGATGGTCAGCGAGCGCAGCCGCGAATCCTGTTCGGCGATAACGGCATCCTTGTGATAGGTGCGGCGCTGCATACGGGACGCCAGATGCTCCTTTTCATCCTCGGTGAGCGACGAAAACAGCGGAATATTGTTGAGCAGCCGCCACGGCGTACCAGGATGCTGGGCGGCACTCGCCGTCTCGGCCTGGGATTCCGACGGCATGGTGATGGCGTCGGGCGGGCCTGCGAGCTTCAGCCCACCTGCTTTGGAATGGCGATAGATGAGGTCGTTGATCTCGTTCTTGGCGGCCGTCATCTGCGATATGTCACGGATGCGGAAATTGAGCTGCAATTCGATGGCCTGTCCGTCGATCGAATTGATCATCACGCTGGGCTCGGGCGTCTTCTGGATCGTGTTGCAACTGATCAGCACGTTGCGCATGACATCGGCGATGACTTTCGGCTGCGTGGTCGGCTGGACGCGGACGGTGATGGTGACGCCGTGACTTTCGTCGGGGCTGGAGAGATTGGTGATCCGGCTTTTGGCAAGGGCGCTGTTCGGGATGACGACGAGGTCGTTGGTGCCGCTCAGCAGATGCGTCGCCCGCCAGTTCGTCTCGACGACACGGCCCTGGACATCGTTGTCGAGCACCACCCAATCGCCGACGGAATAGGGCCTGCCGAGATTGAGCGCGATGCCGGAGAAGACGTCGCTGAGCGTGCTCTGCAGCGCAAGACCGAGAATGATGGCGAAAACACCCGAGGTCGCGATCAGCGTTCCTACGGGCACGCTGAAGACATCGGCGACTACGGAGAGGACGGCGCCGAGATAGATGACGCCCACGACCAGATCCTGCAGCAGCCGGGCTTCGCGTGGCTTGCGCTCGAAGATCAGGAACAGGCGCACGAAGGCGACCAGCACCCAGGCACCGTTGATCCACCAGACGATCTTGGCAAAGCCCGTGAAGACACGCAGCGTCACCGTGTCCTGCGGCTGCGGGGGCGTCGGCTCGTAGGGTACGATGCCGTGATAGAGCAGCAGCCCGGTCAGGCCAACGAAAAACGCGACCTGTCCGATCAGCCGACCGGCACGCCGGTGGCGAAGCAGGAAGCGGCTGACGAATGTGCCAATGACGACCAAGATGCAGAACTGGACGATCGGATCGGCGAGGAGCGCAATGGACATGAGAACTTGGCCGCGTTCAGTCTTTCGGATGGTCGGTAAATTGGCATGAACTCAGCCGCAACACCATACGCTTAAGTCCGGGCTTTCCTTAGCGCATCCGAAATCTCGTCGCGGGCAACGCCGATCAGGCGCTCCATGGCGCTGCGGGCGTCGTCCGGGCGGCGCATGCGGATGGCTTCCAAGACATCCTGGTGCATGGCGATCGCCTGCTCATGCGACGGACTGGCGCGGTTGGTCAGGCGGAAGCTGGCGAGCAATGCGGCGCGAATGGCGGTGGCGAATTGCAGATAGACCCAGTTGCCGCTGGCGCGGATGATCGCGGTGTGAAATTCGAGATCCGCCCGGCTCCAGGCCTCGCTGTCGCGGGCATTGGCCTCCACCATCTCCTCGAAGGCTTTCGATATGCGGAAGAGATGGCGAGCATTGGCATTGGCGGCTGCCTGGGCCGCGGCGGCCGGTTCCAACAATTGACGGGCTTCGATCAGCGAGGCGTGAAAACGCTCGTCATTGCCGAGCCGCAGGGTGGCGTCGAGCACGAGCGGATCGAGATAGTTCCAGTTCTCTCGCGGCAGAACGGTGGTGCCGGCTCGGGTGCGCGAACGGATCATGCCGAGGGCTGATAAATATTGCATGGCTTCGCGCAGACTGGTGCGGCTGACGCCGAATTGCTCGGTCAGTTCCGCCTCATTCGGCAGCGTCGACCCCTCCGCCATTTCTCCGGAAATAATCTTGTCGATGAAGCGTTGCAGCAATGCTTCGCGCACGCTGCGCTTGCCGCCCTCCGAAAGACCCGGCATCGCCGTGGTCAATTTTTCCCGCGTTTTGCCGCTGCCCACGCCGTTTCTCCGGTTTCCTTCGCGATCACCAAGCGCGGCGATCCCGTGCGGAGAATACATAAATACTACCTATGTTGACAATAAATATGATGAAAACTACCGTCCGAGACGAATTCACCGATGCACGCGGAGGATAGCGGCTGGAGATGACGGTGGTGGAGCTCACGGGCAGCGGCTTGACCGCGCGACTTTCCACGCGCGGCGGTACCGTGCTCGGCTTCTGGTGGGAGAGGAGCGGCATTCGTCTGCCGTTGCTGCGCGAAACGCGATCCGATGACATCGATGCGCTCGCCTCCGCTTGCTACCCGCTCGCTCCCTTCGGCAACAGGGTGAAGGGCAACCGCTTTAGTTTCCGCGGCAGGGATTATGTCCTAAAACCCAATACGGATTGGGACCCTCACTATCTGCATGGAGAGGGCTGGCAATCCGAATGGACGGTTCTGAGCCAAAGCCGCAGCGAGGCGGAATTCGGCTTCTCACATGAAGGCGAAGGTGCGCCCTACGCCTATGAGGCCCGGCAGCGCTTCGCCATTCATGACGATCGCTTCTACATGTCGCTTCAAGTCACGAACCTCGGACGGGAGGCGCTTCCTTTCGGCCTGGGTTGGCATCCCTACTTCCCCCTGACACCGGCGACGACCCTCAAGGCGCCGGCACGGCGGTTCTGGACGGAAGTGGAGGGCTGGCTGCCGGGGGAGGCGGCTGACATTCCCGATGACCTGGATTTCGCGACGGCGCGCGGATTGCCGCATCGCTGGGTCAACAACGGCTTCGAAGGGTGGAATGGCCACGCGGAGATCGCCTGGCCCGAGCACGATGTACGGCTGCGTCTGACGGCGGGTGAGCGGCTCAAGCACTATTTCATTTTCATTTCGGATGGCGGCTTCGATCCGGGTTTCCAGCGCGACTATTTCTGTTTCGAACCGATGTCGCATCTGGCAAACGGCCATAACCTGCCGGACCTCGGCGATCTCACCGTGCTGGAGCCCGGCGAGGCGATGATGGTCAGCCTGCAATTGCGCCCGGAAACGATCGCCTAGCGGCTTTCAGGTCAAGAAAGGAATCCTCATGAGCAACCGTCTTTCGGGTAAGCGTATCCTGATCACCGGCGCCGCACAGGGCATCGGTCTGGCGATCGCGAAAGCCTGTGCTGCCGAAGGCGCAAGCCTGTTTCTCATCGATATGGACGGCGCATTGTTGGCCCGCGAGGCGGAAGCGTTGAAGGCGGCGGGTGCGGTGCTCGGTTATGCGGCCGCTGACATAACCAACGCCGCAGGGATTGAGGCTTTGGTGATGCAGGCGGGGAGGGAGATTGGTCAACTCAACGCGCTGATCAACAATGCCGGCGTTAACGTTTTCTCCGAGCCGCTGGCGACGACGGACGAGGAGTGGCAACGCTGTTTCGACATCAATCTCAAAGGTGCGTGGAATTGCAGCAAGGCAGTGCTGCCCGGCATTATTGCCGAGGGCGGCGGCGCGATCCTCAACATTGCCTCCACCCATGCCTTCACTATCATCCCACATACTTTTCCCTATCCGCTCGCCAAACATGCCCTTCTCGGCATGACGAAATCGCTGGGGCTCGAATATGCGGCCAAGGGTGTTAGGGTGAACGCGCTGGCGCCGGGCTATGTCGCAACGCAGAAGGTTATCGACTATTGGAACAGCTTTGCCGATCCCGAAGCTGCCAAGGCGGAGACGATGCGGCTGCATCCGGGTGGGCGGATCGCGACGCCGGAAGAGATCGCGCTCGCCGCCGTCTTCATGATTTCCGACGAGTGCCCCTTCATGAATGCTGCCTGCCTGACCATCGACGGTGGCTTAAGCGTGCAGCAGCATCCTTGATTTGGAGAGATTGCGGTGCTTAAGGTCGCAGCCGCCTTATCTACCCGGATAAGGCTTGATATTTAGATGACGATTATCATCTTACATCTGTCATTTCGTCTTGCTATCTGCTTCTGAGGGGCGCAACTCCCGGCGCCCTGGCATCATCAAGGAATACCCATGACACAGTCTTTTGTGATTAGCGGCGATCTGCTGATCGGCGCGGATTCGACCGGCGACAATAAATCCGTGCGCGCCATCAACCCGGCGACCGGCGCGAACCTGGAACCAGCGTTCGCAATCGCCAGCGAGGCGGATGTCGCCCGCGCCTGTGAGCTGGCGGGCAAGGCGTTCGATATCTATCGCGCCACCAGCCCCGAGGCTCGCGCGACCTTCCTGGAGACGATCGCGACCAACATCATGGAGATCGGCGATGCGCTGATCGAGCGTGCAACCGAAGAAACCGGCCTGCCCGTCGCCCGCCTGCAGGGCGAGCGCGCCCGTACTGTCGGTCAGCTCCGGCTGTTCGCGCAGGTTGTTCGCTCCGGCGAATGGCTCGATCTGCGTGTCGATCCGGCGCTGCCGGAGCGCAAGCCGCTGCCGCGCCCGGATCTGCGCCTGCGCCAGATTCCGCTTGGCCCCGTCGCTGTCTTCGGCGCCAGCAACTTCCCGCTCGCCTTTTCGGTTGCCGGTGGTGATACCGCTTCGGCGCTGGCGGCCGGCTGCCCGGTTGTCGTCAAGGGCCATCTTGCCCATCCGGGCACCGGTGAACTGGTCGGCCGCGCCATCCGCGCCGCCGTCGTTGCCTGCGGCCTGCCGGAAGGCACCTTCTCGCTCCTGACCGGCGCCAACGAGACCGGTGCTGCGCTGGTGCGCAATCCGCATATCAAGGCGGTTGGCTTCACGGGCTCGCGGGGCGGCGGGCTAGCGCTCGGTGCCATCGCGGCGGCCCGGCCGGAGCCTATCCCGGTTTATGCGGAAATGAGCAGCGTCAACCCTGTCTTCCTTTTCCCGGCAGCGCTTGCGGCGCGGGCCGAAGCGATCGGCACGGGCTTCATCGAATCCCTGACACTTGGCGCCGGCCAGTTCTGCACCAATCCAGGCCTGCTTTTCGCGATCGAGAGCCCCGATCTCGACCGCTTCGTCCAAGCTGCCAGCAATGCCCTGATCGGCCGCGCGCCGGCACCGATGCTTACGCCGGGCATTCACGCCGCCTTCGACAAGGGCGTTGCGGCACTCGCAGAACATGAGGCGGTCAAGACCGTCGCGCACGGTGCACCGGCCGAAGGCGTCAATCGCAGCCCCGGCATTTTCTTCGAGACGGATGTCGAGCCCTTCTTGGCCGACGAGCGCCTGGGTCACGAAGTTTTCGGCGCGGCAAGCCTTCTGGTGCGCTGCAAGGATATCGAGCAGATGATCGCGGTCGCGGAAAAGCTCGAAGGTCAGCTCACCGCCACGCTGCAGATCGAAGCGGGCGACTATGCCGTTGCCGCCAAGCTGCTGCCGGTGCTGGAGCGTAAAGTCGGCCGCATCCTTGCCAATGGCTGGCCGACCGGCGTCGAAGTCAGCCATGCCATGGTGCATGGTGGCCCGTTCCCGGCGACATCGGACAGCCGCACGACCTCCGTCGGCACGCTCGCCATCCGCCGCTTCCTGCGGCCGGTCTCCTATCAGGACCTGCCAGAAGGGCTGTTGCCGGTCGAGCTTCGCGACGACGGCGTCAAGTCGCTGCCGCATCTGCTGGATGGCGTGCGCGGGGGCAACTGAGCGCCGAGGAGCCCCTCATCCGGCCTCCTGAGCTTGTCCAAGGGCGGCCACCTTCTCCCCGTTCTGACGGGGAGAAGGTGAAAGACGCCGTCACAGCCTTCCTTCCAATCGATTGCTCAGGCGCGGGTACAGAGGTCGTCCCTCGCGCCATCGGGGAGAGGAGGCGTTAAAGGCAATGCTCTCTTGTAAATAACGGTGCGGCGCTTTCGCGCCGCGCCCTCATCCGCCATCCTGACTTGTCGAAGGGCTACCTTCTCCCAAAGAGGAAAGGTGCCTCAGCACGGATCGGCCTCTCTCAATGTAATCGGTGCGATATCGAAAGCGGCCGATAGCTGTGATTCCCGCCATCGCCCCGGCGTGAGGCCGACGGAATGCGAAAAGACGCGGGTCAGGTGGCTTTGATCCGAAAACCCACACATCAGCGCGATTTCGGCCAGCGGCATTCCCGCCCGCATCAGCTCCTTGGCGCGATCGACGCGGCGTTGCATCACCCAGCGATGCGGCGGAATGCCAGTGCTGCGCGCGAAGGCGCGGGCGAAATGGCTGGTGGAAAGGCCGCAGTCGCTGGCAAGCTGCGCCAGGGACACGTCCTGATCCAATCGGGCATTGATCGTGTCGCGGGCGCGGCGCAACTGCCAGGGCGTCAGGCCGCCGATCACGTTGGATCGCGCCATCTGCATGCGGCCGTAGCGCTGGGCAATATGGGCGTTGAAAGCCTTGCCGACGTGATCGACGAACAATGTGTTCACGCGGTCCGGCTGCTCTAGGGCCGGGATCAGGCAGGAAAACAGATTTTCGATCACGGTGTCGCCGGTGGCGATGCCAGGCGCGAGGGGAAGTTCGATGATGCGCTCGGTGCCAAGCGCGTCGGCGATCTGGTCGAAGGTCCGGCGCGACAGATAGAGATTCGTCGTTTCCTTGCGGCGCAAATTGCCGGGCGGATCGAGGATCAGGCTGGCAAGCCCGATCGTACCTTGCGGAAAGGGAATGACGGGAACGAAATATTCGCCGAGCTTTATCCGGTCCAGCGCAGGCTCCTGACGCTGCAGGCCCAGCACGAAGCCGGCTTCACCGGCACGGCCCGCAGCCGTCTCGGGACAGTCCAGGACAATTCTATTTTTGCATAGGACGGCTTCCAGCGCAGACGCTGGCGTGCTCAGCCTGAAATAGTCTTCGGACCCCGCACCATGATGCATCGTTGCTACGCCCCAGCCTCACAACAGCCGGCCCCAACGAGACCGATGCAGGTCACGATTACCAATTTTTGGGACACTATCCTAGATAGTACAGCGCGAAAGCAGCAAACGCAGTCCAAATATGATATAAATCTACTATTGCTAATATACTGCTTGCGCCAGCGCCTCACACGGGGGAACGCTGACGCGTTTGATTTTACAAGGCACGCCTTTTCAGCGGCTTAAATAGTCTTGTAGCGTTCCGCCGGTTTGGTGCGCGACAGGTTGGGCATCATGGCCTGGCGAGCGCTTTCGTAGCTATTCCACTGGCCAATATCGGGAAGAGCAGGCACGGTCGCAAATTCGCCTTGGTCGAAGCCGGCAAGCGCAGAATCCACCAGATCTTCGGCGGACATGACGATTTCATTCGGCAGATGCTCGACCGGCGTGCCGGCGATGCCCCAGAAATCCGTGGCGGTGGCGCCCGGCAGAACCACCTGGACCTTGATGTTCTTGTCGGCGAGTTCGTGTTTCAGCGATTGGCTGAAGGCAAGCACGAAGGCCTTGCTGCCGCCATAGACGCCGTTGAGGATTTCCGGCGCCACGGCCACGATAGAGGCGATGTTGATGATGGCGCCGGCGCCGCGGGCGACGAAGCCGGGCACGGCGGCATAGGTCAGCCGTGTCAAAGCCGTGACGTTGAGGTCGATCATCCCTTCCATCTTGTCGATGTCGGAGGCCAGCAGGGGTGCGGTGCCGCCGACGCCGGCGTTGTTGACCAGCAGGGTGATGCTGGCGTCGTTGCGCAAGGTTTCTTCGATGCGGGCAAGATCGGCCTTTTCGTTAAGGTCGGCCGCAATGACTTCGATCGTGCGGCCGGTTTCGGCCGTGAGGCGCCCGGCAAGCGTCGTGAGGCGGTCGCGATTGCGGGCAACCAGGATCAGGTCGTAGCCGCGCTTTGCGAGGCGATGAGCGTAGAGGGCGCCGATGCCGGTGGATGCGCCGGTAACGAGGGCGGTGCCTTTGTGTTCGCTGGACATTGTCTTTCTCCTTCGGTTTCGGAACGGCGGCATCCGCCGTTCGCTTGACAGAATTTATAGTCCGGCTTGCTCATGTCTCAAATGTCAGATACACCACCTTTTAGGACATAGTGGAGATTTCGGCCATGCAACGCATCGCCTTTCTTTTGTTTCCTGGCTTTCAGGTGATGAGCCTTGCCGCCGCGTCGGTGTTCGAATTCGCCAATCTCGAAGTAAAGGAGCCGATCTATGAGACGCTCTATCTCTCCGAGACCGGCGGCAAAATCATGAGTTCGCTCGGTCTGGCGGTGGAAACTCAGGCGTTTGACGATCCGGCATTTGACACGCTGATCGTCAGCGGCGCGCCGCACGAAGCCGTGCCGTCAGCAGGGGAACGGCGGTTCATGCAAGAGGCATTGACGCATTCGCGTCGCCTCGCCTCCATCTGCACTGGCGCCTATTTCCTCGCCCATGCAGGCCTGCTCGACGGACGGCGGGCGACGACGCATTGGATCGTTGCCCGCGATATCCAGACGCGATTTCCCAAGATCAAGATGGAGGAGGATCGCATTTTCATCATCGACGGCTCGATCTGGACTTCTGCCGGCATGACCGCGGGCGTCGATCTGGCCTTGGCGATGGTGGAGAAGGATCACGGCATCGATCTGGCGCGCGCGGTCGCGAAGAAACTCGTCGTCTATCACCGCCGGGCGGGCGGCCAGTCGCAGTTTTCGGCGCTTCTGGAGCTCGAGCCGAAATCGGACCGGATCCAGAGCGCGCTTGCCTATGCCAAACGCAATCTGCACACGCCGCTGTCGGTGGAACAGCTTGCCGAAGCCGCACATTTGAGCCCGCGGCAATTCAGCCGGACTTTCCGCTCGGAGACGGGTCAGTCGCCGGCCAAGGCGGTGGAAAACCTGCGCGTCGAAGCGGCGCGGCTGATGATGGAGGAGGGGCGGCACTCCATTGACGTGGTGGCGCAGGAAACTGGTTTTGCCGACCGCGAACGCATGCGCCGCGCCTTCCTGCGGGCCTTCGGGCAGCCGCCACAGGCGATCCGGCGGAATGCGCAGCGGGAGCATGCCGTTTGAAATGAGGGGTTATCCCGTTTTGGTGCGGGGATAGCTGTCAGGCGACAGTTGGCACAAACAGCTCGATTTCTTCGTCAAATCCCTTGAGCGATCGGCTACCGATCGAGATGCCCTGTTGATGGCTCAGCATCGTCGCAAGATCCTGCGACATCAGCAGTGGCTTGCCGCTATCGCTGCACACGCCCTGTATCCGGCTGACGAGATTGACGTCGGGGCCGATGACGGTGAAGTCCAGGCGGCGGCCGGAGCCGATATTGCCGTAGCTGACCTCGCCATAGTGCAAAGCGATGCCGGCCTGCAGCCGGGCATCGGGGAAATGCAGTGTTTCAAGGCGAGCGAGGATGGCTTTGGCGGCGGCGAGCGCGGCATCGCTGGAGCGGGTTGCGTCGTAGCCGGGAAAGACGGCGAGAACAGCATCGCCCATGAATTTCAGGACTTCGCCGCCTTCGCGAGCGATTGCCGGCACGACGGCGTCGAAATAGACGTTCAAGAGCTCCAGCACGCGCTCGCCGGGCAGGCGATTGGAAAGCTCGGTGAAGCCGCGGAGATCGCAGAGCATGAGTGCTGCCTCCATCGTCTCGATCTCACCCTTGCGGATATGGCCGGCGAGGATGCGCTGTGCCGTCATTGGACCGATATAGATGTCGAGCAGGCTGAGCTCGACCTGGCGTAGCGTCCGCAGTTCGCAGGCATTGCGCAGCGACGGCATGATGCGTTGGATCACTTGCCGTTCCGGGGGTGTGAAGCCGCCGGGACGTTTGGTGGCGAAGGAGGCGGCGCTGACGGGACCGTCGGCGTTGCAGAGCGGCACGATCATCAACTCCACCAGATCACGACCGGCAAATGTGTCGAGCTGTTGCCATTGATCGCCATCATCATCCCGGCCGGCAATGACGATATCGCGGGTGTTCATGGCCTTCCATAATGCGCTGTGAAGGAAGGTCTGGGTAATAGCCCCGTGCTCGCGGTCGCGGATCTGTACCGGTTCGTTCGGCGACCAGGCGACGGAGCGGCCGAGGATTTCCGGATGCAGGGTCATGAGATGCAGGCTCAGCCGGTCGACCGGAAGGCCGAGGCTTCTCAGACGGCGGCCAAGGCCGAAGGTCAGGCCGGCCTCATCGAGCGCGTGGGCCTCGTCGCCCGAAAGCCATTCGATGAGGGCGAGAATGGCGGCCGGGCTGATGGCGGCGCGCTCGGAGACGGGATGTTCGTTGTCGAGAAGATCAGACAATGAAGCTGCAGCCTGGCGGGTTTTGACGGTGGTCATGATCGTATCTCCGGGGGCGAGGGAGGGAGCGGCGCCTAGAGCGGTCCTGCGGTTCGCGGAATCGCTTTCCCGCTCTATTTTTTTGTTTTTCCGCAATTCCGGACGGAAAACCGCTAATGCGCGCCGCCGCCTTCGATGTGGCCGGGTTTCTTCAGCAATAGGCTGGCGATGAGCGCGGCGACGAGCGCGACGCCGAGTAGGTAGAAGGTGTCGCTATAGGCCATGATATTGGCCTGTTGCCGCAGGCGCAGCGCGACGGCGACGATGGCCTTGTGCTGGGCAGTGGCAACGTCCGAGACACCGTGGTTCATGAAATAGGTGGTCAGTCGTGCGATGCGGGCGCGGGTGGCTTCGTCGAAAACCGTGACTGAATCCGTCAGGATGTTCGAATGGAACTGTTCGCGCTTCTGGGCGAAGGTCTGCAGCATGGCGATGCCGACGGCGCCGCCGAGATTGCGCATCATGTTGAAGAGCGACGAGGCAGAACCGGCATTTTCCTTTTCGATGCCCGAGGTGGCGATGGCCGACAGCGGCGTGAAGACGAGCGCCTGGCCGACGGCGCGGACGATGTTCGGCCAGAAGAGTTGATCGCTGGCGTAGTCCGCCGTCATGTAGATGTTCATGAAGTTAGAGGCGGCGAAGAGGGCGAAGCCGACGACGATCATGATGCGCAGGTCGAGACGCTTCATCAGGCGCGGAACCAGCGGGATCAACAGGAGCTGCGGGATACCTGTCCAGGCGAGCACCATGCCGATCTGCTCGGAATTATAGCCCTGGATGCGGGTCAGATAGATCGGCAGGATGAAGACCGAGCCATAGAGCGCGATGCCAAGCAGGAAGTTTGCGAGGATGCCGAAGCCGAAATTGCGGCGCACCAGCAGGCGCAGGTTCAGGAGCGGATGGGCGGTGCGCAGCTCGATAATCAGAAAAAGGCTCAGCGAGACGGCGGCGATAACAGACAGGCGGACGATGAAGGGCGAGCCGAACCAGTCCTCCTTGTTGCCTTCTTCGAGCACTGTCTGCAGCGAGGCGAGGCCGATCGCCATGGTGATGATGCCGGGCCAGTCGCCCTTTGCGAGCAGACCGAGATTCATCGGCGCGCGGTCGAGCGAAGCCCAGAGCATGCCGACCATGATCGCGCCGGGAACCAGGTTGACGTAGAAGATATATTCCCAGCCCCAATTCTCGGTGAGGTAGCCGCCGATGGTCGGGCCGATGGCCGGTGCAAAGGTGGCCGATAGCGCGAAAAGGGCAAGGCCGATCGGCTGCTTGGCCTTGGGCAGCAGCGTGATGATGATGGTAAAGGCCATCGGGATCAGCACGCCGCCGGAGAAACCCTGAATGGCGCGCAGGATGATCATCTGCTGCAAATTGGCGGCGAAGGCGCAGGCAACCGAGAAGACCAGGAACAGAATGGCATTGGCTAAGAGATAGGTGCGCAGCGAGAAGACGCGGGCAAGCCAGCCGGTCAGGGGAATGACGACGATCTCGGCGATCAGGTAAGAGGTCGAAATCCAGCCGCCGTCGTCGGTGCCGGCGCCGATCGCGCCCTGGATGTCGGCGAGCGAGGCGTTGACGATCTGGATGTTCAGCACGGCCATGAAGGCGCCGAGGGTGGAGCCGATGACGGCAGTCCACATCTTCAGCGGGCTCATGGTGGCCGCGCCGCCGGCAGCGGGCGCGGGCTTTACGGAGGAATTGCTATTTGCGGCGATCTGAAGCGTAGCCATGACATTCTCCTCTGGCTCTCTTTGAAAGAGACAGTCTCACGGGAGGGGCCGAGTGATAATCGAGGAAGAAAGGGAAGGATCATCCAGTCTGGATGGATAATCCCTCATGCATCAATGCTGGCCCTCGACAGCGGCCTTGGTGTCGATCTCGGGTTCGACCGACATGCCAGAGCGGAGCAGGCCTGCAAGGCTCGCATCGTCGAACGTGATCTTGACCGGAATGCGCTGGACGATCTTGGTGAAGTTGCCGGTGGCGTTGTCCGGGGGTAGCAGCGAGAATTCGAGGCCGCTTGCTGGCGATACGCTGTCGACGTGGCCCTTGATGGCAGCATCCGGGAAGCTGTCGACCTTGATCTCCACCGGCTGGCCGGGGCGGACATAGGTGAGTTGCGTTTCCTTGAAGTTGGCGACGACATAGACCGCATGCAGCGGAACGACAGCCATCAACTGCGTGCCCGCGGTGACGAACTGTCCGACGCGCAGCGTGCGGGCGCCGACGGTGCCGTCCACGGGAGCGACGATTTCGGTGTAGGAAAGATTGAGTTCGGCCTGATGGGCGGCGGCAGCGCTGCGATCGCGTTGGGCAACGGCCTGGTCATGCTGGGTCTGAAGGACCGCGATCTTCTTCTGTTCGGCGACGAGTGCTGCCTGATCGCGCTGAAGGTTGGCGGCGGCCTGATCGCGTGCCGATTGGCTCTGCTCGGCGCGCTGGGTCGTGCCGGCGCCATTGCGGATCAGGTTCTGCGAGCGCTGTGAGTCGGCTTCGGCAAAGGTCAGCGAGGCCTGCGAGGCAACGATGGTTGCCTTGGCCTGATCGATGACGGATTGCTGCAGGGCGATCTGCGCGTCGAGATTGGTAATGGCGGCCTCGGAGGCTTTGACATCGGCCTGGGCCTGGGTGAGGGCTGAACGATAGTCGCGGTCGTCGACGCGGGCGAGCACCTGACCGGCCTTGACGTGGTCGTTGTCGTTGACCAGCACCTCGGCGATGTAGCCGGAAATCTTCGGAGCAATGGTGGTGTAGTCGGCCTTCACATAGGCGTCATCGGTCGATTCGATGAAGCGGCCGGTCGTCCAGTAATGATGGCCATAGTCGCCGACGAAAGCGGCGCCCGCCAGCAATGCAGCGGCAAGGATCATACGCTTGACGATCTTGCGGCCCGACTTGGCTTTCCGATTTTCGGCGGCAGGGATTCCAGTAGCCGGAGCCTCAGCGACGGCGGGGGTTTTGACATCTGCTTCCAGGACAGTCTGGAACTGTTCCTTGCGCGGCAGTTCGACCATTGTCTTTCTCCATGCTCTCGACCTCTGTGCCAAGGTCGGTGTTTCGTTGGCTGGAGAATGCTCCCTGACGCGTCGCGTGATAATGTGCTTAAATCGGGAAGGATCATCAACTCAGAGCGGATAATCGAGGAATTAATATGGACAGGCTGACGAGCCTCCAGGTGTTTGGGCGCGTGGTGGAATGCGGCGGGTTTTCGGCAGCCGCGAGGCGCCTCAACATGTCGGTCACCATGGTCGGCAACCATATACAATCATTGGAGGATCGGCTCGGCGTGCGACTGCTGAACCGCACCACGCGCAAGGTCAGTCTTACCGAAACCGGCAAGCTTTATTACGAGCGGTCGAGCCAGATTCTTGCCGATCTGGAGGAGGCCGACAGCGCTGCGGGCGCTGCGACCTCGACGCCCCGCGGCACGCTGAAACTCTATACGAGCACGCATATCACCCGCTTCCTGTCGCCCGTCATCAGCGAGTATCTGAGCCTCTACCCTTCCGTGACAATCGACTTGAGCATCGGCGAAAGGATGATCGATCTGATCGAGGAAGGTTACGATCTTGCCATCCGCACGACCATGCCGCCCGATTCCAGCCTGGTGGCAAGGCGACTGACGCCTTGGCGGCACGTGCTCGTCTGCTCGCCGGACTATCTCCAGACACATCCCGCCGTGACCGAGCCAGCCGATCTCGCAAGCCACAATTGCCTGCGCTATTCCTATTATCCCTATGGCGACGACTGGCGTTTTTTCACCGAGACCGAAGAACAGGTTAATGTGAAGGTCGGCGGCAATATCATGACGACCAGTGCCGAGACCCTGCGCTATATGGCGCAGAACGGGCAGGGCGTATTCCTAGCTCCCAGCTTTCTGATCATGGACGATCTGGCTTCCGGGGCATTGGTGCGGATGCTTCCGGACTACAAGCCGGCGGAGTTTTCGATCAACGCCATCTATCCCAACCGTACCTATCTGCCGACGAAAACACGGATTTTCATCGATCTTGTCGCAGAGCGCTTCATCGAGCATCGAAAATGGATGAGTTGAGGTGACAAGAAATCTTCAAATAACTGTCATGGACCTCGGATAAATAGCCGGCCACTCCTGTGGCTCGATATATTTTCGCTGCTGCCGGACCTGAAGCCGGAGGTGCATGAGATCATGTCGACGCTCCAGCAGGTTGCCTTCCGTGCCGGCTGCTCGGTTGCGACGGCCAGCCGGGTGCTGAATCGCAACGGCCCGGTGAGCGACGAGATGGTGCGCCGCGTGCGCCGTGCCGCAGCCGAGATCGGCTATCGGGCGGGTAGCCGCAGCGGCAACGGCAGGCCGGCAATTGGCGTGCTCATTCCGAGCATCACCAATCCCGTCTTTGCGGCATCGCTTTCCAGCATCCAGAACAGGGCGCTGCATGCCGGGCATAGCGTGCTGATCGCGCAATCGAACTATGATCCTGCCCAGGAGGCGGACGCAGTCGCCTCGCTGCTCCAGCAGCAGCCGACCGGCCTCATCCTCACGCTCTGCGATCCCGAACGCAGCCTTGTCCTGTCATCCGCGCTGCCGCCGACCGTGCTGCTCGGCAATCCGCCGACGCCCCGCTTCACCGCCGCCGTTGCGACCGATAATTTCGGTGCGGGGCGGGATCTGACTGAACATCTCCTGCAGAGAGGGCATCGCCGCATTCTGTTCATATCAGGCCATTTTCAGGCATCGGATCGGGCGAAACTGCGTTATCTCGGCTATGTCAGAGCGATGGAAGCGGCGCGGCAGCAGCCTTTCGACGTCCTGGAAATTTCCTTTGTGAACAGCCTGGAACAGCTCGATCTTTCCGATGCGGTGTCGCGGTTTGGCCCGACGGCGATCATCGCCTCCAACGATCTGCTGGCGCTCGGTGTCATGGGGGCTCTTCGCCGTCAGGGTCTTTCGATCCCGCGCGACATGTCGGTCGCCGGCTTCGACGGGATATCTCTCGGCTTTCTAGGGGAGGTTTCCCTGACGACGGTCGAAATTCCGGACGGAACGATGGGAGCGGCTGCCGCCTCGCTGCTGCTCGATATGGCGGAAAACGCCGCGCCGCCGCGCCATCTGACCGTGGCCTATCGGCTGCGACCCGGCGGAACAGTGCGTGATCTGACCATTCAGTCGTGATGCAGCCTCAACAAATGAAAACGCCGCCTCTCCGAAGAGAAGCGGCGCGGCTTTTGCGGATCAATTCAATATCAGCTACGCGGCAGCATGCCTTCGACGTCGGAGGCGGCGTCGTCAAGCGCTTCCTTCGGCGTGGCCGAACCGTCGACGATGCGCGACAGATTGTCGACGATGGTCTGCGTGAACTTGACGCCATTGGCGCCCGGGAAGGCATACCAAGGGATCATGACCGACATCTGGCTGAGGCCTGCCTGGAACAGCGGGTTCTTCTTGTAGAAGTCGCCGAGATATTCGGGAGACTTGGCAGCGAGTTCATTGTTCGGAACATAGCCGGTGCCGGGAACGACGACGGACGCGCCATAAGGGCCGGCGGCGAACTTGGCGAACTTCCAGGCAGCTTCTTCCTTGACCGGATCATGAGTCAGGATGACGACGGCGTTGCCGCCGGTCGGCAGGCGGCCGTTGACCGGGTCGATCAGCGGGATCTTGGCAGTGCGCAGGTCGAACTTGGTGCCGACATTCTTGATGGTGTTGACGAGAGCACCGGTGGTCTGGAATTCGAAGCCGACCTTGCCGGCAGCGAAGGCCTGTTCGCCGGCAGGCTTGGTGAAGACCGGCATGCCACCTTCCTTGACGAAGCGCTCGATCAGATCGACGGCCTTCTGACCTTCGGGACCATTGAAGGCGACCTTGGTTTCATCGTCGCTCAGCATCTTGCCGCCGGCGCCGAAGAGGAGGGCGGAGAACATCCAGTCGTCGCCCTGCCAGCGGAAGTCCATGCCGTCGACGCCGTTGCCGAGCGCCTTGATCTTGCCGGCGAGCGCAATGACTTCATCCCAGGTCTTCGGCGGGTTGTCCGGATCGCCGCCGGCAGCCTTCACCAGATCGGCGTTGTAGTACATGATCGGGTTCGACGTCGCGAAGGCGAGGCCGACCTGCTTGCCCTTGACCTGGGCGAGCTTCAGGATCGTGTCCGAGAAGCCCTGCTCGGCCATGTTGCCCTCTTTCTTGACGAGGGGGCCGAGATCGACGGCGACGTTGCGCTCGTCCATCATGCGCAGGCGGTTGAGGCCGATGAAGGTGACATCGGGCATTTCGCTCGTGCCGGCCTGGCGCAGGATGGTTTGGATACCTTCCTCATAGGTGGCCGAAGGCGCGGCGAACTGGATCTTGATGTCGGGATTTTCTTCCATGAACTTCTTCGAGATCGTGTCCATCACGTTCTTGAAGAAGCCGGGCATGGGATAGTGAACGGTCAGGGTGGTTTCGGCGTAGGCCGGGACCGACACGACCATCGAAATGGCCGCGGCGGCGAGAATCTGGGTGATATGCTTCATCGCTCGTTCTCCGTTGTCGAATTTCGAACCGGTCAGCCTTTGAGACCGGTCATGGTGATGCCCTCGACGAAACGCTTCTGTGCGAGAAGGAATGCCGCGACGAGGGGAAGGGTGATGATCAGGGTTGCCGCCATGAGCGCGCCGTAGTCGTCGCCGGCTTCGGCGGCGCGGAAATACATGAGGCCCAGCGGCGGTGTGGCGTAATCCTGCTTGCTGATGACGATCAGCGGCCAGTAGAGGTCGTTCCAGTGCGCGACGACCGAGAAGATCGCGAAGGCCGTGACGGCCGGCCAGGCATTCGGCACGATGACGCGGGCAACGATGCCGAGTTCCGACATGCCGTCGAGCCGGGCGGCATGGATCAGATCGTCCGGCATGGCGCGGAAGAACTGCAGGAACATGAAGATCGCAAAGACCGAGATCGAGAAGGGCGCGACCAGGGCGGTATAGCTGTTCAGCAGCGACAGGCTGTTGAAACCGACATAGAGCGGCAGTGCGGTCGCGTGGATCGGGATCAGCAGCCCGAGCATGACCAGCACCATCATCGTGCGCGCCGCCGGAAATTTCAGCTTCGCCATTGCGTAGGCGCAGGGGATGGCGATCAGCACCTGGAAGAAGAAGATCAGCCCGCAAACGAGTACGCCGTTGAGCAGCAGCGTGCCCATCGGCACCTTGTTCAGCGCATGCGTGATGTTCTCGACGTAGAAGAGGTGCGTCGGGATGAGCTTCAGGGCGGAGGTGAAGATATCGTCCTGCGCCTTGCCGGCGGTCGAGATCATGAAGATATAGGGCGCGAGGAAGATGAGCGAGCCGAGGATCAGCAGAGAGAGGCGCAGGATGCGGCCGGGGGTGAAGCCTGTGGAGGTCATGTGTAATGCACCTGCCGGTCTTGGACGCGATATTGCAGGAAGGTCAGCACCACGAGAATGGCGAGGAAAACAGTCGTCATCGCTGAGGCATAGCCGACCCGGAGATAGACAAAACCTTCCTGATAGATGGTGAAGAGCAGCACTTCCGAGGCATGGTTCGGGCCGCCATCGGTCAGCGTCTTGACGGTATCGAAGACCTTGACGGCGTTGATGATGCTGATGGTCGTAACGAACAGCGTCGTCGGTCCGAGCATTGGCCAGGTGACGAGCCAGAAGCGGTCCCAGGCCGATTTCGCGCCGTCAACTTCGGCGGCCGCATAGAGTTCGCGCGGGATGGCGGTGAGGCCGGCGAGAAACAGCACCATGTTGAAGCCGACCGACTGCCAGACGCCGATGATCGACAGGCTGTAGAGCGCAGTCGCCGAGGAGCCGAGCCAGTTCGGCCCGCGCAGGCCGATCTCGGCGAGCAGCGCGTTGATCGGGCCGATGGTCGGGTGAAAGAGATATTGCCAGACGGTCGCCATCGCAACGATCAGCGAGGCGACGGGCAGAAAGTAGGCTGTGCGGAAAAAGCTGCGGCCGATGCCTTCGCTCTCGATCAGCAGCGCGACGCCAAGGCCGAGCACGATCGAGACGGGCGCGACGATGGCTGTATAGACCGCCGTATTCCAGAGCGATTTCGTGAAGGCGCGGTCGCGGAGCAGATGCGCGAAATTCTCGAAGGCGACGAAGCGGAAGCTTTTGTCGCCAAGCTGGAAATCGGTGAAGCCGAGGAAGACGACGGCGACGATCGGCAGGAGAATGAAGATCACGATCAGGACGATGGCGGGCAACGCCAGCAGCAGGGCGGTGCGCGCTTCGCTGCGCTCGCGTGCCGCTACCGACTGCGTGGGCAGGGACGTGGCGGCAATGCTAGCCATGCGCCTTCTCCCGGGTGGCGTCGACGGTCGTGGACCTCGCGCGCAGGCGGCGGCCATCTTCGGCGAAGACCATCGCCTGTTCAGCCGTCAAGGTCAGTGCAACGGCCATCCCGGCGGAAAGGCCGGCGACTTCGGCCGGAGCGAGCTTGACGACCATGGTCTCGCCGATGGCGTCGAGCTTGGCGTAGAGGATGACTTCGGAGCCGAGGAATTCCAGGCGTTCGATATGGGCGGCGAGCGCATCCTGACGCTCTTGGGTGAGGCGCACGAATTCCGGGCGGATGCCGAGCGTAACGTTGCTGCCGGCAACGTTGCCGTCTTCCAGCGCAAGGCGGATGCCGCCGAAGGCAACGATGCCGTTTTCGGCGAGCGCCGGCAGCAGGTTGATGCGCGGCTGGCCGACGAAGCAGGCGACTTCCACATGGGCCGGATCGTCATAGATCGTCTGCGGAGAGGCGAGCTGCAGCAGTTGCCCGCCGATCATCACGGCGACGCGGTCGGCCATCGACAGCGCCTCGGCCTGATCGTGGGTGACGTAGACCGTGGGCACACCGGCGCGGCGATGCAGATCGACGATCTCGCCGCGGGCATGGACGCGCAGGTTGGCGTCGAGATTGGAGAGTGGCTCGTCCATGAGAAAGACGCTGGGGCGGCGCACCATGGCGCGGGCGAGCGCCACGCGCTGACGCTGGCCGCCGGACATCTGGCCGGGCTTGCGATCGAGCAGGTGGTCGATCTTCAGCGATGTCGCCATTTCGCGGACATCGCGGATGATGCCGGAGCGGGTTGCGCGCTGGCCAGGGATCAGCGCGCCGATGAAGGGCAGGCGCTGCGCGCGCGTCAGGCGGCGCATGGCGAGCGGCACGGCGATGTTTTCCGAGGCCGTCAGGTGCGGATAGAGCGCGTAGGATTGGAAGACCATGGCGATGTTGCGGTCCGCCGCGGCAACACCGGAGACATCGCTGCCGCCAAGGATGATCTCGCCGCTATCGGCATGGTCGAGACCGGCGAGAATGCGCAGCAGCGTGCTTTTGCCGCAGCCGGAGGGGCCGACGAGGGCGATGAATTCGCCGGGCTGGACGTCGAGATTGACGCCCTTGAGGATGGCGTTGCCGCCGAAGGATTTGGCGATGCCGCGAAGCGAGAGTGCGCTCATTCGGTCGGCTCCTTCTGTGCCTTCGGGGCGGCCTGCGGATAGACTTCCATGACGACGTCATCGAGGAAGTAAGCGGTCATGCCCGGGACCGCGACGAGCTCGGTCGATACGCTTTCGCCAAGCTCGTGGATTGCGGCGCCGATCAGGCGCTCGCCGGGCATTTCACGTTCCATCTTGTCGAGGATGAAGGCGCCGGGCGGTGCCCATACAAGGTTCGTGCCGTTGAGGCGGCCTTCCCAGGTCCAATGCAGGTGGCCGCTGCCGAACAGGGCGACGTCATGGGCCGAGATCAGATCGTAGAGCCGGCGCCGTTGCGCCGGGCGCACGCTCCAGTAGCCGGTATCGCCTTCATCGGGCGCATCGACGAACAGCGGCTTATGCGCGAAGAGGGCAACGCGGCGGTCGCCACGGCTTTCGAGCTTATCCTGCAGCCAGTCGAACTGCTTCTGCTCCTCGCTGTCCTCGACACCCATCAACAGGCTGTTGAGGCCGATCAGCCGCCAGTTGCCGACATCCTTTGCCCAATAATCCGGGCCGACGAGGCGGCGCCAGCGCTCCAGGCGTTCGGCATTGACAGGCTGATAGGAGCCGGGCAGGTGGCCGACATCGTGGTTGCCGGGGACGATCAGCATCGGCATGGAAACCTGCCGCATCATTTCCATGGAAAAGATCAGATCTTCGTCCTTGTCGGCGCCATCGACACTGAGATCGCCTGTGTGAACGATGAGATCGGCGCCGGTCGCCTCGATCCATTTCGCCAGCGGCTCCCAATTGCCGTTGAAATGCGGCTTGCTGGGGCTCAAATGGGTGTCGGTGATCTGGATGATCTTCAAGGCGCGTCTCCGAAGTCTTCAGAAGGGGTGCGCCAGCAAAGGATTGTCTTCAAACCGGCGCGTCTCCGCGCTCTCTTTAGAAGGCCCTGATGTCAGTTAGGTAACGGGTCTTTTCATCTGTTTTTCAGTTTTGTCACATCACCGTCAAATGACGCCGGCGCCCACCATATGTCAGATTGAAACGCTATACGGCTGCTTTTGGGATGCTATAGATCGCAGCCGAAGGGAAACAGAAATGTCAGACGAACAAAGCCTTATCACCGCACTCGAAGAGCAGGTGGCCTATCAGGCAAAGACGATCGAGGAACTGTCCGATCAGGTGGCGGAGCAATGGAAAGTGATCGAGCAGACGCGTCAGAAGCTTGACCGGCTGACCGAGCGCTTCCTGACGCTGGAAGAACAGACGCTGGACGCACCGGCCATCACCAAGCCGCCGCATTATTGAGCGGTACCCTTGCCAGCTAGGTCAACAGGCCCTGACCGCCGTCGATAAAGATCGATGTGCCAGTGATGTGACGGGCGCGTTCGGAGGCAAGAAACAAGATGGTTTCCGCGATATCTTCGGCGCTGCCGGGCTGGCCATTGTTCAAGGGAACACTGCCTTCCGGCCAAACGATGGGAACGGCAGCTTCTTGCTGATTGCGCTTGACCGTGCTTTCGGAAATGTGAGTAACGACTCCGCCGGGACAGACGGCATTGACGCGGATGCGGTGTTTGGCGAGTTCCAGCGCAAGCTGCTGGACAACGGCGATCTGCGCCGCCTTTGTGGCGCTATAAGCGGTTGCGCCCGCATTGGTGAAGGTGCGCGTGCCGTTGATCGACGAGACGATCACGATGGAGCCGGCCCCTTGCTTCTTCATATGCGGTACAGCGTAATGCAGCGTCAGATAAGTGCCGCGTAGATTGACGGCGATCGTTCGGTCCCATTCCGCAGGCTTCAGATCGTCGATCGGCGCCCAGACGCCGTTGATGCCGGCATTGGCGAGCACGATATCGAGCCGGCCGAAATGAGCGGTCAGCCTATCGAGTGCGGTTTTCATGGCCGCTTCGTCCGCGACATCGGCCATCAGGCCCAAAGCTTTGCCGCCGGCCGCAATAAGGGCGGTGACGGTGTCGTCGACATCGTTCCTGCTGTGGCCGAGGACGCCGATGGAAGCGCCTTTCGAAGCCAGCCGAAAGGCCGACGCCCGGCCGATGCCCGACGTTGCCCCGGTGATCAGCGCCACTTTTCCAGATAGTTCCATTCCATTCTCCCCTAGGCTGCTGCCGACAGCTAACTTGCGATCCTCATGATCGTTCCCACGCTTCAATCCGTTCGGCAGGGATTCAGGCGGTGGCGCATCATCACGTTTCGGTGTTTCACGCGCCCGTGCGTAACAAAATGGCCCTTCCTCCCGTATCCCCTGGCGACGATAGATTTTATAATCTCTGCCGAAAGGAGATCATCATGAACGGTGCATCGACAGATACGATCCGCAGGCGCTTGCCGCGTGTTGCCCGTCCGGTGGCCTTTGCAGCCGGTGCGGTCTTGCTAGCCGGCGTTGCCTTCCAATTCATCAGCAGTGCTTCGGCGGAAGACGCTCGCGTCATTCCGACGCCGGCCGTGGATGAAAAGCCGGGTTCCGGCGGTAACGAGACCGCCGTTCTCGCTGGCGGTTGCTTCTGGGGCGTGCAGGGCGTGTTCCAGCATGTCAACGGCGTCATCAGCGCTACGTCCGGTTATGCCGGCGGCAACAAGGACGCGGCTCATTATGAAATGGTGAGCACCGGCGATACCGGCCATGCCGAATCCGTGCGCATCGTCTTCGATCCGCACAAGATCAGCTACGGGCATCTCCTGCAAATCTACTTCTCCGTCGCCCATGATCCGACGGAGCTCAACTATCAGGGGCCGGACAGCGGCACGCAGTATCGTTCGGCAATCTTCCCGACCAATGCCGAGCAGGCCAGCGTCGCCAAGGCCTATATCGACCAGCTCAATCGCGCCAAGGTGTTCGACGGTGCCGTCGTCACCAAGATCGAGCCGGCCCGGCAATTCTACGCGGCCGAGGCTTATCATCAGGATTTCCTGACGACCCACCCGAACTATCCCTACATCGTCATCAACGACCTGCCGAAGATCAAAAATCTGCAGCGCATTTTCCCGAAAGACTATCGCGCCGATCCGGTTTTGGTCGAAGCGAGCGCCTCGGCGAATTGAGAAAGACCGCTGCCACCTGAGCGGAAGACTCCCATGATAATACAAGGCCGGCAAAAATATTTGCCGGTCGATGGAATAGGATCGGCCTGGCTTCCGTATATTGGGGTATGGAACGCAAAGGACGGACATTCGATGTTTTGGGGCAGCTCGGTTCGCTGAGACGATATGCCCGTTCGCTCGTGCGCAATGCGGATGAAGCGGAAGACCTGGTGCATGATGCGCTGGTCAAGGCCTATGAGCGAAAATCCTCTTTCCGGCGCGGCGCGAACCTGCGCACCTGGCTGCTCTCGATCCTGCACAATGCTCATATCGACCGGCTGCGCCAGAAGCGCTCGCTCAATCGCCGCCATGAAGAGGCTGCCGTCGAATTCGACCAGGCTCTGCCTGCCTCGCAGGATCATGCCGTGCGTCTGAAACAGGTTCGCAATGCCTTCTTCAACCTGCCGGAGGAACAGCGCGAAGCGCTGCACCTCGTGGCGATCGAGGATCTTTCTTACCAAGAGGCAGCGTCCGCGCTCGGCATTCCCGTCGGCACGTTGATGTCGCGCATTGCCCGCGCCCGCGCCAGCCTGAGAAATTTCGAGAATACTTCACCTGCGGTTTCGCATCTTCGGCTCATCGAAGGAGGCGGCAATGAAAACAATTGATCCCGTCATCGACGCCGATCTCGATGCCTATGTCGACGGTGAGCTGACGGTCGCGCGGCGAGTCGAGGTGGAATCCTATCTCTCGGAACATCCCGCGATCGCCGCCAAGGTCATGGCCGACATGAGTATCCGCGGCGAGCTGCGTATGGCGCTCGCCTGCGAAGGACTGGCGGTGAAAGCCGAAACCCGCGAAGCCGCACGGCGGCTGGAGCGCGGGCTGTCTTATGGCCGGGTGCTGAGCTCGTTCCAGCGGGTTGCCGCCGTCGCGATGCTGATGGGAGCCGGCTGGGTCGCGCATACATCGTTCGGCGCCTTTAGCGCGAGCGAAGTCAACGCCTCCGTTCCGGCACCGGCTTTCGTCGACGATGCGGTGCGGGCCTATCAGGCGACAGTCTTGCGCGGCGCAATGACGTCGCAGCCGGCGCATGCGGCCTACAATCCGGACGAAATCCGCGCATCGACGGCGATCGTCCTGCCGGAACTGCCGCAAGGCTGGCGCGTCACCGATACCCAGATCTATCCGTCCGATTTCGGCCCGAGCGTTGAAATGACGATCGACGCCGGCCAAGGCGGTCAATTGTCGCTGTTTGCCGTCCGTCCGGGCAATTTCGGTGTCCAGAAGGTCAGCCATGTCAAGCGTGACGATGTTCAGGCTGCCTATTGGCAGATCGGCGAGGTCGCTTACGCACTGATCGGCGGCGGCAAGGCGGCCGAACTCGATGGCGAGGCCGAAAAGCTGGCCCGCAGTCTGTATTAGTTTTGAATCAAAGGAGAACGACCATGAACCCGACCAATCCGCGATACGGCTATGGAGCCGCCGCCGGCTCGCAGGCGCTCTTCGACGAAGGCCTGCGCAAGCATATGCTGCGCGTCTATAATTACATGGGTATCGGCCTTGTCGTGACCGGCATCGTCGCGCTGATCGTCGGCACGACGCCGGCGCTCTATGTCCCGATCTTCCAGACGCCCTTGAAGTGGGTCGTCATGCTGGCGCCGCTTGCCTTCGTGCTGTTCT
Organism: Rhizobium sp. BR 362; assembly: GCF_036528765.1. Classification (NCBI taxonomy): domain Bacteria; kingdom Pseudomonadati; phylum Pseudomonadota; class Alphaproteobacteria; order Hyphomicrobiales; family Rhizobiaceae; genus Rhizobium; species Rhizobium sp. BR 362. Next base: position 335,553 of record NZ_JARWGH010000006.1, on the reverse strand, counting down.
TCTCGTTCCGCATCCAATCGATGTCGGCAAGCACAGCGCAGACGATGTTCTGGGCCTTCTGCGCTGTCATGGGCCTGTCGCTCGCTTCGATCTTCCTGGTGTTCACCGGCACCAGTATCGCGCGGACCTTCTTCATTGCCGCAACGATGTTCGGCGCGACCAGCCTTTACGGCTACACGACCAAACGTGATCTTTCCAATATCGGCTCGTTCCTGATGATGGGCCTGTTCGGTGTGATCATCGCCAGCGTCGTCAATATCTTCCTGGGTTCGAGCGCGTTGCAGTTCGCGATCTCGGTCATCGGCATCGTCGTCTTCGTCGGCCTGACCGCCTGGGACACGCAGAACATCAAGGAACAGTATGCCGAAAACTACGATCAGGAGTCGTCGCAGAAGCTGGCCGTCTTCGGTGCGCTGTCGCTCTATCTGAACTTCGTCAATATCTTCCAGCTCCTGCTGAATTTCACCGGCGAGCGGGAGTAACACTGACAAAAGATTGCGTCCCCCTGGGGGTGTAAAGGGACGCATGACGCGCCTGCGGTATCTGCGCCGATACCGCAGGCGCAACTTTTTTGGGGATCAGGAAGCGGCGCGCTCATCCAGCCGGTCGCGCAGCATGCTCCATGGGAGCAGCATGTTCGGCGCGTGCTTGAGCAGCCCGTGGAACGGGATCGGTGCGGGCGGCGCGAAGGGGATCGGCAGATCGCGCGGGTCAGAGCCGGCGGCCCAATCGGCGAGTACTCGGCCCATGACCGTCGTCATCGCTATGCCGCGGCCATTGCAGGCAAAACCCGCTATCAGGTCCGGACCGAGATCCACCAGATGCGGCAGAAAATCCGGCTCGACGGCGGCGATGCCCGACCAGCTATAGGCGAGCGGTGGGATATGCCTGATATTCAGATGACGGGCAAGGCGAGTGTGGATGGCGCGGGGCACCCGTTCATCCGCACCGGGGCCGACGACATGCATGCCGCCGGTGAGCAGCCGGTTTTCGGCATCGAAGCGGAAGGTGAAGAGATTGCGCCGCGTATCGGAAACGCATTGGCCGCCCGGCAACAGACGCTTCCGGGCAGATATCGGCAGCGGTTCGGTGGCGATCTGGAAAACTTTCAGCGGGAAGTAGGTGCGCGCCAGTATAGGATCGAGATGGCCGCCATAGGCGTTTGTGGCGATCAGGATTTTGCCGGCCCGCACTTTTCCGCTTGGGGTCACAAGCACCCAGCCATCGGCCGTCCGCTCGATCGCGCGAACAGGTGAATGTTCGAAGATGCGAGCGCCCGCCGCTTCGGCCGCGATCGCGAGGCCTCGGGCATAGCTGACCGGGTTCAGCACCCCGCCGGACTTGTCCATCCAGCCGCCGAAATAGTCATTCGCGCCAGTCATGTCCCGGACCGCCTGCCCATCGAGGATCACGGCCGGGCGTCCGCGCTCAGCCCATTGTTCGGCGCGAGATCTAGCCTTCTCGAAGGCGGCGGGCGAATGGGCAGGTTGGATCCAACCGCTCTGTTGCGCGTCGCAATCAATATGGTGGCGCCGGATTAGATCGAAGACCAGATCGGCGCTGCCGGCGGCCATCTGGATCAGGCGCTCGCCACGTTCGGGGCCGAGATGAGCGATGACATTGTCCGGATCCATCTTGGCGAAGTTCGGCACGACGAAACCGGCATTGCGGCCGCTCGCCCCCCAGGCAATGATTTCGGCCTCGAGCACAACGACCGAAAGTCCCTTTTCTGCGGCATGGAGTGCGGTCGACAGGCCAGAGAAGCCGCCGCCGATAATGGCGATGTCGGCATCGAGTTCGGTTTCGAGACGAGGGCGGTCTTTGCGGTTGCGGCTGGTGGCGTGCCAGAGGGAGAGTGGTTGTTCTGGATGGTCAGGCTTGTTCGCCGGTGAGGAGGCTGTGTGCATGGCCCCTCACCCCCACCCTCTCCCCGCCAATGCGGGGAGAGGGGGCGCTGCGACTGCAGACGTGGCTATTTCGCTCCGTCGTCCCCTCTCCCCGCATTGCGGGGAGAGGGCTAGGGTGAGGGGCCAACCTCGAGAGCGCGGCACAATCACACCCGCATGACAAGACCCATAGCTCATGGCGTCGCGCCGCTTTCATCGGCAACGACCTTTCGCTCCCGCTTGCCGAAGCGTGGACGGCGGGGCATATCGCCGAGGAGACCGTTCGGGCGGACGAGCAGGATGACGCATAGCATGACGCCGATGGCGACGATCTGCAGGGCGGCGGCGCGGGCCTGCTGTTCCGGCGTGAAGAGCACGCTGGTCAGTGCGCCGGAGCCGGCCCAGATCGCCCAGACGAGAATGCTACCGACGACCGCGCCCTTGTTGCTGCCGGAGCCGCCGACGATCAGCATCACCCAGACCTGAAATGTCAGCGTCGGCACGTAGTTGTCCGGTGCGATGAAGCCGATGAAATGCGCCTGCACGGCGCCCGCCAGCCCCATGATCGCCCCGCCGACCGCAAAGGCCTGTACCCGATAGAAACGTGCGCTCTTGCCGAGCGAAATCGCGGCACGTTCGTCCTCACGCAGCGCTTTCAGCACGCGCCCCCAGGGGCTGCGCGACAGATGCTCCAGGGCGAGGAAGACGACCAGCGTCACCACGGCGACGATGGCGAGATTGGAGAGGTTGAAGAGCAGCGGCGTTTCTGCAAGGGCGGCAAAGGGGCGCGGAATGAAGCCGACGCCGAAGGGGCCGCCGGTCAGGCTCTGCGCATTCAGCGCCACGAGTTGCACGACGACGGCGACACCGAAGGTGGTGATGGCGAGATAGTCGGATTTCAGCCGCAGGGTGGCGATGCCGGTCATGGCGGCGGCGAGGCCGGCGAGGATCATCGCGCCGAGCCAGCCAATGAGGATCGGCATGTCGAAGCCGCCGAAGCGGCCGGCCGTCTCCGGCGTCGTCAGCAGCGCCGACGTATAGGCGCCGATGGCGACGAAGCCGGCAAGGCCGACGTTGAAGAGCCCGGTCAATCCCCATTGCAGGTTCAGCCCGAGGGTGATCAGCGAAAAGATCAGCGCCGTCGTCAGGAAAAATGCGCCATAGCCGACAAGATCCATCATCGTTCCTTCACTCCGAAGAGGCCGATCGGCCGGACGAATAACACTGCCATCAGGATGATGAAGGAGACGGCGGCACGCCATTCCGCGCCGATCAACTGCACGGCGCCGGCTTCGGCGAGGCCGATGATCAGTCCGCCTAGGACGGCGCCGGGCACGCTGCCGATGCCGCCGAGGATGGCGGCCGCAAACATCGGCAGCAGCATGTCGAAGCCCATCAGCGGCCGAATCTGCACGAGAATGCCGATCATGACGCCGGCGACACAGGCGAGCGCCCCGCCGACCAGCCATGTGACGCGCACAACCTTGGCGACATCGATGCCGACGACGCGGGCAAGGGCCGGGTTCTGGCTCAGCGCCTGCATGGAGCGGCCAGTCTGTGTCCGCGTCATCAACAGATGTACACCGAGAACCAGGATCGCGGTCACCAGCAGCAACACGATTTGATCGGGGGTGATGCGGATGCCGAAACCGACGGGCATGGCGATCTGAATGGCGCGGCTGAAATAGGTCGGCCGGGACGTGAAGAGGAATTCCAGCAGGCTGCGCAGCGCCATCGAGGCGCCGAAACTTGCCATGACCACGATGATCGCCTGGCCCTTGGCGCGCAGCCGCGCGAAGAGAACCATGTCAAGAACGAGGGCCAGCAGGCCGGTCAGACCCATGGCGATGATGACCGCTGCAATCAGCGGCCAGCCGAAGGAAAGCGGGCCGATCGGGGCAATTTTGCCGAACATGGCCCCGATGGCACTGACGACGGCGAGCGTCGCATAGGTGCCCCAGGCCATGAAGTCGCCATGGGCGAAGTTGGAGAAGCGCAGGATCGAATAGGTGAGTGTGACGCCGATAGCGCCAAGACCGATCATCGAGCCGGTCAGCAGGCCGTCGACTATGAATTGCAGGTTCATGCCGCGCCTCCCGACCTAGTGTGCGATGGGCGCTGGCCGAGATAGAGTTCGGCGACCACGGGGTCGTTCCAGAGTTCGGAGGCGACGCCCTCATGCCGGTCCTTGCCTTCGACGAGGACGTAGGCGCGGTCGCCGATCGCCAGCGCCGCCCTGGCGTTTTGCTCGACCAGCAGGATGGTGACGCGCGCTTTGCGGATCTCGGTCAGCATCTCGAAAACCATTGACACGAATTTCGGCGATAGACCCGCCGAAGGTTCGTCCAGCACCAGCACCTTCGGATGCACGATCAGAGCGCGGGCGACCGCCAGCATCTGCCGCTGACCGCCGGAGAGATTGCCGGCGGCAATCCGGCGGTGGCGGGCGAGATCGGGGAAGGTCGCGTACATCTCCGCTATACGATCGGGGATTTCGCGGGGCTTCAGGATGCCGCCCGCCACTTTCAAATTGTCCTCGACCGACATCAGCGGAAAGACATTTTCCGTCTGCGGTACGAAGGCCAGGCCGAGGCGGACCATGCTATGGGCGGGGGCGGCGGTGATGTCCTTGCCGTCAAGCAGGACCGTGCCGCCGGAAACCGGCACGAGGCCGGCGATCGCCTTGATGAAACTCGATTTGCCGGCGCCGTTCGGGCCGAGGACGACGACGATCTCGCCTTGATGGACCGTGATCGATGCGCCGCGAACGATCGGCACGCCGGGCTCATAACCGGCAATGAGATCGCGGACGAGGAGGACGGCTTCGCTCATGCCGCGCCTCCGAGATAGGCTTCGATGACCCTCGGATCGCGGGCGACTTCATCGGCCGTGCCTTCGCAGAGCAATTGGCCGCCCGCCATGACGAGGACGCGGTGGCAGAGGCGGGTCACCATGTCGATATTGTGCTCGATCAGCAGGAAGGTGATGCCGCGCGCGTTGATGTCCCGGATGCGGTCGATGATGACTTCGAGCAGCGTGGCGTTGACGCCGGCTGCCGGTTCGTCGAGCAGGATGATGGCGGGATCGGCCATCATGACGCGGGCAAGCTCCAGCAGTTTGCGCTGACCGCCGGAGAGCACGCGGGCGGGTTCGTTGGCAAGCCGCGTCAGGTTGACGAGCTCCAGCCGCTCCATCGCTTTATCATGCGCGGCTTTCTCCTCGGCCCTGACGTGCCAGGGTTTCAGGAAGTTTGCGAGCAGTCCTTCACCGGCTTGGGCCTGTGCCGCCAGCATCACATTGTCGACCAGCGACAGGTTGGGAAAGGGACGGGGGATCTGGAAGGTGCGACCGAGACCACGCCCGATGCGGTGATGGGCAGCTTCGCCGGATACAGCCACGCCGTTCAGCACGATCTCGCCGCTGGTCGGCCGAACGCTGCCGGCCAGCAGATCGAACATGGTGGTCTTTCCAGCGCCGTTTGGCCCGATCAGGCCGAGGATTTCACCCCGCCGGACATCGAAGGACACGTCGTTGACCGCAGTAACGCCGCCGAAGCGCCGCACCACGTTTTTCGCCGTCAGAACGGGTGTCCGGGTATCCTCGCCCCGCCGTTCGCTCAGTGCACTCATGGATCCCTCTGGCCGAAGACGGTCGTCGCCGTCCTCTGATTTTTTGATTTGTGATCACACTTGTATTGATCACGCTAATCGGCTTTAATCGCCTCTGCAAGTCAAAAGCGGGGAGGCTATGCAAAAGACCGCCGTCGAGAAAAGCAACGATCCCATTGCCGCTCAGCTTGCGCCTGTTGGCCGCGAGACCGTGCAGGATCGCGTCTATCTGGAGCTTCGCCGGGCGCTGATCGGCGGCCTGTTCGAGCCAAGCCAGGTGCTCACCATTCGCGGTCTTGCCGATGCGCTGATGACCAGCACCATGCCGGTGCGCGAGGCGCTGGGCCGGCTGATCACCGAGAAGGCGCTGGAGGCGCTGCCGAACCGTTCCGTCCGCGTTCCGCCGATCACGCTCGAGCGCATGGACGATCTTTTACGTGCCCGCATCCTGATCGAGGGCGAGGCGATCGCGCTTGCGGCGACACGGATGAGCCCGCGCCAAGTCTCCGTGATCGAGAGCATGCTCGGCGAGTGGGACGAGATGCGGGCGTTGAGGCACAAAAAGGATGTCGACCGCGAGGTCACCCTGAACCAGCGCTTCCATTTCGAAATCTACCGTGCCTGCGGCTCGGCCGTGCTGATCCCCATGATCGAAAGCCTATGGCTGCAATCCGGGCCTTGCATCCGCGTGGCGATTTATGCGTTCTCCGAAGCCGGCGAGGTCGATACCGCCCATTTCCATCGCGGCATCGTCGCGGCACTTTCGGTTCAGGATCCGACCGCTGCGCGCGAAGCGCTCGTCGCCGATATCAGCAGGCCCTTCAATTTTCTCCGCAACAAGCTGCAATCCGAGGCTGCAAGCAAAGGCAAGTCATGAGCACGCGCGCCATCCGCATCACCGAACCTCGCTCCGGGCTTTCCGTCACCGCAGTGCTGCTCGACGGCAAGGCGCCGGACAATGTGGAATTTTTCCGCGCCTATCTGGCCGAGCCGCGCATCGTGCCCGGCACCCACGCGATGTGGACGGGGCCGGAAATCTCCTGCCCGATCCCGCCGGATCATCTCATCGGCTGCGAATGGGCAAATTCCCTGCCGGCGGAAAACGCGACGCTGACGCCCCAGCCGGGCGATATCGTGCTGAGCTATGTGCCGGCGCGTGTCTGGGGCGGCAGCCCCAATCCGATCTTCGATATCGGCCTGTTCTATGGGCAAGGTGCCCGGTTGCTCTTCCCGATCGGCTGGCTGCCGGGCAGTGTTGTGGCGCAGGTGCGGCCCGAAGAGCGGGAGCATTTCGCGGCCGCCTGCGGCGTTATCAGGCGCAACGGCGCCTGCGACGTGACATTCACCGGCATTTCGGAGGTCTGAGATGAGCGCGGCAGACGATTCCTTCGAGCTGTTCGACCTGCGCGTCGAAGCCGTTATTCCTAAGGGCAAGCCGATCTATTGCGGCGCCAAGGAGGGCGATTATTTCGAGCTTAAGGGCGAAATGCTGTCGCTGCCGCAGGGGCAGGGGTTTTCCATCTATTCGATTTCCGCCGTTCTGCCGCTGCTGGCGGCCAAGCAGCGGCCCACTCACAAGAACGACTGGATGACATCGGACGCTGAGATCGCCTGTCCGGATCCGAACTGCGCCAGCCGCCTTCGGATCGTCAGAACGGGCAAGCGACGGTTCAGCCATGCCGAGACAACGGCGGTGCCGCTGCCTGAGGAGACCAAATAGATGAATGCCAAGACATTCGAACTCAGTCCAGGCTATCAGATCTCCCGCGTCATCCGCGGCGGCTGGCAGTTGGCCGGCGGTCATGGCGCGATCGACCGAGAGCAGGCCGTGACCGATCTCATCGCTGCTTTCGACGCCGGCATCATCACCTATGACTGCGCCGACATCTATACCGGCGTCGAAGAACTGATCGGCGCTGCCCGTCTGCGGCTTGCCAGGGAGCGCGGGCTCGACGTCGCCGCCAAGATGAAGGTGCACACCAAGCTCGTGCCCGATCTCGAAGTACTGTCGCGCATCAGCCGCGATTACATCAGGGGAATTGTCGAGCAATCGTTGCGGCGGCTGAAGGCCGAGCGGCTGGATCTCGTGCAGTTTCACTGGTGGGACTATGACCTGCCCGGCTATCTCGATGCGCTCGGCTGGCTGGACGAGATGCGGCGGGAAGGCAAGGTCCGCAACGTCGGCACGACGAATTTCGATACGCCGCACATTGCCGAAATCCTGAAGGCCGGCATTCCGCTGGTCAGCCAACAACTGCAATATTCCGTGCTCGACCAGAGGCCGGCGAACAGCCTGGCGGCGCTCGCGGCAGACAACGACCTCCGCTTCCTCTGCTACGGCTCCGTTGCCGGCGGCTTTCTCAGCGACAGATGGCTGGGACAGCCGGAGCCCGAGATGCCGCTCGAGAACCGCTCGCTGATCAAATACAAGCTGATCATCGACGATTTCGGCGGTTGGGAGCTGTTCCAGTCGCTGCTTCGGGCGCTGAAGGCCGTCGGCGACCGCCATGGCATCGATATTGCCACCATTGCCAGCGCCTGGGTGCTGGAGCAGCCGCAAGTGGCTGCCGTCATAGTCGGCGCCCGCAACCAGGCGCATGCACTCGCCAATGCGAAGATCATGGATGTCAAGCTCACCGCCGAGGATCGCTCCCAAATTGCCTCGGTCATCGGGCAGAGCAGCGGCCCGCAAGGCGACGTCTACACATTGGAGCGCGACCGCACCGGGCGGCATGGCTCCATCATGCATTACAATCTGAACGCGGGGAAAAAATGAGCAGGAGCCTATCTCTCTTCGAGCGCGCCAAGGCCGAGATCATCGATCTGCATCGCTGTTTCACCAATTGGTATAATTCCGACGACCCGACGCCGTCGGATTTCAGCCGGGTCGAGAGTGTCTTGGGCGAGGGCTTTCGCATCGTCACGCCCGACGACGGGCGCGTTATCGAACGCGATTCCGTTATCAGCCATGTCCGGGGCAATCATAGCTGCTTTCATGGTGATTTCATCATCGAGATCAAGGACGTCAAGCCCGGCTGGGAGGCGGCCGGCATCATCGTCGTGACCTATGTCGAGGCACAATGTCGGGCCGGTGTCTGGACCTGGCGGCGGGCGAGCGCGCTTTTTACCGAAAATTCATCGATGCCGAACGGCGTCGAATGGCGGCATCTGCATGAAACCTGGCTGCAGACGCCGGAGACGAAACAGGCCAACCACTGAAATAGAAGTCGTGTACCTAACAAGGGGAACAAAGATGAAAAAGACGATATTTCAATTCACCACCGCTCTGGCGCTCCTTGCAGCGGCCGGTGTTGCCAATGCTGCTGACTGCAAGATCACTGTCGGACTGGTGATGGAGCTGACGGGGCCCGCTGGCGAATATGGTCAGGCCGGCGCGAAATCGGTCGAAATGGCTTTCCGCGACATCAACGCCGCCGGCGGCGTGCGCGGCTGCGATCTGGTGACCGACACGCGCGACAGCCAGAGCCAAGGCAATGTCGCGGTCGACGCCGCGACGCAACTCGTACAGGTCAAGAAGGTGCCCGTCATTATCGGCGGCATCATTTCATCGGTGTCGATTCCGATCCTGACTTCGGTCACCGCACCCGCCAAGATCGTGCAGGTGTCGCCCGCCTCGTCCTCGCCGACATTGACGGCGCTTGGCCGCGACGGGAAGACCAATGGCATCTTCTTCCGCACCATTACCTCGGACGCGCTGCAGGGCGTGGCGGCTGCGAAATACGCCATCGACAAGGGTTTCAAGAAGCTGTCGGTCATCCATGTCAACAACGATTTCGGCGTCAACATGGTGGCGGAATTCTCCCGCGCCTATAAGGCGCTTGGCGGCACCATCGTGTCCGACACGCCTTATAACGAAAAGCAGTCGAGCTATGCCTCGGAAGTCACCGCCGCCATGGCCGGCAATCCGGACGGTCTTTACCTCGTCAGCACGCCGGTCGACGGCGCGACCATCGCCCGCACCTGGATTTCGCAGGGCGGCGTGCAAAAATTCCTGCTGAACGACGGCATGAACAGCCCCGATTTCATCGAGTCTGTCGGCGCCGACTACCTTAAGGATGCTTATGGCACATCCTCGGGCACCAGCCCGACCGCCTCGACCGACTATTTCATGAAGAACTATAAGGATTTTTCGGGCATCGAACCGTCCAATCCGGCGGCCGATCGTTCCTACGACGCCGGCGCTATCGTCGGCCTCGCCATAGCGATTGCCGGCTCGGACGATCCCGACAAGATCAAGGATGCGATGTATAGAGCGGTTGATCCACAGGGCACGCCGATTCACGCCGGCAAGGAGGAGTTTGCCAAGGCGCTCGGCCTCATAAAGGACGGCAAGCCAATCCGCTACGAAGGAGTCATCGGCCCGGTTGCCTTCGACAAATACGGCGACATCACCGGCCCGTTCCGTCTCTGGAAGATCACGGACGGCAAGGTGACGACAGACGGAGAGATGTCGACCGACGACGTCAACAAGCTGCAGGCGCAGTTGAATAAATAGGGCTGCGGCTCTTAGATTTTCGTTTCCCTAAGACGCCCGGTAGCCTCTTCGGTTGCCGGGCGTTCTGTTGCTGCCGCCGTATTGCTAGGTTTATAATTTAGATCGTTCCAGATGAAATAAGATCCTTTCTTGGAATCTAATGTCCTTGCCCATTTTGCGGAATATGCCGTGAAAGGCGCAATTGTCCGCAGTTTCCGAATATTGTCGTTGCCATTTCCTATTTTCCCATTGACAAAATTTGGAACGTTCCAAATAATCGTCGCAACAAAAAGATGAAAGCCCGCGGGGAGACGGATGAGCAAGGGACGCGTCACGGTCATCGATATTGCGCATGCCGCTGGCGTGTCGAAGTCGACCGTGTCTCTCGTTCTGCAGGGCAGTTCGCTGGTCAATGAGGCGACGCGAGCCAAGGTCAACGCGGTGATCCGCGAGCTCGGCTACGTCTACAATCGCGGCGCCGCCAATCTGCGGCAGGCGAAGTCGAAGATCGTCGGCATCGTGGTCAACGATCTCACCAACAGCTTCTTTGCCGAGCTCGCCGTCGGCGTCGATATGGTCGTGCAGTCGGCCGGTTATGTGCAGTTCCTGTCCAATACGGGCGAAAGCATAGACCGTCAGCGCGAGGTCGTCGCCTCCATGCGCGAGCACGGCATTTCCGGCCTGATCGTTTCGCCGGCGCGGGGCACAGAAGCGGCCGACTTCAAGTCGCTCACCACTGCCGGCATTCCCGTGGTTATCGTCGTGCGCAATATTCCCGGCGCAAAGGTCTCGTCGCTGGTGTCGGACAATTTTGGCGGCGCGTCGGCGGCGGTCGAGCATCTGGCCGGTCTTGGTCACCGCCGCATCGCTTTCATGGGCGGGTTCGCCAACACCGCCGTTTTTGCCGAGCGGCTCGGCGGCTATCGCGATGCGCTGGCCAAGGCGGGAATAGCTTTCGACGATGATCTCGTCGTTGCCACTGCGCCTTCGCGCGCCGGCGGCGTCGAAGCGGTCGGCCGCGCCATGTTGCTCGCCCACAAGCCGACGGCAGCCGTGTGTTTCAACGATGCGGTCGCCTTTGGAGTCTGCGATGGCCTGAGGGCGCGGCGGCTGGAGCCGGGTGTCGATTTTGCGGTGGTCGGTTTTGACGATGTGATCGAGGCGGAAAGTGCGGTGCCGGCGCTGACGACGGTTTCCGTCGATCCGCAGGGTATGGGGCGCCGCGCCGCGCAGTTGCTTCTGAAGCAGATCAATTCCGGCAAGGTGGAGGCGGAGGCGATCGTCAGCGCCGTGCGGCTGGTGGTGCGTCAGAGCTGCGGAGCCGGGCTGGACATAACGGCAAGGAGGGTCGTGTCATGAGCGGAGGTGTAAAATGGGGCTTGATCGGCGCAAGCACGATCGCCCGCGAATGGATGATCGGCGCAATTCGCGCAACCGGCGGTGAGGTCGTCTCCGTGATGAGTACGGACGCGGAGCGCGGCCGGGCCTATGCGGCTGAAAATGCCATTGCCAAATCGGTGACAGATGTCGCAGACCTTGTCAGCGATCCCGATGTCGATGCCGTCTATATCTCGACGACCAACGAATTGCACCGCGACCAGACCTTGGCGGCGGTCAAGGCCGGCAAGCATGTGCTTTGCGAAAAGCCGCTGGCGCTGACGCTGGAGGATGCGCGGCTCATGGCGCAGGCTGCGAAGGCGGCCGGCGTGGTCATGGGCACCAACCATCATCTGCGCAATGCCGCTAGCCACCGGGCGATGCGGGAGGCAATCGCCGCCGGCCGGATCGGCAAGCCGCTGAGCGCCCGCGTTTTCCACGCCGTCTACCTGCCGCCGCATTTGCAGGGCTGGCGGCTGGACAAGCCGCAGGCGGGCGGCGGCGTCATTCTCGATATCACCGTTCACGATGCGGACACGCTGCGCTTCGTACTGAACGACGATCCGGTGGAAGCGATCGCCTTCGGCCAGAGCGGCGGCATGGGCAAGGCGGGGCTCGAGGACGCCGTCATGGGGGCTTTGCGGTTCAAATCCGGCGTCATCGCGCAGTTCCATGATGGCTTTACCACGAGGTATGCGGAGACCGGTTTCGAGGTGCACGGTACGGACGGCTCGCTGATCGGCCGCAATGTCATGACGCAGCGGCCTGTCGGCCATGTCTTTCTGCGTGACCGCAATGGCGAAACGGAGCTGCCGCTCCATCACCACAATCTCTACGAGACGGCGCTTGCCGCCTTTCATGCCGCAATCGAGGGTCGGGGAAAGCCGTCGGCCACCGGCGAGGACGGCGTGTGGTCGCTGGCAACGGGTCTTGCCGTGGTCAAATCGGCCGCAACCCGCGAAGCCGTCAAGATTGATACAGGACTTTGAGCGTTGCGATGAACAAGCATATCACTCCCGCCGAAGCGGCCGCCCTGATCCCCGATGGCGCCATCGTTTCCGTCTCGTCTTCGAGCGGTCTCGGCTGCCCGGATCTCATGCTGAAGGCGATCGGCGAGCGTTTTGACGCAACGGGCCATCCGCGTGATCTGACGACGCTGCATCCGATCGCGGCGGGCGACATGAGCGGCATCAAGGGTGTCGATCACATCGCCAAGAAAGGTCTGCTGAAGACGATCATCGGCGGCTCCTATCCGTCCGGGCCGTCCAGTTCGGAACCGCCGTTGATCTGGCAGATGATCGGCAACAACGATGTGGCCGCCTACAACATTCCCTCCGGTATTCTCTTCGACATGCATCGCGAGGCCGCCGCCAAGCGTCCCGGCGTTTTGACCAAGGTCGGCCTTGATACCTTCGTTGACCCGGAGCGCGAGGGCTGCGCCATGAATGCGGCAGCCGGGGCTGAGCCGGTAGTGAAGCGAATCTCGTTTGAAGACGAAGACTGGCTTTATTTCAAGGCGATCGCGCCGCAGGTGGCGATCATCCGGGCAACGACCGCCGATGAGCGCGGCAATCTCACCTATGAACATGAGGGCGCCTATCTCGGTGGTCTCGACCAGGCGCTTGCGGCCCGTAACAATGGCGGCGTCGTCATCGCCCAGGTCAAGCGGCTTGCCAAGGAAGGCTCATTGAAACCGCACGACGTGCGCGTTCCCGGCGTTCTCGTCGACTATATCGTCGTCGATCCGGATCAGAAACAGACCACGCAGACGCTTTACGATCCGGCGATCTCGGGCGAAATCTTTCGGCCGCTCGACAGTTTCCGCGTGCCGGAATTCAATATTCAGAAGGTCATTGCCCGGCGGGTGGCGCAGGAGCTGCAATCCGGCAGCGCCGTCAATCTCGGTTTCGGCATTTCCGCCAATGTGCCGCGTATCCTGATGGAAGAAGGATTGCATGGCGCGGTCACTTGGGTGATCGAGCAGGGGGCGGTCGGCGGCGTGCCGCTGCTCGATTTCGCCTTCGGCTGCGCCTCTAATGCCGATGCCTTCATGCCCTCGCCCTATCAGTTCACCTATTTCCAAGGCGCCGGTTTCGACGCTTCGCTTCTCTCCTTCCTGGAGATCGGCCGCGACGGCTCCGTCAATGTTTCCCGGCTCAGTTTCCGGCCGCACGTGACGGCGGGCGCCGGCGGCTTCGTCGATATCACGGCGCGGGCGAAGAAGATCGTCTTCTCCGGCATGTTCAATGCCGGCGCGAAGCTCGGCGTCGAGGGCGGCCGGCTGATCATCGAGAGAGAAGGCAAGCTGAAGAAGCTGGTGAATGCGGTTGAACACGTCACCTTCTCCGGCCCGCGCGGCATCGCGCAGGGGCAGGATATCACCTATGTCACCGAACGCTGCGTGATGAAGCTGACGCCGGACGGCTTGTTGCTGACGGAGATCGCGCCGGGCGTCGATTTGGAGGGGCATATTCTTGCTCAGTCGGAATTTCCGCTGCTCGTCTCCGACCGCTTGAAGGTCATGGATGCGGCCCTGTTCCATGAGGCGCCGATTGGTCTGACGCTGCCGGCCAAGGCTAGCCGTGTTCTGGAAGGAGCACGCCATGGGTGAGGTCAAGGTTTCCGTTGAACGTTCTGTCGCGACGATGACGGTTTCGCGGCCAGAGAAGCTTAACGCCTTCGATATCGACATGCTGAAGGCGCTGGCGGGCGCCTGCGACGAAGTGGAAGCGAACGCTTCCGTGCGCGTCGCGATTCTGACCGGCGAAGGCAAGGCTTTTTCAGCCGGCGGCGACGTCAAGGCCTGGGGCGGCATGGCGGCCAACGAGTTCGGTCATGCCTGGGTGCGTTTCGGGCATCGTGTCTTCGAGCGGCTGGCAACACTCCGCATGCCCGTGATCGCGGCATTGAACGGTCATGCGCTTGGCGGAGGGCTGGAGCTGGCGGCGGCGGCCGATATCCGCATCGCGGAAAGCCAGATCAGGATTGGCCTGCCGGAGACCAGCCTTGGCATGGTGCCCGGTTGGTCTGGTACGCAGCGGCTTACCAAGCGATTTGGCGCGCAGATCGTGCGGCGCATGGTGCTGGGCGGCGAGATGTTTTCCGCCGAAGAGGCGCGCGGCCACGGTCTTGTGGATGCCGTTGTGGAAACGGGAACTGTGCTTGCCGCCGCCAGGGATTATGCGGCGCGCATTGCTGCGCGCGGGCCGGCGGCGCTGGAGATCGCAAAGCTGATGATCGCTTCGGCCAATGGCGAGGATAATGGGTCGGCCGTCGAGGCGCTGGGATCGATCCTGGTCGCCAAGACCGGCGACCTCAAGGAGGGCGTTGCGGCCTTTGCCGGCAAACGCGCTGCCGAATTCAAGGGAGAATGGTGATGACGGTCCTTGTGAAGCCGCAGGCGCTTCCCGACGTGAAAGTGCGTGATTTCAAGATGCTGATCGATGGAAAATGGGTCGAAGGCGTCGAGACCGGCACCATCGAGCGTGTGGCGCCGAGCCACGGCGTCACCGTCAGCCGTTATAAATCCGCGACCAAGGACGATGTGCACCAGGCTATCGCCGCCGCACGCAAGGGGTTCGACCATGGCCCCTGGCCGCGCATGACCGCGGCAGAACGCTCCAACATCCTGCTAAAGGCTGCCGACATGATCTTGGCACGGGCCGAAGAGCTCGCCTACCTCGATGCGATCGAGGCCGGCAAGCCGATTACCCAGGTGCGAAGCGAGATCGCCGGTTCCGCCGATATCTGGCGCTACGCGGCCGCCCTTGCGCGCGACCTACATGGTGAGAGCTACAACACGCTTGGCGACGGTACGATGGGTGTGGTGCTGCGCGAGGCGGTCGGGGTTGTCTCGATCATCACGCCCTGGAACTTCCCATTCTTGATCGTAAGCCAGAAGTTACCGTTTGCGCTTGCCGCGGGCTGCACGGCAGTGATCAAGCCGTCGGAACTGACGTCGGGTTCGACGCTGGTGCTCGGGGAAATCCTGCTGGAAGCTGGCGTACCGGCCGGCGTCGTCAACATTCTCGTCGGCACGGGCGCCGATGTCGGTGCGCCGATGACCAGCCACCCGGATGTCGACATGATCTCCTTTACCGGTTCGACGGGCGTTGGACGGCTGACCATGGCGAGTGCGGCGCAAACGCTGAAGAAGGTTTCGCTCGAACTCGGCGGCAAGAACCCGCAGATCGTCTTTCCCGACGCCAATCTCGATGAGTTCATCGATGCCGCGGTGTTCGGTGCCTATTTCAATGCCGGCGAATGCTGCAATGCCGGCTCGCGGCTGATCGTTCATCGCGAGATCGCCAAGGATGTCACGGCGCGCATCGCCAGCCTTTCGGAAAAAGTGAAGGTCGGCGATCCGCTCGACCCGTCAACGCAGGTCGGAGCAATCATCACCCCGCAGCACCTGCAGAAGATTCAAGGCTATGTCTCCGGCGCGGCAAAGAGCGGCGCGACTGTTGCGCATGGCGGCAGCCAGATCGATTTCGGTTTCGGCCAATATATGGCGCCAACCATCCTCGCCGACGTCAAACCGGAGATGGCGGTGGCGAAAGAGGAGGTGTTCGGCCCCGTCCTTTCCGTGCTGACGTTTGACACGACCGAGGATGCGATCCGCATCGCCAATTCCATCGATTACGGCCTTTCCGCCGGTGTCTGGAGTCGCGATTTCGATACGTGCCTGACGATCGGGCGGCGGGTGCGGGCCGGCACGATCTGGATGAACACCTTCATGGACGGCGCGGCGGAACTGCCCTTCGGCGGCTATCGACAGTCGGGGCTCGGACGCGAGCTCGGACGACATGCGGTCGAGGATTATACGGAGACAAAGACGCTCAACATGCATATCGGCCGGCGCACCGGCTGGTGGATGCCGAGGTGAGATGAATGCGCCAGCGGGGACAACCGACGGAGTTAACCAGGAATGGTTGTGAACGCTTGACGCCGTGTGGGTTGTGACGTCTCTAATGTGTGCCCCGGCTGGGAGGCCGCGGCGGAATTGTTCTTTACGGGGAGTGAAGGGCATGGGGCAGCGGGAGGAGGTCTTGCTGCTCGTCTATCTAAACTGGGAGGAGAGAATATGCGTAAATTGATGACATCAGTGGCTGCGGCCGCCCTTTTGATGACGGGCACCGTAACCGTGGCGCATGCCGCCGAAAATGTCGAAGTCCTGCATTGGTGGACGTCCGGCGGCGAAGCGGCGGCACTGGAAGTCCTGAAGAAGGACCTGGAATCGAAGGGCATCGGCTGGGTCGACATGCCGGTCGCAGGCGGTGGCGGCACCGAGGCGATGACCGTGCTGCGCGCCCGCGTCACCGGCGGCAACCCGCCGACCGCCGTACAGATGCTCGGCTTCGACATTCTCGACTGGGCCAAGGAAGGTTCGCTCGGCAATCTCGATGCGGTCGCGAACAAGGAAGGCTGGGACAAGGTCGTCCCGACCGCCCTGCAGAGGTTTTCCAAATATGACGGCCATTGGATCGCCGCTCCTGTGAACGTCCACTCCACCAACTGGGTGTGGATCAACAAGGAAGCGCTGGACAAGGCCGGCGGCAAGGTGCCGACGAATTGGGACGAACTGATCGCGCTGCTCGACAACTTCAAGAAGCAGGGCATCACGCCGATCGCCCATGGCGGCCAGGCGTGGCAGGATGCGACAATCTTCGACGCCGTCGTGCTCTCGTTCGGCAACGACTTCTACAAGAAGGCCTTCATCGATCTCGATCCCGATACGCTCGGCAGCCCGAAGATGAAGGAAGCCTTTGACCGCATGACGAAGCTGCGCTCCTATGTCGACGACAACTTCTCCGGCCGCGACTGGAATCTTGCTTCCGGCATGGTCATCGAAGGCAAGGCCGGCCTGCAGTTCATGGGCGACTGGGCAAAGGGCGAGTTCCTGAAGGCGAAGAAGGTGCCGGGTAAGGATTTCGTCTGCATCCGCTTCCCCGGAACGCAGGGCTCGGTGACCTTCAACTCCGATCAGTTCGCGATGTTCAAGGTGTCCGCCGACAAGATTCCGGCTCAGATGCAGATGGCTTCCTCTATCGAAAGCCCGACCTTCCAGTCGGCCTTCAACGTCGTCAAGGGCTCGGTTCCGGCGCGCACCGACGTTCCGGATACCGCCTTCGACGATTGCGGCAAGAAGGCGATCAAGGATCTGGCCGAAGCCAACAAGAACGGCACGCTGTTTGGTTCCATGGCCCATGGCCATGCCAATCCAGCCGCCGTCAAGAACGCGATCTACGACGTCGTGACTCGCGAATTCAACGGCGATCTCTCGTCGGATGATGCGGTCAAGGAACTCGTCTCGGCGGTTGCGGCTGCGAAGTAGGGTAGTTCGGAGCAAGGATCCCCCTCATCCGCCCCCTGAGCTTGTCGAAGGGCGGCCACCTTCTCCCCGAGGGGAGAAGGGGAAAGACGCACCATCCGTCGCCTCTTGACTTTGAGGGAGTCGAGAACAAGCGCTACGCGAGGTCGTCCCCTCTCCCCTCGGGGAGAGGGTTAGGGTGAGGGGGCCGTTCCGCTCGCAGTTCGCATATTTGGAACCCGCGTCCCTTTGGGACGCGTAAAAACTGGTGTTCGACCCATGAACAGTCGCAGCCGAATGCAGGAGCTGTTGCCAAAGCTGGTGCTGGCCCCGAGCTTCGTCGTCATTCTGATCTTCGTATATGGCTTCATCGCCTATACCGGCTATCTGTCGCTGACCGACAGCAAGATGCTGCCGTCCTACAACCTTATCGGCTTCACCAACTACGATAAGCTCTGGGCGCTGCCGCATTGGTGGCGGGCGATCACCAATCTCGGCATCTTCGCCTCCTTCTATATCGTCATCTGCTCGGTGCTCGGCCTCGCTTTGGCGATCCTGCTCGATCAGAAGATCCGCGCCGAAGGGCTGCTGAGACCGATCTATCTCTATCCGATGGCGCTGTCCTTCATCGTCACGGGAACGGCGTGGAAATGGTTTCTCGATCCCGGCATAGGTCTCGAGAACACCATGCATCTCTGGGGCTGGGACAGCTTTTCCTTCACCTGGATCAAGGATTCTAAAATGGCGATCTACTGCGTCGTCATTGCCGCCGTCTGGCAGTCATCAGGCTTCGTCATGGCAATGTTCCTCGCCGGTCTTCGCGGCGTCGACAACGAGATCATCAAGGCGGCGCAGATCGATGGCGCGTCTGCGATCACCACCTACCGCCGCATCATCATTCCGCTGATGCGGCCCGTGTTTCTCTCGGCTTTCGTGGTGCTCGCCCATCTCGCCATCAAGGCCTATGATCTGATCATCGCGCTGACCGGCGGCGGTCCGGGGCAGGCGACCGAATTGCCGGCCACCTTCATGTATTCCTATACCTTCACCCGCAACCTGATGGGCATCGGCGCCTCGTCGGCGATCATCATGCTGGCGATGATCTTTGCCATCATCATCCCCTATCTCTATTCGGAAATCGGCGGAGGGAAACGCAGATGAGCAGCCCCAATCCGCAAAATGCCATCTGGCACGGCAGGCTGACCCGTGGCTTGATCTATGCGGCGCTGATCCTGTTTGCCGTTTACTACCTGCTGCCGCTCTATGTGATGCTGGTCAATTCCTTCAAGCCGCTCGCAGAGATCCGCCAGGGCGGCATGCTGAATCTGCCGCAGACCTGGACGATCGAGCCCTGGATCTCGGCCTGGTCAACGGCGCAGATCGGCGTGCAGCCGACGGGACTCAGGCCCTTCTTCATCAACTCGATCCTCATGGTCGTGCCCGCCGTTGCGATCTCCACCCTGGTCGGCGCGCTGAACGGCTATGTGCTGACGAAGTGGCGCTTCCGCGGCGCGGAAATCTTCTTCGGAATGCTGCTGCTTTCCTGCTTCATCCCGTTCCAGATCGTACTGATCCCGATGGCGCGCATTCTCGGTTTCTTCGGCATTGCCGGCACCATTTGGGGGCTTATCCTCGTCCATATCGTCTACGGCCTCGGCTTCACCACGCTTTATTTCCGCAATTATTACGAGGCGTTTCCGACCGAGCTGGTGCGCGCTGCGCAAATCGACGGGGCGAGCTTCTTCCAGATTTTCCGGCGTATCCTGCTGCCGTCCTCTGGGCCGATCATCGTCGTCTCCGTCATTTGGCAGTTCACCAATATCTGGAACGACTTCCTGTTTGGAGCTTCGTTCTCCGGACCCTATTCGACGCCCATGACGGTTGCGCTCAACAACCTCGTGTCGTCGTCAACAGGCGTCAAGGAATACAATGTCCACTTCGCGGGCGCGATCCTCGCGGCCCTGCCAACCCTCATCGTCTACATCGTCTCCGGCCGGTTCTTCGTCCGCGGCCTGATGTCCGGCGCCGTCAAGGGATAAGCTCATGTCCTTCCTGAAAATCACCAATCTGCGCAAGTCCTACGGATCGCTAGAGATCCTGAAGGACATCAATATCGAGATCGAAAAGGGCGGGTTTCTGGTGCTCGTTGGCCCGTCGGGCTGCGGCAAGTCCACCCTGCTCAATACCATTGCCGGGCTGGAGCCGATCACCTCCGGCGACATCGCCATTGCCGGCCGGTCGGTCAATGGCCTGGCGCCATCACAACGCGATATCGCCATGGTGTTCCAGTCCTATGCGCTCTATCCGAACATGACGGTTGCCGGCAACATCGCCTTCGGCATGGAAATCCGCAAGGTTCCGAAGGAGGAACGCGAAAAGGCGATCAAGCAGGTGGCCGACATGCTGCAGATCGGGCACCTGCTCGATCGCAAGCCTAGCCAGCTTTCCGGCGGCCAGCGCCAGCGCGTCGCCATGGGACGGGCGTTGGTGCGCGATCCGCAGGTCTTCCTCTTCGATGAGCCGCTATCCAACCTCGACGCCAAGCTGCGCGTCGACATGCGCACCGAGATCAAGCGCCTGCACCAGCGCATGAAGACGACGATCGTCTATGTCACGCATGACCAGATCGAGGCGATGACGCTGGCGACGAAGATCGCGGTGCTGAAGGACGGCGTGCTGCAGCAATTCGGTACACCGGCGGAAATCTACAATCACCCTGCCAACATGTTCGTCGCGGACTTCATGGGCTCGCCCGCCATGAACCTGCTGACCGCGACTGTGGAGAGCGGGCCGACGGGATTGCAGGTCTCGCTTGACCGGCCGAACGGCGCAGCCCCCTTGAAACTGCCGGTCAACGGGAGCGCCGGTGGCCTTGGCGCCCATGCCGGCAAGGACGTGATCTTCGGCATACGGCCGGAGGCGCTGACCGACCTTGACGGCGCGGATCGCAATGCCCATTCGCTCGCCGAGGGTGACTGCCTGATCGAGGTGGTCGAGCCGGCGGGTTCGGATACCTTTGCGATCGCGCGCCTCGGCGGCAAATCCGTCGTGGCGCGGCTGCGCGCCGATGCCCGCATTGCTCCCGGCCAGACGGCGCGGCTTGCCTTCAACCTCGACAAGGCGGTGTTCTTCGATCCGCAGAGCCAGGTCCGGATAGCGTGAGCGATAGCATGGAAGAACCGGATATCGTCATCATCGGCTCAGGAATAGGAGGTTCGACCGTCGCGTCCGGCCTTGCCGCCTCGGGCGCCAATATTCTGATCCTCGAAGCCGGCGAGAGACTGGAGGACCGGCCGGAAAATCGCGACCAGCGGGCGATCTTCCTGCGCGGCCATTTTCGTCCGAAGGAGACCTGGTACGAGAAGGGCGGCAAGGGGTTCAATCCCGGCAACTATTACAATGTCGGCGGCAATTCGAAATTCTACGGCGCGGTGCTGATCCGCTACCGGCGCGAGGATTTCGAGGAGATGCGGCATCTCGACGGCGTATCACCGGCCTGGCCCTTTCCCTATGAGGAGCTGGAGCCCTGGTATAGCGAGGCGGAACAGCTCTATCAGGTGCGTGGCAGCCTCGGCGACGACCCATCGGAGCCGCCGCATTCGCGGCCCTATCCATTTCCGCCAGTGCCCGAGGAGCCGGCGATCGCCAGTGTCCGCAAGCGGCTGAAGGATAACGGCATGCATCCGCATCCGCTGCCGCTCGGCGTCGACATCGATAGCTGGCTCGCCAAGGGCCGCACGCCCTGGGATGCGCATCCGCACAGCGCCGACGGCAAGATGGATGCCGAGACGGTGGCCCTTGCCAAGGCTCTGCAATATCCGAACGTCAAGCTGAAGACCGGCGCGCGCGTTACACGGCTTCAGGCCGCCGCCGATGGGCGAATGATTGCCGCGGTGCATTATTCCGCCTATGGGCAGGCGCATGTTGTTCGGCCGAAACTGGTCATTCTTTCGGCCGGAGCGGTGCAGTCGGCGGTGCTGCTGCTGCGATCGGCTGACGAGGCCAATCCACGCGGACTTGCCAATCGCTCGGATCAGGTCGGCCGCAACTTCATGAACCACAATTCCTCTGCCGTACTGGCGATTTCGCCCTGGTACCGGAACGATGCGGTCTATCAGAAGACCTTCGGTTTCAATGATTTCTATCTCTCGGATGGCGAAGGTGGGCCGCCTCTCGGCAATGTGCAGCTTTTGGGGCGTGTTTCCGGCACGATCCTCAAGGCGAATATGCCGACTGTGCCGGAATGGCTGCTGAACAGCATTTCGGCCCATGCCATCGATTTCTACGCCATGAGCGAGGACCTGCCGTCGCCGGAAAGCCGGATCACGGTCGAAGGCGACCGTATCGTACTGCAGTGGGTGCGCACCAATTGGCAGGCACATCTCGATCTGGTGAAGAAGCTGAAGGGCGTGCTTCGCAAGGCCGGCTTCCCGATCGTGCTGTCACGTCCCTTCGACAAGCGCACGCCGTCGCATCAGTGCGGCACGGTCAAGATCGGCAATGACGGTTCGAGCGCGCCGCTCGATATCTTCTGCCGGGCCTTCGATCATCCCAATCTTTTCGTGGTCGACGCGAGCTTCCTGCCGACGTCGGCTGCGGTGAATCCAGCCCTGACGGTAGCTGCCCAGGCGCTGCGCGTCGCCGATCATATCGCGCGGGAGGAGCTGCGGTCATGAAGGCAAGGCGCCCGGTTGCCGTCGTCACCGGCGGCCGCAAGGGGATCGGTTTCGGTATTGCGCGGGCACTGGCCAGGAGTGGTTTCGATCTGGCGATCACCGGTATCGAGAACGAGCCGCCGCTGGCGGAGCTCGCGGAATTGAAGGCAAGCGGTGGGCGAGCACTCTATTTGCGGTCTGATCTTGCCGATCTCTCAGGACACGCGGCAACCGTCGAGGCGATCTGGGCGGCTTTGGGCGAGATCGATTGCCTGGTCAACAATGCCGGCATCGGCGCTGTCGTGCGCGGCGACTTCCTGGAGTTGGCGCCTGAGAATTTCGACCGGCTCATCGACGTCAATCTGCGCGGCACCGTGTTCTTCACCCAGGCGGTCGTTCGTTCGATGCTGGCGGCGAAGATGTCGCCAACGCCGCATTCGGTGATCAACATCACCTCGGTCTCGGCAGCCCTCAGTTCGCCCGAACGGCTGGATTATTGCATCAGCAAGGCCGGCCTTTCCGCCTTCTCGCAAGGGCTGGCGCTGCGGCTGGCGGAGACCGGGATTGCCGTCTTCGAGGTCCGCCCCGGTATCATCCGCACCGACATGACGGCGCAGGTTTCGGAGAAATACGACCCATTGATCGACGGCGGGCTGGTGCCGATGAGACGTTGGGGCGAGACGGGCGATGTCGGCAGCATCGTTGCGGCGCTGGCCAAAGGCGGTTTCGGTTTTGCCACGGGATCGGTGATGTCTGCGGATGGCGGGTTGGGTATCGGACGACTGTGAGAACTTACCCTCGCCTCAGCGGGGAGAGGGTGGCGCGACTCCGTAGCGTGGAACATATTCAATCTAAGGACATGACATGAACTACGACTATATCATCACCGGCGCCGGACCCGCGGGCTGTGTGCTCGCCAACCGGCTGAGCGAGGACCCTTCGGTGAAAGTCCTGTTGCTGGAAGCCGGCGGCGGTGATTGGAATCCCTTGTTTCATATGCCTGCCGGCTTCGCCAAGATGACCAAGGGCGTGGCGAGCTGGGGCTGGGAGACGGTTCCGCAAAAGCATATGAAAGGCCGCGTGCTGCGCTATACGCAGGCGAAGGTGATTGGCGGTGGCTCCTCGATCAATGCGCAGCTTTATACGCGCGGCAACGCCGCCGACTACGATCTCTGGGCACGCGAGGATGGTTGCGAGGGCTGGGATTATCGCAGCGTGCTGCCTTACTTCAAGCGCGCCGAAGACAATCAGCGTTTTGCCGATGACTATCATTCCTATGGCGGGCCGCTCGGCGTTTCCATGCCGGTATCGGCACTGCCGATCTGCGACGCCTATATCCGCGCCGGCCAGGAGCTCGGCATTCCCTATAACCACGATTTCAACGGCAGACAGCAGGCGGGCGTCGGTTTCTATCAGTTGACGCAGCGCAACCGCCGTCGGTCGTCGGCCTCGCTTGCCTATCTTTCGCCGATCAAGGACCGGAAGAACCTGACGATCCGGACCGGTGCGCGGGTGGCGCGCATCGTGCTAGAAGGCCGCAGCGCTGTCGGCGTCGAGGTGGTAACGGACAAGGGTGTCGAGATCATACGGGTAGAGCGGGAGGTGCTGGTCTCCTCCGGCGCCATCGGTTCGCCAAAGCTGTTGCTGCAGTCGGGCATCGGCCCGGCCGATCATCTGACCTCGGTCGGTGTCCCCGTGGCGCATGATCTGCCCGGTGTCGGCGGCAATCTGCAGGATCACCTCGATCTTTTCGTCATTTCGGAATGCACCGGCGACCACACTTACGACAATGTCGCCAAGCCACATCGCACCCTCTGGGCCGGGCTGCAATATCTGCTGTTCCGCTCCGGCCCCGTCGCCTCGTCGCTCTTTGAGACCGGCGGCTTCTGGTACGCCGATCCCGATGCCCGCTCGCCGGATATCCAGTTCCATCTCGGCCTCGGCTCCGGCATCGAGGCCGGTGTCGCGCGGCTGAAGAATGCCGGCGTGACATTGAATTCGGCCTATTTGCACCCGCGCTCACGTGGCACGGTGCGGCTCTCCTCGTCCGATCCATCAGCCGCGCCGCTGATTGATCCGAATTATTGGAGCGATCCGCATGACGTGAAGATGTCGCTCGAAGGCCTGCGGATTGCCCGCGAAATCATGAGCCAGGATGCGCTGAAACCCTTCGTGCTGGCGGAGCGGTTGCCAGGCGGCAAGCTGAAGACGGAGGAGCAATTGTTTGACTATGGCTGCGCCAATGCCAAGACCGACCATCATCCCGTCGGCACCTGCAAGATGGGCACGGACGCCATGGCGGTCGTCGATCTCGAGCTGAAGGTGCGGGGGCTGGAGGGCTTGCGCGTCTGCGACAGCTCCGTCATGCCGCGCGTGCCCTCCTGCAACACCAACGGCCCGACGATCATGGTCGGCGAGAAAGGCGCGGATATCATCCGCAATCTCGATCCGTTGCCGCCGGCAATTTTCTCCTGGGAGAGGAATGACACGCGGCCGCGGGCGCGGGCGGATGTGAGGTAATGATTTACCCTCGCCCCGGCGGGGAGAGGGTGGCGCAAAGCGCCGGGTGAGGGGGAGTGACCGGCAATATAGGGAGCTTTTAGGTAAGGGAACCGATGCTTTATCGGTGCAACGCCCCCTCACCCCGCGCGTGCCGCGCGACCCTCTCCCCGATGGGGCGAGGGTAAATTGTTACCACTCGGCTACGCTGCCATCTTCATGACGCCAGACCGGGTTGCGCCAGCGGTGGCCTTCCTTGGCGCGTTCGATGACGTAGGCTTCGTCCACTTCGATGCCGAGGCCGGGCCCCTGCGGGATGCTGACGAAACCGTCGGCATATTTGAACACCTCCTTGTTGGAGATGTAGTCGAGGATGTCATTGCCCTTGTTGTAGTGGATGCCGAGGCTCTGTTCCTGAATGAAGGCGTTATAGCTGACCGCGTCGACCTGCAGGCAGGCGGCAAGCGCGATGGGGCCGAGCGGGCAATGCGGCGCCAGCGCCACGTCATAGGCTTCCGCCATCGCCGCGATCTTTCGGCATTCGGTGATGCCGCCGGCATGGGAGAGGTCGGGCTGCAGGATGTCGACATAGCCGTCGGATAGAACCGACTTGAAGTCCCAGCGCGAATAGAGGCGTTCGCCGAGTGCGATCGGAGTGGAAGCGTGGTTGGCGATTTCCTTCAGCGCCTCGCGATTTTCGGAGAGCACCGGCTCTTCGATGAAGAGCAGCTTGTAGGGCTCGAGTTCCTTCGCCAGAACCTTGGCCATCGGACGATGGACACGGCCGTGGAAGTCGACGCCGATGCCGATATAGGGGCCGATCGCCTCGCGGATGGTGGCGATGGTTTCGACCGCCTTTTCCACCTTGTCATAGGTATCGACGATCTGCATCTCTTCGCAGCCGTTGAGCTTGATCGCCTTGAAGCCGCGGGCAACGACGTCCTTGGCATTGTTGGCGACGTCGGAGGGGCGGTCGCCGCCGATCCAGGAATAGACCTTGATCTTGTCGCGCACTTGGCCGCCCAGCAGCGAATGGATCGGCTGACCCAGCGCCTTGCCCTTGATGTCCCACAGCGCCTGGTCGATGCCGGCGATGGCGCTCATGTGGACGGCGCCGCCGCGATAGAAGCCGGCGCGGTACATGACGTTCCAGTGATCCTCGATCAGGAACGGGTCCTTGCCGATCAGATAGTCTTCCAGTTCATGCACGGCGGCCTGGACAGTCAAAGCCCGGCCTTCGACCACTGGCTCGCCCCAACCGACAATGCCTTCATCGGTTTCGATCTTCAGGAACATCCAGCGCGGCGGCACGATGTAGGTCGTCAATTTGGTGATTTTCATGGGAAGCTTCCGTTTCGGCTTTTGGATCATATCAGCGGCGGCGAGCCGCGGATTTCGGGGTTTCAGGTGTTATTTTTCTCCGCCCGCCCGATCGCTTTTTCGGCGGCGGCGAGGTCGCGGGCGGCAAGATCGAGCATGCGATGGGCACAGTCGCGCGCGCCGGTGCGGTTGCGCAGGCGCAGCGCCTCCACCAGGTCGCCATGAACGGCGATGGCCTCATCGCGGCTGTCGACGGCGACATTCGAGGCATGCAGCGCATATTTCAGGCCGGCGTGGATGGCGCTCGACAGGCGGCGGAACACCTGGTTGTGGCTGGCGCTCAGGAGCACCGTGTGGAACATCACGTCGGCTTCAGTAAAGCGTTCAGGATCGTCGCCGGAATCGCGCATCTGCCGCCAGGCCTTTTCGAGATCGGCAATCTCCTGGGCGGTAGCGCGCTCGGCGGCGTATTCGGCGGCGACCGGCTCAATGGTGCGCCGCGCCTCGAGGATGCAGCCGAGAATATCGAATTCGGCGATATAGGGACCCATCCACTCCAGCACGTCCTGATCGAGAATATTCCAGTCGTCCTTGTCGCAGACGGTGGTGCCGATGCGCGGCTTGCCGCGCACGAGCCCTTTCGATTCCAGGATCTTCAGGGATTCACGGATGACGGTGCGGCTGACGCCGTAGATATCGCAGAGATCGTTTTCGCGCGGCAGCGGCGAGCCGGAAGGATAGCGTTCCGAACAGATATCCTGGGCGATCGCGGCGGTAACGTTCTTGCGCACGCGCGGACGGCGCTCCGGCGCCTCGTTCAGCCTATGCTCTTGCCGTTCAAACGAATCCAATTGCCTTCTCCGCAGTCGCTCTCCCGCGCGGCCGAGCCTCTGCTTAGCGGAATTCATTCCGCATGGCGATAAGCATCAGCGCGTTTGGCGGACCATCCCTTCCAAAAATCACACTATTATAATCATCATACATTGGCAATTGACTGGTATGATGATTTATCATAATTCAAGAGCACTGCCTGGGAGGGCAGGTTCTTCGTTTCGGATTTTGGGAGAGAATCATGCGCTTTTTCAAAGCAGCTATTCTGGCTGGTACGGTTGCGGTCATCGCCGCTACCTCCGCCTTCGCCGCAGATGTGAAAATCGGCTTCGTGGTCAAGCAACCGGAAGAACCGTGGTTCCAGGACGAATGGAAGTTCGCCGACATCGCCGCGAAGGAGAAGGGCTTCACGCTTGTCAAGATCGGGGCGCAGGACGGCGAAAAGGTTCAGGCCGCGATCGATAATCTCGGAGCCCAGGGTGTGGAGGGCTTCATCATCTGCACGCCTGATGTCAAACTCGGCCCCGGCATTGTCGCCAAGGCGGCCGCCAACCAGCTCAAGCTGATGACGGTCGACGACCGCCTAGTCGGCGCCGACGGCAAGCCGCTGGAAGAGGTGCCGCATATGGGTATCTCCGCCACCAAGATCGGCGAGACCGTTGGCCAGGCGATCGTCGATGAAATCAAGAAGCGCGGCTGGGACATGAAGAATGTCGGCGCAATCCGCGTTTCCTACGATGCGCTTCCGACCGCCGTCGATCGCGTCGAAGGCGCCATCTCGGTGCTGAAGGGTGCCGGTTTCCCCGCCGAAAACATTTATGACGCGCCGCAGGCCAAGACCGATACGGAAGCAGCGCTGAATGCCGCAACCACCGTGCTCAACAAGCATGCAGACGTGAAATATTGGGTGGCCTTCGGTCTTAACGACGAAGCGGTGCTCGGCGCGGTGCGTGCGACGGAATCGGTTGGCATTCCCGCCGCCAACGTCATCGGTGTCGGCATCGGCGGCGCGGATTCTGCGATCAACGAGTTCAAGAAGCCGCAGCCGACGGGCTTCTTCGGCACGGTCATCATCTCGCCGAAGCGTCACGGTTACGAGACCGCGATCAACATGTACGACTGGATCGCCAACGCCAAGGAGCCGCCAAAGCTGACGCTGACCTCCGGTTCGCTGGCCCTGCGCGACGACTATCAGACGGTCCGCAAGGATCTTGGCCTCGAATAATCATCCCCTCCGGATGATCATGGCCCGGTGGCAATCTTGCCGCCGGGTCCTTTTACCAGTGAGAGAAGCATGGCCTTTCTCGAATTCAACGGCATTTCCAAGAGCTATCCGGGTGTCCAGGCGCTGTCGAACATCACGTTCCCCGTCATCAAAGGCGCGGTGCATGGGCTGATGGGCGAAAACGGCGCCGGCAAGTCGACGCTCATCCGCATCCTCTCTGGCGACCAAGCGGCGGATGCGGGGACCATCTCCATCGACGGTGAGGAGCAGCACTATCATTCGGTGCGGGATGCCTTTCACGCCGGCGTCACCGTCATCCATCAGGAACTGCAACTGGTGCCGGAACTGACGGTCGCAGAAAACCTTTGGCTCGGCCGCTTTCCGGCCAAAGCCGGCATTATCAACGGCAAGACGCTCACCGATACCGTCCGCGCCAAGCTCCGGGAGATCGGCATCGATGTCGATCCGGCGGCCAAGGTATCGTCGCTGTCGATCGGCGCGCGGCAGATGGTGGAAATCGCCAAGGCCGTCATGGTCGATGCCCGTGTCATTGCGCTGGACGAGCCGACGTCGTCGCTGTCGTCGCGCGAGAGCGAAATCCTGTTTTCGCTGATCGAACGGCTGAAATCGAACGGCACCGTCATCCTCTATGTTTCGCATCGGCTGGATGAAATCTTCCGGCTCTGCGACAGCCTGACGGTGTTGCGCGACGGCAAGCTCGCGGCACACCATCCCGATATCAAGCAGGTGACGCGCGAGCAGATCATTGCCGAAATGGTCGGCCGCGAGATCAGCAATATCTGGGGCTGGCGCGAGCGGCCGCTCGGGCCTGTCCGGCTGGAGGTCAAGGGGCTTTCGGGGTCGAGACTTCCGACGCCGATCAATTTCTCTGTCCGCAGGGGTGAAATCCTCGGTTTCTTCGGCCTGATCGGCGCTGGGCGCAGCGAGATGGCGCGGCTGTTGTTCGGCGCGGATCATCGTCACCAGGGCACGGTCGCCATCGATGGGGTCACGGTCGCTCCGAACAATCCCAAGGCGACTATCCATGCCGGCATGGTGCTTTGCCCGGAAGACCGCAAGCTCGATGGCATCATTCAGGGCCGTTCGATCCAGGAGAATATCGCCATTTCCTCGCGGCGGCATTTCTCGCCGTTCGGCATATTGAGCCCTGGCAAGGAAGCGGCCCTTGCCGATCAATTCATCGCCAGGCTGCGAGTGCGCACGCCGTCGCGCAAGCAGGACATCATCAATCTTTCCGGCGGAAACCAGCAGAAGGTCATTCTCGGCCGCTGGCTGTCCGAACAGGGCGTCAAGGTGCTAGTGATCGACGAGCCGACGCGCGGCATCGATGTCGGAGCGAAGTCGGAAATCTATGAAATCCTCTATGAGCTAGCCGCCGGCGGCATGGCAATCGTCGTCATCTCCAGCGAACTGCCGGAGGTCATGGGCATTTCCGACCGGATCATGGTGATGTGCGGCGGCAAGGTCGCCGCCGATGTGGCGCGGGCGAATTTCAATGAACACCAGATTCTAACCGCCGCACTGCCGGATAAAAATGCCGCAAGCGCATTCTGACTAGGGAAATCGCGACGATGTCTTCCTTGAAGTCTTCTTTGAAAAAAATCCTCCTCGGCGAACAGGGTCTCGTCGTCATCTTCGCGGTGGCCTTTGTCATCGTGTCGCTCACGGTTCCGAATTTCCTGACCGAGCGCAACATGATCGGCCTGCTGCAATCGGTGGTCACGATCGGCATCGTCGCCTGCACAATGATGTTTTGCCTAGCCTCACGCGATTTCGATCTTTCCGTCGGCTCGACCGTCGCCTTCTGCGGCATGATCGCGGTCATGGCGTCGAACGTCACCGGCTCCATCATTCTCGGCCTGCTGGCGGCGCTCGTCTGCGGTGCTATCGTCGGCCTCGTCAACGGCGCGCTCATCGCCAAGCTGCGCATCAATGCGCTGATCGCGACGCTCGCCACCATGCAGATCGTCCGCGGCCTGGCGCTGATCGCCTCGGACGGGCGTGCGGTCGGCATCAACGATCCGAATTTCTATCAACTGGCGCTTTCGACCTTCCTCGGCATTCCAACGCCGATCTGGATCATGGTGATCCTGTTCATCCTGTTCGGCTTCGTGCTGAACCGCACCATCTTCGGCAAGAACACGCTGGCGATCGGCGGCAATCCCGAGGCTTCGCGGCTGGCCGGCGTCAACGTCGCCACGATGCGGATCTGGATATTCACGCTGCAGGGCTTCATCTGCGCCATCGCCGGCATCCTCCTGTCGTCGCGCATCACCTCCGGTCAGCCGAACGCGGCAATCGGACTGGAGCTGCTGGTCATTTCGGCCTGCGTGCTCGGCGGCGTATCGCTTGCGGGCGGTCGGGCCTCGATGAGCGGCGTCATTGTCGGCGTGCTGATCATGGGCATTGCCCAGAACGTGATGAATCTGCTTAATATTCCGGCCTTTTATCAGTATCTCGTCCTCGGCTCGATCTTGCTGATCGCCGTGACGCTGGACAACATCCGCTCTGCTGCTGCAGGGCGTGGGAGGGGATAGCAAAAGAGTTCGCACGTTAATTGTTACGGTGCTGTCGTCTTCGGCGGATAGAGCGTTATATTGCCGGTCGAGGCAGCTCTCGAGTATCCGGCTTTCAAGCGACTATGCGTTCAAATGAACGCAGGGCGCTCTGGCGCTGCTTCTTATCGGCCATTGCGGGAAGGGCAAGGGGCTCTCTCCCCACGTTCAATCAACGACAAGGAGGACGGCATGCAGATCAATCGTACAGGTTCGGCCCAGTGGTCCGGCGGTCTGAAGGATGGCAAGGGTCAGATCTCGACCCAAAGCGGTGCGCTCAATCACTATCCCTATGGTTTTGCCAGCCGCTTCGAAGGCGTTCCCGGCACAAATCCGGAAGAACTGATCGGTGCGGCCCATGCCGGCTGCTTCACCATGGCTTTGTCGCTGATCCTCAATGAGGCCGGTTTTACCGCCGAAAGCATGGAAACGACGGCCAAGGTCACGCTCGAAAGCGTCGAAGGCGGTTTTGCCATTAGCGCCATCCACCTGACGCTGACCGGCAAAGTTCCCGGCGCCGACGAAGCCACCTTCACCGAACTCGCCAACAAGGCCAAGGCCGGTTGCCCGGTCTCGAAGGCGCTCGCTTCCGTTCCGATTTCTCTGGAAGTACGCACCGCCTAAGTGGCTTCTTTCGATAAAGAGCGCCGTGCCGATGGTGCGGCGCTTTTCGTTTGCAAGTCTGCAGAATTCAGTAGCAAGCGCCTCCAAACTCATAGTTCGCATCGCGCCAACGGGGGACTTCGCAAAGATGCTGACGGTCAGGCACGCTCCGCCGATGCGAACCGCTGCGCAACTCGTGCTACGCGCTCGCCGTAAGCGCGAGCAGTTTCCAGGTCGCCGATCGACATTTCGCTCGGGGCTGCGTCGGCATCGCTTTGCGCCATTGGCGCGATGTACGATCCCATCCTGTTTGCATCGTCGCGCTTGGAAGCCTTTACGTTTGCTGGCTTCAACCCCAAACTGACCCACAGACCTCCGTGCTGTCCCGCCAGAAGAACGAAGTATTCGAGGGTATTGAGCTTATCGCCGTTCAAACTGGCGCTGTTGGTGAAGCCCCCGAAGACCTTATCCTGCCATTTCTTGGTGAACCAAGCCTTCGAGGACGTATCGGCGAACTTCTTAAATTGCCAACTCGGGCCACCCATGTAGGTTGGCGATCCGAAGATGATGGCGTCGGCGGCATCCAACGCAACCCATCCGGCATCGGAGAGGTTGCCATCCGCATTGATGGCGCAAAGTACTCCGCCCGCACCCTCGGCTACGGCTTCCGCCATCCGCTGGGTGTGGCCGTAGCCGGAATAATAGACGACGACTGTCTTTGCTGTGCGATTTGACATGGTGATTTTGGCCTCCTTCTGGCATTGCTTGACGCTATCCGGAAGCGAATTCGCTCCGACTGACGTCTTCTTCTAGGTGAGTTGATGACCGGGGTGCCCCCGACGGCCTGGCGATGGAGATCTTTCCGGCCAGTTACGCGTAGGTTCTCATTTGGATGGTATTGTTTGCCGCGAGGTATTCAGACTTGGCTGCCGACACTCGCCAGTGCCAGCAGCAACAGGAACACGAGAGGCGGCGGGAGTTCTCGATAGTTCCGGATACGCACAATGGCAGCAATCGCGGCGAGCATAATGCAGGCGCCCAACGCGACCCCGATATATCGGGTGCCGGCTGTGATCAAAAGCACCCCAGTCACGAACTCAAAGGCGGCTGTGACCCAGCACCACCAGAAAGGAAATCCAAGCCGCACGAAGCTCGCGCGGATTTTCGGATGTCCGCTCGCGTTGACGATAGCGCCGACGAGAAACGCCCCGGCGGCCAGCCAAATGAGAACGGCATCGAGTGATGTTGTGCCTGTGAAAATTTCCATTGGATGTCCCATTGTCTTCGATCATGAGCCTGGCGCATGAAGCTTCCATATCGATGGTACGTAATCTAGCGTCGCTAGTTTGTCAACCGACGTTCCTTTTGATAGCTTCGACATCAGGAAAATCGCGCGCGTGAAGATTGAGGCACGGGTGGGTATTAGCGAACGCAAAACTCGAGAACGGGGCGAACGGGAACGCAGGATCGTCGTCGCTGCGCGGACGATCGCGGAACGCGACGGCTGGGCTTCCGTCACGATCCGGCGTCTCGCCGAGGAGATAGAATACAGTCAACCAGTGATCTATTCGCATTTCGAAAATCGCGATCAGATCGTCGGAGCGGTTGCGCTCGAAGGCTTCGGCGAGTTGGCTGCGATGCTCCGCGCCGCCATCCGGCCATCGTCGACGTCAAAGGAGCGAGTGGAAGATGTCGCAGCCGCTTATCTCGATTTCGCTTTCGCCCGCCCTGCGATGTACGAGGCGATGTTCATCCTGCCGACTGGTCTCCGCTTTGCCAGATCCGACACGCCGGCCCAACTTCGCGATGGTTTCGGAGCCATGGCAACGGTGATTGCGCCGTTCTCCAAGGATGTGGATACCGCTACCGAAACTTTCTGGGCGGCACTTCACGGTCTCGCGGAGCTTGAGCGTCACGGCAGGATAAGGCCCGCTTTCCGGGCTCAACGCATCACGCTCATCATGCAGATGGTGTCGGGTCAACTCTGAGAGCGGGTTTTACGATTAATCTGATCCCGCATAAGTGGCGGGCGAGATGCGGGATAAGTCTGCGCTTCACCGCCGCACGACCGGCCGGCCAAATCCCACATATTCCGCCGGAAACGTACAATCCCCATTTAGGCGCCCGACTATCCTTTTCGCGGAAAATGCATTGCAGAGGGGATTGCCGCATGTCCGGACTTACATTGATTCACGTCATTATCAGTCTGATCGCCATCGTTGCCGGTATCATCGTCGCAGAGGGGTTGATTTCCGTGAAGCGCCATGAGCGCTCCACTTTGGTCTATATGGTTACCATTCTGCTCACGAGCTTGACCGGTTTCCTCTTCCCCTTCAACGGGATTACGCCCGGCATCGTATTCGGCATCATCACCGTGCTGCTTTTTATCCCGACGGCAATTGCGCGCTACAAGTCGCAGATGGTTGGTGTCTGGCGCCTCGTCTTCATCGTCGGCAGCCTGCTGATGCTTTATCTCAACTGTGTCGTGCTGATCGTTCAGTCCTTCCAGAAAATTCCATCGCTCAACGCGCTGGCGCCAACCGGGAACGAGCCGCCGATCCTTGCCGTACAGACCGTATTGCTGGTCGCCTTTCTCATCGTCGGATTCCTCAGCGTCCGCCGCTTCCGGCCGTCGCTTCTCCGTATCTGATCCCTGAAGACTGACTCCATGGCAATTTTCCACCGCGCGCTTCGCGGAGCGGTTTCTTGACATTTGTGCTTTGATGAATTACGACTGACGAAAATTGAAAATCGTCACTCGTAATTCGGAAGCAACCTAATGCTCGATCTTTCTGCGGCCAACGCTGATCCTGCGCGTCAGGAAAACGTAACGCGGATTCTCGATTCCGCCGAGAAGCTGTTTCGCCACTACGGCTACAGCAAGACGACGGTGGCCGACATCGCCCGCGATCTCGGCATGTCGACCGCGAATATCTACCGCTTCTTCGCGTCAAAGACGGAAATCCACCAGGCCATCTGCGGCCGCATGCTCGCGCAGAGCTATCAGCTCGCCTACGACATCCGCCACCAGCCGATCAGCGCTTCGGAGCGGCTGCGTGCCTATACCCTTGCCCAACACAAGATGACGCTCGAGACGATGCTCGACGAACAGAAGGTGCATGAGATGGTGGTCGTTGCCATTGAGCGCGATTGGCATGTCATCGAAAAACACCTCGACCGCATCCACGATCTCATGGCGGAAATCATTGCCGAAGGCATCGCCGCTGGCGAATTTGTCGAACAGGATCCGGTCGCTGCCTCGAAATGCTTCGGCGCGGCAACGGTTATTTTGTGCCATCCGCAAATGGTCGCGCAATGTCTTTCGAAGACGAATCGGGCCGAGCCCGACGACCTCATTGAATTTGCTATCAGAGCGTTAAAGAAATAGCAGTACGCGCGTTGGATGATCCTGCGCGCCTTTGCATTGCCATTTGACTAAAGCCGTTTGATCAAGGAGAGCGACATGGTTTCGCTGACGACCACCACTATACGATCCGTTACGGGCGCTGCATTCCTCGCCGCCATTGCGCTCGCGCTTTCGGGCTGCAATGAAAAGAAAGAGGAAGTTGCGGAAGTGATCCGGCCGGTGAAGGTGGTCGAGATCGCCAAAGCGGATACGACGCGCAAGCTCGACTATTCCGGCTCGGTCAGGGCGCGGACGGATATGAACCTCGGCTTCCGGGTCAACGGCAAGATCGTCGAGCGCAAAGTGGATATCGGCGAGAAGGTCAAGCCGGGCGACGTGCTCGCCCGCATCGATTCCACCGACTACGTTCTGGCCGTGCGCCGCTCGCAGGCCGATCTCGACGCGGCCGAGAAGCAGGTGCAGACCACGGAGCTTGCCCGTAATCGCGCCCAGCAGCTTTTCGACAAGAACGTTGCGCCGAAATCGCAGCTTGAACAGGCCGAACTTTCCTATGACCAGGCCGTCTCGACTCGGGATTCCGCCGTGTCGGCGCTGGCGGAAGCGAAGAACCAGGTCGCCTATACCGATCTGACCTCGGATATGAACGGCATCGTGACGACCATCAATGCCGATGTCGGGCAGGTGGTCGGCTCCGGCACGCCTGTGATCACCGTCGCCGTCGATGGCGAGAAGGAAGTGCAGATCGCCGTCCCGGAAATGGATATCGCGCAATTCAAGGTCGGCAAGGACGTCAAGGCGCGCTTCTGGTCCGACGATGCGCTGGTGCTGGATGGTAAGGTACGTGAGGTATCGGGAAGCGCCGACGCGCAGTCGCGCACCTTTGCTGTCCGCGTCAGCCTGCCCAACGATCAGCGCGTGCTGCTCGGCATGACGGCGACAATCGAAGCGCAGGCTGACAATACCCAGCCCTACGTCGCCATTCCTCTGAGCGCGCTTACTGAGAAGGATGGTCAGCAAATCGTCTGGCTGGTCGATCGGAGCGCCGGCACGGTGCATGCCCGCAGTGTCAAGGTTGCCGATTTTGCCGATGACGGCGTGCGCGTTGCCGATGGTCTCAAGGCCGGCGATGTCGTCGTTGCTGCCGGTACGCAGTTCATGACCGAGAATATGAAGGTCAAAGTGCCGAATGCGCAGCAGGCTTCGGCAGAAACAACCGGCAGCGCCGCGGCTGCCGATATCGTGCGCTAAACCGATCGAGGGGCGGGACAATGACCATGAACAGCACCTCCGACGAGAAGAAGCGTTTCAATCTGTCGCGATGGGCAATCGCCCATCCGAGCATCGCGCGCTTCCTATTTGCGCTGATCATCATCGCCGGCGCTTTCGGGCTCACGCATATGGGCCAGAAGGAAGATCCGGATTTCACCTTCCGCGTCATGGTCGTACAGACCATCTGGCCCGGCGCCTCCCTGCAGGACATGGAAGACCAGGTCGTCAACAAGATCGAGCGCAAGCTGCAGGAGACGCCGCATCTCGATTGGGTCAAATCCTATACCCGCGCCGGCTTTGCCATCACCACCGTTCAGATCAAGGGCGATACCAACACCGAGCAGGTGAAGGATGCCTTCTATCAGGTGCGCAAGAAAGTCGGCGATATCGCCAATACGCTGCCGGCCGGCCTGCAGGGACCCTATTTCAACGATGAGTTCGGCGATACTTTCATCACCCTGCATTCGATCAGCGGCAACGGCTACAGCTATCCTGAGTTGAAGAAATTCGCCATCCAGGCCCGCGACATGCTGCTTTCGACGCCTGGTGTCGAGAAGGCTGTGATCATCGGTGACCAGCCCGAGCAGATCTATATCGATGTCTCCTCCAAGGTGCTGGCCGAGCGCGGCCTGACGCTGACCGCCCTGCAGAACGCCATCGTTGGCCAGAACAAAGTCGATCCGGCCGGCTCCGTCGATACCAGCACGCGCTCCGTGCGCATTTCGGTCGAAGGTGACGTCAACAAGATCGAGGATATCAAGAATCTCCGGCTGACCGCCGGCGGTCAGGTGACGCGTCTCGGCGACATCGCAACGGTCAGCGCCGGGCTGCAGGATCCTTACACCGCCAAGTTCCTTTACAACGGTCACGAGAGCGTCCAGCTCGGCGTCGTCATGGCCAATGGCAACAAGGTGACCGACGTCGGCAAGGCGGTGGAAGAGACCTACAAGCGTTTCGAGGCGTCACTGCCCGTCGGCGTGCAGGTCGATCAGATCTCCAACCAGCCGGAAGTGGTGACCGACGCGATCAGCGAATTCATGCATGCGCTCGGCGAAGCGCTGGTGATCGTGCTGATCGTTTCCTTCCTGTCGATCGGCTGGCGCTCCGGCCTGGTGATCGCTATCGCCATTCCGCTGGTGTTGGCGGCGACCTTCGCCATCATGTACGAGCTCGGCATCGACCTGCAGCGCATCT
The DNA here is from genome assembly GCF_036528765.1 of Rhizobium sp. BR 362. Taxonomy (NCBI): domain Bacteria; kingdom Pseudomonadati; phylum Pseudomonadota; class Alphaproteobacteria; order Hyphomicrobiales; family Rhizobiaceae; genus Rhizobium; species Rhizobium sp. BR 362. The sequence goes on along the minus strand of NZ_JARWGH010000006.1, from coordinate 298,338 downwards.
CGCTCGGCGCCCTCATCATTGCGCTCGGCCTCCTGGTCGACGATGCGATGATCGTGGTGGAGCTGATGGAACGCAAGCTGGAGGAGGGACTGGTCAAGCTCGATGCGGCGAGCTTCGCCTATTCCTCGACCGCCTTTCCGATGCTGACCGGCACGCTGATCACGACGGCGGGCTTCATCCCGGTCGGCTTTGCGGCATCGACGGCCGGCGAATATGTCCGCACGCTCTTCTATGTCGTCGGTATCGCGCTGGTGATTTCCTGGTTCGTGGCGGTCTACTTCACCCCCTGGCTCGGCTATATGATCCTGAAGCAGCGCCATCATGCCGGTGAGCACCATGACGTCTTCGACACGCGTTTCTACCGCCGCCTAAGGTCCTCGGTGAGCTGGGCAGTTCGCCATCGCGTCATCGTGCTGCTTCTCACCCTTGCCACTTTCGTCGGCAGCCTGTGGTCCTTCCAGTTCATTCCGCAGAATTTCTTCCCGCAGTCTTCGCGTCCGGAAATTCTGGTCGATCTCTGGCTGCCGGAAGGCACCAGCATCAAGGAAGTCGAACGCCAGGCGCAGACGTTGCAGGCCCGCATGGCCGATGATCCCGACAAGCGGTTTATCGCCACCTATGTCGGCCAGGGCGCCCCGCGCTTCTTCCTGCCGCTCGACCAGCAGCTCACCAACCCGAACTATGCCCAGTTGCTGATCATGGCCAAGGACGAGCCGGCGCGCGAACGGTTGATCGTCAAGCTGCGCAGCATGCTTGCCGCCGACTTCCCCTCCGTTCGCGCCAAGGTCGACCGCCTGTTTCTGGGTCCGCCGACCGGCTGGCCGGTGCAATTGCGCGTCATGGGTCCGGACCGGCAGGAGGTTCGCCATATCGCCGATCAGGTAAAACAACGCTTCATGCAGAACCCGCTGCTCGGCGCCATCCATGACGACTGGCTGGAGCCGGTGCCGGCCATGAAGCTGGTGATTGATCAGGACCGCGCGCGCGCACTCGGCGTCACTTCGCAGCGCATCCGCCAGATGCTGCAGGCCTCGATGTCCGGCGTCACCCTCGACAATTATCGCGAGGGCGAGGAGACCGTAGGCATCGTCGCGCGGGAACCGGAAGCCAGCCGCCACCTGCTGACCTCGGTCAACTCCATCTATATTCCGACCGACTCCGGCGGTTTCGTGCCGCTGTCGCAAGTCGCAAAGGTCGAGCCTGTGATGGAGCAGAGCATCGAGTGGCGCCGCGACCGCCTGCCGACGATCACCGTGCGGGCGACCTTGCCCGACAACGTGCAGTCGAATGACGTGACCGCCAAGCTCTATAACGACATGGCCGATCTCAGGAACAGCCTGCCGGCGGGTTACAAGATAGAGATCCAGGGCGGTGCCGAAGACAGCGCCGAAAGCCAGGCCTCAATCGCTGCCAAGGCGCCGATCATGCTGGTCGTCATCGTTGTGCTGCTGATGGCGCAGCTCCAGCATTTCGGCAAGGCGATGCTGGTACTTGCCACCGGTCCGCTCGGCATCATCGGTGCGGCTGGCGCCCTCTTAATCAGCGGCGCGCCCTTCGGCTTCGTGGCGATCCTCGGCGTCATCGCGCTGCTCGGCATCATCATCCGCAACTCGATCATCCTCGTCGACCAGATCGATCAGGATATTGCGGCGGGCATGGACCGGAAGGAAGCGATCATCGGCTCGGCCGTTCGTCGTTTCCGGCCGATCATGCTGACGGCGCTGACGGCGGTGCTGGCGTTGATCCCGATCTCGCGCGGCGTTTTCTGGGGTCCGCTTGCCTACGCCATGATGGGCGGCATCCTGGTGGCCACGGTGCTGACCATCTTCGTGCTGCCGGCCGGCTACGCGCTCTTCTTCGGCCGTGAGCCGAAGAAGAAGGGACAACAGCCCGTCGAAGAGCAGCAGAACAACGACGATATGGATCATCTGCCACCGGCTATGGCAGCGGAATAAAAGCGCGGGCAAAGCGTGAAAGGGGTCCCGGCCTGCGCCGGGGCCTTTTTTATTTTCAGCGGGATCGCTCGAAGGCCTGCGTCAGGATCGTGTACTCGCCCCCCGCGATCTTGAGAACCGTCAGGCTTCCACCCATCGCGGCGGCGGTGTCGATGCCGATGCGATGGTTGCCAAAGACGGGCTGGGCGACCGGCGTATGACCATGGACCACCAGCATTGGCAATTGCGGGCCCTCGGAGAGGAAGGGATCGCGGATCCAGATCAGGTCCTCGTCGGTCTGCTGGTCGAGCGGTATGGCAGGCCGAATGCCGGCATGGACGAAGAGGAGGGGGCCGAGGATGATGGCGATCGGCAGGGAGCGCAGCAAATCGATATGCGCCGACGGGATTGCCCTTAGCACGGTTTCGCGGAGTTCTTCGATGCTCCTGCCTTCCTGGAGCAGCAGGTATTCCGCGTCGACGCCATAGGAGGCGAGTGTCTGAAGGGCGCCGAACTCGAGCCAATGGGCGTTGGCGCGCGGATCCTCCAGGAATTTCAGGAAGACATCGTCGTGATTGCCGCAAAGGATGTAGCGGTCAAAGCCCGCGGGCGGCGGCTCGCACAGATGCTGCAGCACGTCGCTCGATCGCGGGCCACGATCGACGTAGTCGCCGAGGAACATCAGGAGTTTGCGGCCAGGGATGGTACAGGCATCCGCGACGATGTGCCTTTCCGCTTCGATCAACGCGTCGTAGCAGCCATGGATGTCGCTCAGCGCATAGATGGCCGTGTAGCTTTCCGCCGTCAGATCGATGCGGGGTCGCGGTTCTGCGAATTTCCCCGCTCTTCTGCCGAAAAGTTGATCAATTAGTCCGGTCATGGACATCCGCATACGCCAACACAAACGGCACAATCTTGGACGGTATTCCAAGCGTCGACTTGTCGCAAGTCTTACGGGCACCGGCATTGGTCTGAACCAATGAAATTACAGGGAATTTCAGCATCGTCTTCGGGAGATTGCATGCTGGGCGCAGCCTCCCGAATGGTCACGATGTTCAGCCGCGATATGGAATTTGATCAACGCCGGCGGGGTTGCGAAAATTTTCTCGAACTCATGCCGGCTGCTATACCAAGCGGCCACCGCCATCCACATGCAGCACCTCTCCCGTGACGAAGCGGTTGGCCATCAGGAAGAGAATGGCCTGGGCGATATCTTCCGGCCGACCGATATTGCGGCTGGGCAGGGCCGAGGCGGTCTGTTCGAGCACCTGCCGCTTAGCCTCGCCCATCAGGCCATCGAGCAGCGGGGTATCCACCCATCCCGGCGAAACCGCATTGATGCGCATCGGCGACAATTCAATGGCAAGAGCGCGAACGATGCTTTCGACTGCGGAGACAGCGGCCGCCACGACCGCTCCGATGGCGGCCGGACGGGTGGCGAACTGCCCGGAGGTCATAGTGATCGAGCTTGCGCTATGCAGATGGGGAAGAGCAGCCTTGATGGCGAGCAAAGGCCCGATCAGGCGTTCGCTGATGACCTTTGAGAGATCCGCTTCCGACTGATCCTTTAGCGGCTGCAGGTGCACCGTTCCGGCCGTGATCAGCAGATGATCGATCCTGTTGATTCCTGTAAATATGGTCGGCTGTGGGGCGGCAATGTCTGCGACGATCTGTGTTGCGCCGCCGATCGCTTCGGCAGCGTCCCGAAGACGTTGTGGGTTGCGGGATATCAGAAAGAGATTCGCGCCGGCATCTTTGGCCTGCCTCGCGGTTGCCAAGCCGATCCCTGAAGAGCCGCCGATGATGACGACGTTCTGGCCCTGGAACGATTGAGCCTCTGTATTGCCCGCTTGAATGGTACTGATCTGCAAGACTGATTCTCCGATTGGATTGTTGACCGGCCTGAAGATCGTTGATCGGCATGTGCTTGAGAAGGAAGCGAATGACGATGTCATTTATCGTAAAACACGATAGACGATGGTCATGGATATGCTTTCTGCCATGCGCATCTTCACCCGTGTCGTCGAACGCGGCAGCCTTTCGGCCGCGGCGCGGGATCTCGGTCTCGGCCAGCCCACTGTCAGCGAACGGATCGAGAAGCTGGAAAAACATTTAAGCGCGCGGCTCCTCTACCGGACGACCCGCTCGGTACAGGCGACCGACGCCGGTGCTCGCTTCTACGAATATGCCAAACGCGCCATTGAAGCGGCCGAAGAGGCGGAGGCTTCCGTCGCCTCGGCTGAGACATCACTAACCGGAACGTTCCGGATCGCGGCGCCGCATGGGCTTGGAGAGATGACATTGCCGCGGCTGCTGATCGAATTCCAGAGATTGCATCCGACTCTGGCCATCGATGTGACCCTGAATGACCGCTTCGTCGATCCGACGACTGAAGGTGTGGATCTCTCCATCCGCATCGGTGAGATCGGCAGCGGCAATTTCATCGCCCGCCGGATGGGCACAATGCGGCGGCTCCTGCTGGCTGCGCCCGGCTATATCGAACGGCAAGGGCTGCCGCGTAAACCGGCTGAGCTTGTGGCACACCCCTTTATCCGTTTCGCCGGTTTCGCGGCGGATGAGCGGCTGCATCTGATCGGTCCCAACGGCGGGCCGGTGGAAGTCCCCATCCGTACCGCATGGCGCGTCAACCACTGGCGGCCGCTCATGGAGGCGGTGCTGGCGGAAAGGGGAATAGGCTCCTTGTTTGCTGCCGTCTGCGGCCGCGAAATCGCCGGAGGAAGGCTCGTTTCCGTCCTGCCCTCCTATGAGTTCAGGCGCGTGGATGTTCATCCCATCTATCCACCGGGGCCGCGCCCTGGGGCTAGGACGAAGGCCTTCCTTGCCCTGCTCTCCGAACGGACCGATCTGCTCTTTGGCGAGACACCCCCTTGAGGATCCCAAGCAATTCCAGGAAAAGTACGCGGCGGTTTTCCGTCCGGAATTGCGCGAAAACAAAGATATGGAGCGGTTCGGAAATTCCGTGAAAAGCTGAACTGCTCTATCGCCCGGCCGCCAGCCGCTCGGCAAATTCGATCGCCTCGATCAGGCTGCGCTCATTGGCAATCCCCTTGCCGGCGATATCGAAAGCCGTGCCGTGGTCGACGGAGGTGCGGACGATCGGCAGACCGAGGGTGATGTTGACGCCGGAGAGATCCATCCATTTGCCCGTTGCCGGATCGATTTCGAAACCGAGCAGCTTGACGGGGATATGCCCCTGATCGTGATACATGGCGACGACGGCATCATATTGGCCGGCGCGCAGCTTGACGAAGACGGTGTCGCCGGGAACCGGGCCGACAATGTCGAGTCCGTCTTCGACCGCCTTGGCGATCGTCGGCGCGGAGATGTCGATGTCCTGCCGGCCGAAAAGACCGCCTTCGCCGGCATGCGGATTGAGCCCGGCCACCGCAATCTTCGGCCTGGCGATGCCGAGGCTGCGCAATGCCTTGTTGGTCAAGTCGATGACGAGGCGCAGCCGCTCGGGCGTCAGGCGCTTCGGCACGTCCTCCAGCGCGACATGGGTGGTGACGTGGCTGACGCGCATATTGCCGTGGGCGAGCATCATCACCGAGCCGCGGGCGCCGGTGAGTTCGGCGAGCAGCTCGGTATGGCCGGCATAGTGGAAGCCGGCCTTGTTCAGCGCTTCCTTGTTGAGCGGCGCCGTGACGATGCCGCCGACCTTGCCTGCCATGGCGAGTTGAACGCTCTTCTCGATCGCCTTGAAAGCCATGCGGCCGGCATCGGCGGAAAGCCGGCCCGGCTGAATCGGCTCCCCCTCCGCATCGGCCTGGATGAAGCAGAGGTTCGGCCAGTCGTCTTTCATCTGCGCTTCGGGGATCTCGATATCGAGGCCGAGCTGCTGTTCGGCGAGCCGCAGAGCTGGGCCGCTGCCGATTATTGTAAGTTTTAGCTTACCTTTCTCGAGCGTGTCCTTCAACCGGGCGGCGGCCTTGACGATGATTTCCGGGCCGATGCCGGCGGGATCGCCCATGGTGATCGCCAGGTGCCGCGTCATGGTTCCTCTCCTCCGGCAATCAGCGCGTTTTCACTTAAGAGATCGCGCCACAGGGTAGGGCCTCCGAATGCGCCGGATTTGGAAATGACCGTGGTCCCCTCCCAGGGGCCGCCGACGATGGTGGAGCGGGGAAGGCCAGGTGCTGCCTGGCCGGTGAGGCTGAGGGCTGCGACATCGAGCGTCGCGCAGAGATTTCGCAAGGTTTCGCCGCCGGCGACGATCAATGCGGCCGGCGCCGGCAGAGCTTTGGCGATATGGCCAAAGGTCGCCGCGATCCGCCTTGCCGCATCGTCGCGTTCGAGTCCTGTCGGCAGATCGAGACTGACCATGGCGACGCCGCTTTGCTGGATTTGTCTGTCGACGGCGTTAGCATCCGCGCCTTCCGAAACCTTCAGCCAATTGGGGCCGCAGGCCTGGAGCTGCGCCAGCGTGATCGGCTGATCCGAGCCGAACAGGCCGAGCACCGGTCTTTGCAGCCGGCGGGAGATGGGAACGCTTGGCGCGGGCTGCAAGGAGTGCCCTTCACCTGCATCTTTTCCGGGATCGGGGAGATGATGCGTCGCCAGATCGATGTTGCGCGCCAGGGCTCGCGCCAGCCCGCCGGTGCCGCTCCAAAGGACCGGTCCCTGTAGCTCAGCGGAGACCCATGCGATGACGGCGTCGAGATCCTCATCCGAATGGGCGTCGAAGACATGGATGCCATCCGGAATGGATTCTCCGGCGTCGACATGGTGGCAACTGAGCGCCGTGTTGAAGGCCGGCAGTCCCTCCGCTCTCAATTGGGCGACGAGATCGCCGCTGATATCGCGCCAGGCATCTTTCCCGGCAAACAGCACCTGCCTGCCGCCCCGCGTGTGCCGCCCGTGATGCGGAAAGGCCGGCGCCAGAATGCAATGCCGCCAGTGGCCGAGCCGAAAGCAGGCCGCAAGCTCCGCAGCCCAAGGCCCGCGAAACAGGCTATCCACCTTCTTGAACGCAAGATCGGCCCCCTGCAGCAGCGGCGCGACGCCGCCAACGATATCAGCCGCAACGGCTGCCGATTTCTCGCGGGTGCCAGTGTCAATCGCAAGGCAATCCGGCAGGCTTACTGGCAGCGCATCTTCCCGCTGCACCTCGATCGGCCCATAGACGCCGACGAATTCGACCGCCGTGTCGAGCGCGCCGGTCAGATCGTCAGCGATGAGGCGGAGGGTGGGCATGAACTTAAGATGCCTTCAGAGGGCCTTGCGGGTATCGGATAGGAACATGGAAGCCAAGCCTTGCGGCTGCTCGGATAGCACGCAGTCTTCAGCCTTCCACCAGGGCTTGTCAACGGGTTGCTTTGTCACCGTATCATTGATCCGGGCTGCGATATCAGCCGCGTTTACTTGGCTGCGCATGTGCGGCTATGCTTGTGCTCAATGACGGGCCTGAGTTGTTCCCATCGCGCGCCCTAGGGAGAACAGAGTGAGCTACGATTTCCATGTGGGCCAAAAGGTCGTCTGCATCAATGACACGTTCAAGCATGTCAGCATCGACCAATTGATCCGTAAGGGAACGATCTACACGATCCGCTGGGTCGGCGAATACACGCATTATGTGGACGGCACGTTCATCGGTGTGAAGCTGGAAGAGATCCATCGCGGCAACGACGACGGCCCCGAAGGCTACGGCGCCGCTGACATGCCCTACCGCGCCAGCCGCTTCCGCCCGCTGGTGAAGGACAAGATTGCCTCTCTCCGAAAGCTGCTGGCGCCGACGCCGGGGGGGCAGGGGGAGAAGGGGAAGAAGGTTAGGAAGACGGAGAAGGTTTGAGGGGCAAACCGCGATTTTCGGAGGTTCCGGTTCCGCAAACCAGAAAGGGAGGTCGAAGCCTCCCGATCCGCATAGCGAAGTGGCCGACCGCTCTGAGCTATCAGCCCTGCTTTACCGCCGTCATATTAAGATGCCAAGGTTCGCTATCCACACCCGAAAATTGCCGCGTGATACCAACGAAACCGCATCGACCAAGCAACTCAGCAAGCGTTCTTTCAGTGTAGCCCCATCGATGCGCGTCTTCACGATTTCCACCACGACTTTCATCCCGCCAGCCAAAGAACCCGGCAAAAGCATGAACTTGCTGGTCGGCGAATTGGCTTTGCGCCGTGCCTAAAAGTTGTCGGGCATGGAATTCCAGATCGGGCACGACGACATTCAGTAATCCACCTGGCATGAGTAGATTGGACCATCGGGCGATAGCCGCTTGTGCGTCGTTTGGATCAAGGTGCTCCAGCATATGTCGCGTATAAATTTCCGCTACGGTGCCATCTGGCACCGTAGGAATCTCCCACGCGTTCGAAACGATATCTACGCCTTCCGCCGGGCGGACATCTACGCTCAAAAATCCAGGGCGCTTTTTTGAGCCTGCGCCGACGTTCAATCTAATTTCTGTCATGCAAATCCTCGTTTACCATTTCGACAATCGTTATAATTGAGAACCGCCGTAGCATCGTGGGCGGCGAGTTCTTGCTGGGCTTCCGTCATCCGCGGCGAAGCTTCGCCCGCGCTCCTCGATCTCGGCAACTTGGCAAAACAGAATCTCGGCTTCGGCGGCTCGCGGATGTTGAGACTGAATTTCTCTTCGCGCTTGCCGAGATTGGTCGAAGATCGTCGGGAACTTTCTTCCGGAACCAGCAGATGTCGTCATGTCGAATAGGTTCGGCCATTCTCAGAAGCATGCTCAGTGTACCGCTCAGGTGTATCAAAAGCGCGGTGCAAAAAGCCTTAAAGCTCAGAAAAAAATGTTTTCCGGGGGATAGAATGGTGCTGCTAGAGAGATTTGAATTTTCTCAAGCCATCCAACAAATCCAGAAAAATCAATTGTTTATGCTCGTTTGTCGGAGGCGCAATGTACTAGAGTGCTGTAACAGAGTCAAGCGATGTCTGGCGTTGCGCGCATGCTGGCAAAATCTATGGTACCGGAGGGAAACTGGTTCCAATATTCAGCGACCCGGTATGGCAAGTAGTGGCAGAAACCATCGAGGAAGACAGGGGCGACGCCATCAAAGCTGCTGCGCCAACAGCAAAGCATCCGGCTGGTTGGTTCAATACCGACTGGGCACCTTTCAAGGTATCGGGAAGAAGCATCGGTGGGCCGAAAGCGGGCCGACATTTACGCTGCCAATTGGCCTGATTTTACGCCGCCGTTGACACCGATCCCCGCATACAGCCGGGTGTCGGCATAGGTTCAAAACCCTCGCGCGTGACGTCGATATCCGGCCAGTTTACATGGACGCGATATAGGGCCATGCGGACGGACGAGGAAGCACCGAATACGGCGAAAATACCATGAAGCCCCTTATCGAGAGGTCCAGAGGCTGCCTCGCTACTCAATCGGTCGAATTTGATTGAGCTGATAACATTGATGATGAGCCGGGAAGCAAGACCGCCATTGATCGTCCATCACGCCAACAAAGCAGGCACCGACGCACGTGGATCAACAGCCCTTGAGGCAATCTTTATGGCCGAGCTGGGCTTCTAAAAGCTTCACCTCACTGAATGGGCAAGTTCAGTGGCGCGGCGACGAGAGCTAAGTCCGAACGTTTGCGGTTTCGTACTCAAGCGACCCATGCGCGATTTGATGGGGGACCCAGGAAGCGTTACGAGGCTCGATAGGTAATGCAATAAACTGTCTGTCAATGCGATACTAACGCATTTGTTCGCAGCGGCGGCTTAACCAAAAGTTTGCCAGATACTGACGCAGTGAAGGGACCTGGCGGCAATTTGCCAGAGACTGCCTAGCGCTAGTCCTCGATTGGTTCAACGGCAAATGACCCTAATCATGGAGTACCCGCACTTGTGACCGCCATATGAATTCGTCTCAACCATATCGTGTCGGCCCGACATCCCGGAACTCTTGCAAAGGCCAGTCGCAAGAGGCTCGAGGTTGGTATAGCAGTATTTATACACGTCGTGGGGCTTGCAAGCGCCTTCGTGCTCGCCAAGGCACACCGTATACACCTGCTGTGCCCAACAAGAATTTGCTGCAAAAAACAAAACGCTTGAAAGGCTCAACGCGACTAACTTGACTTGCATGGGAACCTCCTCTTACTGCTAAAACTGAGTAATCCGACAGAATTATCTGGCGTATTAGTGTTCTGGTAAGAAACACACGGAACACAAGCCAAGAGAATCCCTACCTCACGCAATCTTGCAACTTTCCCCTTAACATCTATCTTTGTTGCAAAACTTACGATATAATATACATCGCAAAATTGCAAGCCATCGCATGGCATTGATGCAAGTATATTCTTAAAGACTCAAAGCAACATGGAGGTAAGCCATGCCGAGCCCTGCCGATATTGCCTCAATTATTAAGAATATTGGTGATGCGTACGATATTAAATTTGAAAATATTAATGATGATGACATTGCCAAAAATAAGCTGGCGTCTGATATACAGCAAGATGATTCAGAAGTATCTGACGACGACCCTCGCAAGATTTACGACGATGGCAGCAGTTATACATTCGACAGCTTCACTGGATTTGTACCCAACCTTGAGACCTTCTCAATCGGCGACATTGCACCAGACCCAAATCTTTATCCGCGGCGTATTGAGCAAAATCTCGACGAAGCACTGCGACTTTCACAAATGTGCCTACAACTTCGTCAGTCTTATATGGAGCTCGCCAGGCTTCGCAACGACACGAAATTTAAGCTTGAGGAGTTCTTTCGCCTCGATAAAGTGCATAAGAGAGAGGTCACTGCAGGTGTATATAAGCTTCCTTGGCAGGAAGCGCAGGATGATGTTGTTGCCTTGACCGACGCCTCAGCGCAGACTTTGGCGCAACAGAAGATCGTCGAAGACATGATAAACAACAACGGCAGTGGTCCTGGGTATTCCGGTATTCTGTCATCAGGAAGCGTAACTGGATATATCACAGCTGCAGCACAGTTGGCGCAAGATTCCGCGAGCTTCAATCAACCTGAAATTCACGGCGGCACTACCCAAACAATAACCTATCGGGCGGGGTTCGATGCTGCCACTTGGTATACGGCCCTTGCATCCGCGAAGGCGAGCGCTGCGCAACTAAAAGGCAGGCTCGACACAGCTAAGCGCAAAAATATTTACCTAAAAAAGGACGAAATATTTAGAACGCACAGGGCAGCGATAAGCAAATATCTTGCTATACTTCAGGCTAGTGAATTCGCCCGCAAGACATCTGCTATAAACTACAACGAGAGGCTAATTCAGCAGGGTGATTTATTCAGGGCCAATTTGAAATGCCTTATCGAGCGCGTGTTTGCTTTACGCGATGGATTGCACGACAGCTATAATATAAAAATAGATCTTAAGGACCCTGCGCGAGGAAAGATACTTGATAAGGTCTCCATTTGGCTTGTTGACGTTCAGAATGCTGTCACGAAATACAGAAGGCAACAGCGATCTCTCGTGCGTTCAGTATGGAGCGACGCGATTAGCGTCTCTGGCAAGGGGGGGCCCAACGGATCGCTCGATATGCTGCAAACTCGATTCGTTGTCGATAGCACAAGTATACCCTCCCAAACGTCGTTGCTAAGAGGGGTGTCATTCGAATACCTAGGCCAGCAACAACAGCCCATTTCCCTTTCCGTGCTCCCTCCTGCCGGCGCATACGTCGCCGCCGTCCGATCTGACGGTCAACCCGACACCCTCCAGTTTGGACGAATATTCGCAGTCACCGCATCCCTGGACTTGAAGCCGCAACACTCCGACGTTTTGTGGAACGGGTCCGCGATGGGCGAGTGGCAAATTGCTGGCTTGTTTAATCAAAGCGCTGGGTCAATAGACCACATCATAATGCATCTTTGGTTAGCTGAGCTTTAGTAAAACTATTAAACTTTCGGAGAGAGCGTTATGCAACCCAGGTTCGACGGTTTACCTTTGTGTTGTTTGTACATTGCCGGTCTCGCATTACTGCTATCCAACGACGTAACCTTAGCAGCGAGCAACGCGCTGCAGGTGCTTGAGCTTAGATACGGTGGGCAGAACAAATCCGGCAACTTCACGCCAAGGATGATTGGAAAATGCAACGGAAGATCAATGTGCGTATTTAGATGCAACAATGGAGAATTCAGCGACGTTGATCGTAGAGTTAGTAAGTATTGTTATATCCGATACGTCTGCGGCAACGGTCCAGCTCGTGAAAACACCTATCCCGAAAGTGATCAACAAATTACCCTTGATTGCACAGTGATGGAGGGACCGTAGGGAGCAAAATTGACAAACAGCTTTTCAAGTAAGAGTAATATACGCCATCCCACAACTAACTTGAGATCCCGTTCAACGGTTAAATGGCAGGGGATGTACCCAATGGAGATTAGCCGACGAGCATTGATTAAGCTTCTGCTTACATCTACCGCGATAGCTCGCTCGGGTTCTTTTCTCGGGTCAGTTGCCAAGGCTGACGACGACTCCGAGTTATATGCGGATCAGGAGATTTCATACTACAATGAGACAGTTAAAAATAATGATGCAGATGCCGTGTTTGCCGAATCCGCTTCAAAAAATGGTAGCTGGAGGGACGGGGGCACCCCAAACTTAGATGGTCGTATTCCTGGATTGTTCTGGCTTGACCCAATGCAGGCGTCGGCGGTCAATTCACAAAGCGACGAGGATCGGCTCGCGCGAAATTACGGTTTGGGAGATCCGACCCGACATTTCAATTCGTTCGGCGACTTGGCTCCAGAAATCGAGAAATATTTTGATCACGGTTATGTCGACAGCATTCCCACGGATATTTTGAATGCGGCCCGCTCACGCCCGACCAACGTTGGTGAGGAAATGCGTTTGGGAGAAAGACTGGCGCCGGCTGATATTAGGAGCTTTTTTGCGAATAGGCCGGATCTGACTGGGGCGGTCTTTATTGCTGTTGCGCCCGTTTTAATCGATCGGATTGCCTCCACAGGTAACTTCTCTTTTCCGGCAATTCCCCTTCAAATGGGATCCGCTATCTCAGCTGAGGTTTCGCTCGGTTTTCAGAACTGGACTCAATTGAATTCGATCCATATTGGCGTCGACGCGAACTATCCGCTCAAAACCAATGGCCCGTCTATTGAGTTCAATTCCAGGTTCGATGATCTGAATACGACGATCCCCAAGACTTCATACGACCTTACTATCCGGGTTGGCTTCTGACGCTGAAGAATACACCGTGACTGGTGAGTCAATCGAAGCCAGCGTCGTAGCCATGCGGGGCACACAGGGTTGGATATTGAATGGCGACCAAGAACGTCAAAGCGGACCACATCCCAACTTAGGCAGACCGAGGGGTACAGGGGTCAATGCGCAGTCCGTGTTTCATGCCCGCTAGCACAGCAAGATAGCGCTGTCGCAAATTGTAGACCTCGGAGATGCATTAGTCCGCTTAAGGTTGACGGCGTTTCACATATCTCTCCCATCGACGGTATCGAAACACCTTAACCATGACAAACGAACGCCGTGACGTCACGAAATCGCCTCCTCTCGACCGCAACTCGTGGCACCCATATCCAATCTTATTCTGACAACGCGTGCCGACTACGGCGTGAAACCCACTCGGGGCCGCATGGGTCCGAAGCGTGTAAGGTGCTTAAGGGCGCGTTCGTTTTCATTGCAGAAATTTTAGGTGGCATCATGAGGGATAGCCGCGCGGCATCACCCCCCCGTGGCCCCGTCGCCGCCTATCGAACCAGGGTGGCCCGAGTAGGCGACCGGTGCTTCGTTGCGTAGCCTGCTAGCGCAGAGCATCTGAAGTTATTGTGTTTTACGTGCACAATGAACGTTGACATTAGATAATTCGCCTGACATGCTCTCTTTGGACAGGAGAACACGTCGTGAAACAGTACGTCATATACAAGCGCGTCAGCACCGAGGACCAAGGCAAGAGCGGCCACGGCCTAGATGCTCAGCAGCGAGACATTGATATCTTCCTTGAGCAGTTCTCCGACGTCCCCTTCGAGGTGGCGGGAGAGTTTCAGGATATTCAATCCGGCTCCGAAAATGACAGGCCCGAGTTGGCGAAGGCACTGGACCTCGTTCGGAAGACCGGCGCGGAGTTGCTGGTGGCGAAGCTTGACCGCCTCAGCCGTAAGGTCGCCTTCATTGCAACCCTCATGGATGACAGGAAGGTGAAGCTTCGGGTGGCTCAGATGCCGCAGGCCGACAAGTTCCAACTTCATATTTACGCGGCGTTGGCCGAGCAGGAACGGGAATTTATCTCGGCGCGGACGAAGGCAGCATTGGCGGCGGCGAAGGTCACCCACGCGGCAAAGCGGAAGGCGGACCCGACGTACTCAAAGCGGATTGGGGGGCTCCGCGACAAGACGATGAAGCGCAACGAAGCGATCCAGCAGAAGGCGGATGCCGAAGCCGCCAAGGTCATGAAGATTGTTGGGCCGCTGCGGTCGTCGGGGCAGACCCTAAGCGCCATAGCCGAAACGCTGAACAGTATGGGCGTGGCGACCTCCCGTGGCGGCACATGGACGGCAACGCAGGTCTCCCGGGTGATCGAACGAGGCCGGAAGCAGGCGTGAGGCTGCTTTGGTCTCATTTTCTGGCTGTCACATTTTCCCATTTTGGGGTCAACGATTTTCCCATGCACACCGTAGAGCGCCTGACCTGCTTGGGTGCGCACCAGATTAAAGATCTAGCGTGTCTGCTGATTTCATTAAATAGCTGTTTTCATTTAATTTTCTCGCGAAATCCGCTTGACGGAAACTCGCTGAATGGGGCATAACCGTTCTCGCCTGACGGTCTGGGGACACCACCCCAGCGCAGGGGTCGGACAGCGGCCCCGTAGAGCGGAAACAAAGCACCAAATCGGGAACGGTCGAATGATCGTAAGCAGTGGCAAGGCGGGACGGCAGGTGGCCGGAACGATGAACCGAGCGGTGAGGGACTGGCAGGGACAACGACCCCGAGCCCCCTGAGATGCACCGACAGACAACCATAGCCCACGACATGACCTCATAGATTATCCAGACTGCTCAAATAAGTCCCGCCCCCGTGCCTCAGGGTCCAGGTACGGTTTCGGCCATGCAGTATGCTGCATGAACAGAGTGATAGATCGCTGCTCTGCCACGACCTAATTCCCAGACGAGATCACCAACACACATGAAAACCTGCAAGGCCCAGGGCTGCTCGACGCAGACCAACGGCTTCAGCTCCCTTTGCGAGCGCCATAAGAGAACCAAAGCCCGCCATGGACATCCTCACCAGACCGGCGTGACGAAAGCAGACCTCAAACCATACCTCAAGGAGATCGACAGCTACTTGACCACCGTATCGGCGGCCAATTCCAATGACATCATGAACGACATCTGGAGCCGCACAGTAGCCAAGGCTCAGGCCCACATTGACGGTTCAGATCGTGGGGTTCCGGTCAACGTGCATGAACTTCAGGCATCCAAGGCAATCGTTTCGCTGTCCAAGGAGACCGACAGCGGCACTGTATGCAAACTCCTGATGGCCATGGGGTTCTGGTACGAAGACGATCAGCGCCGCTGGAAGTACGACGAAGGCTTCCGCTTCCAGACGGTTCGAATGCTGCTTCGGCTGAACCCGCGAGAGGCGACGTACAAGTGGTCGGTGAACGGGCTTACCCGCACGGTTTACCGGGAGATACCGCCGAGGACCATAAGGGTGCTGTGGTCGATCATCGAGGACACCAAGCTTACCGGCTACGGTGTAGAGATCGCCCGTCGCAAGGCGCGAGCCTTGGAGGTGGCACGGCAGAAAGCCAGAACCGAACGTGACGCCATACTTGGACCGGAGCAGACCGGAGGTGCAGTATGAAGCCGCACCGGACACGCGCTGAATATGCCCGGATGCGCAAAGCTGCGGCGGTAACGTGGAGGAAGCAAGCAAACAGGATCGACAAGGCGGTACGAGCCGCGCTCGATAAAGAAGAGCGGAGGGAGGAACGCGCCGCGCGGCGGTTGCAAGAAGCGGCCCAGGCGCTCGTGGTAAGCTCCCAAGCCCCTAGAGGACGCGGCGGAGGCGTTACACTGTGATCGCCGCTGAGATCACAGATGCGGGGAGCGATCAGGCGCTGATTGCCAGACACCCCGCCTGGAGCAACGATGATGATGCACCGGCCTACACCTTGCTCAGGGATGCTTGGCACGAGCCATGTAGCCTCGATCACGACTGGCGTGTGCGACCAGGGACACAGATCGTCAATCCGGCAACCGGCGAAGTCACCGTCGTGCCTGAACCCCTCTCGTACCGAGGCGGTGACCTTACGGTAGGGCAACTAGCCAAACGACTTGAGATGGGACCAAGGAAAACCAGAGCCGCCCTCGTAGACCTTGGCATTCTCCATGGGGAGAGCGAGGTCAAGATGGTGCCAATGGTCTCCGATCCGATGCAGACGAAGCCTGAGTATTCAAGTCGTCTAAGGCTGTCAGAATGGGCCGTGAAGATGCGCTACGGTCGGAGAGTGACGGCTGTCAAGGGCTATGACCTGGATTGGATTACTCCGACAGGCTGGGCCTATATCGACAAGATGCTTGCCATGAGTGCGGTGCTGAGGAAGCCACCGAAGAAGGAACCTAAGGCAATCGAGGTCATCGGCCAGTTACTTGCGGATGATCCCACGTTGCGGCAGGTGGACATCGTTCGGTTGACAGGGTTGTCGAAGATGACCGTGCATCGAAACCTCCGCCTTCTAGGCAAAAAGGTAACATCGAACCGTCCTTCCGCCATATATACCATAGTCGACACAGGTGGCCTGAACACCTTCGAAACATAGAACCGGACACCATCCTAACGATGGACAGCCCGGAACGGGACTGAGACCAATCCCATCCGGTCAGACCTCAACAACTCCGCAACGCCATCGTAACGATGACCGACGTGGAGAAGGCCCCCGGCCATGAAGACCAATCCCTTGAACATCGACCAAGGATGCAGAGGCAACGCCTACATCCACTGCAACGTAGGTCCTCTGAGCCCTTGGTCGGTCGCAAGTGAAGGGCTTCGCCCGTTCTGATCGGGGTGGTCTCCCACGCAGTGAACACCTGAACATCGGCGCTGCATCCACTGAGGGCAACTCGACAGAGTGCGACCTCAGCCAATCAGCGTTCCACCCAATTCGACAGCAATCCCGCTTTCGGACAACGCCCAGTCATGGGCAAAAATAGGAAATTCGAAACGACATGGATAAATCTGCCCTTCCAGCTATGACGGCCCACGAAGCCCTGCTGGAAAAACAGTTGATCTGGTATCGAGCAACAATTCTCGCCAAGACACCAAGCGCTTACAATCGAGCTCTTCACGCACTCCGCAGGGTTAACGCCCAGATCACCGACCTGACCGGGGAGCGCCCAAAAAGACCATCGCTTTAGCCAACATCCACATTTGCCAAACCGCCTCAGGCCCGGCCGACATTCTTTCTCCGGGCAACGCCCGACCTTGGGCATTTCAAAAGGAACTTTGTATGACTGGATCTAACAAACTCGACCTGACTTCAACTCCAGCGACCGCTACGGTCCTCTCGTTCGATCGTTCCAAGAAGAAAGTGATGAGCACCGCTACCGAGCCGCCGAAGAAGCTGGTCTACCGAGTGCGCGACATCGTTCAGGGAAGCGCAACTATCTCGGGCGACTACAGCATTATATTTGAGACCACCACCGATGCCCTCGAAGCGATTATGCTCGCGACATTTTTCTTGCGAGGCATCGAGAATGGCAGGCCGGGGTGCAACAGCGATACCGATGCTTTAATGCTGATCACGTTGGCAACCGGTTGGTTAGCCGGCACGGAACGGAAAGCAACCATTTACGAGATCGAGGTCGCTTGATACGCATCCGCATAGGACCCGGAACCAATGTCCAACACCAGCCAAAGTAAATGGCCGATATGCGGTTTGTGCCGCTATTGTGCCGCCTTGCCCGACCCAGTGACCTCTCTTAGGAGCAACTCAGCCTGAGCTAGTACAGTCTGAACCGCTTCCTGCTCTAGATCGGGCGGATAGCCAAACTTCTTGAGGATACGCTTCACCAGAACGCGCATCCTCGCTCTCGCACTTGCCTTGTGCTCCCAGTCAACGGTTACGGACTTACGCATCTGCTCGACGAGTTCATGAGCAATCACGCGTAGCTGCACGCTACCCATGACCTGGACAGCCGTCTCGTTCCCTGCAAGGGCGTCATAGAAGGCGATCTCTTCCGGAGAGAGGCCAAGTTCATCACCTCGTGCAGAGGCTGCCTGCATTTCTTTCGCAAGCGCGATCAGTTCCTGAATCATCTCGACTGTCGAAATCGCGTTGGCATGGTAGCGGGCAACGGCTTCCTCCAGCCGCCGGGAGAAAGCCTTGGACTCGACGACGTTGGTCTTCGATCGGCTTTTAATCTCGCCGTTCAGGAGCTTTTTCAGGGCCTCCAGAGCGAGGTTTTTCTTCTCCATCTTCTGGACGTCCATCAGAAACTGATCGGACAGCACCGATATGTCCGGCGATTGGAGACCTGCCGCCTTGAGAATGTCGACGATCTCCGCATTGGCCACGGCCTGGTTGAGAAGCTGCTCGACCATAAGCGATTTGGCCTTGTCAGACATCTTGCCTGTGGCCGTTGTCTTGACCAGAGCGGCCCGCACGGCTTGGAAGAAACCGACTTCATCCCGAATTTCGGCTGCGTCGTCACTGGCTGACGCCAGCGCGTAAGCCTTGCTCAGTTCCAGCACGGCATCCTGATATCGCCGATGAGCCTGTTTCTTGGCTTCCTGGCTCTCTACCTTGGTAGCTTCCGCCTGTTGCCACTTCAGGATCCAGTCAATTCCGTTGGCAAGTGCCTTCAATCGCTCGACAGGTTTGCCGATGATGCCGAGGCTATAATCGTGGCCCGCGAACATCCCCCTGACGATCTCATATTTTTCCAGAAGGACCGCAACAGCCTCTTCCTCGTCGATTCCCGTTTTGTCGCGGTCAGACTGGGAATACTGAGCCAGGGCCTTTTTCAGGTTGGTGGCTATGCCGATGTAATCGACAACCAGTCCACCGGGCTTGTCCTTGAAAACACGGTTCACACGAGCGATGGCTTGCATCAAACCATGGCCGCGCATGGGCTTGTCGATGTACATGGTGTGCATGCAAGGGGCGTCGAAGCCTGTCAGCCACATATCACGAACAATCACCAGCTTCAGTGCGTCATCCACCTTTCTGGCCCGTTTTGCGAGGTCGTCTCGGCGCTTCTTGTTTCCGATATGCGGTTGCCAGTCGAGCGGATCGGATGCCGACCCGGTCATCACGATCTTCACAGCCCCCTTGTCGTCATCGTCCGAATGCCAGTCAGGGCGCAACCGCACGATTTCGTTGTAGAGATCGACGCAGATGCGGCGGCTCATGCAGACCGCCATGGCCTTGCCAGGTAAGCCTTCAATGCGCTTCTCCAGATGGGCCACAAGATCGGCGGCCACCTGTGCTAGCCGCTTCTTGGAGCCCACCAGGCGCTCCACGGTCGCCCACTGTGCCTTCTGCTTTTCCTGCTCGGTCAGGGTCTCGTCTTCGAGCATCGCCTCGATCTCGGCATCGATCTTGGGCTTCTCCTCCTCGTTCAGTTCGATCCTGGCGAGGCGGCTCTCGTAGTAGATGGGCACCGTCGCGCCATCCTCGACAGCCCGGCTGATGTCGTAGATGTCAATGTATTCGCCGAAGATGGCTGGCGTGTTGACGTCCTCCGCCTCGATGGGCGTACCCGTGAAACCCATGAACGAGGCGTTGGGCAGAGCCTGGCGGATGTAGTGCGCATAGCCATACCGTCGTTGGCCGGTCTCACGATTCAGCTTTGCATCGAAGCCATACTGGCTGCGGTGCGCCTCATCCGCCATGACGATCACGTTTCTGCGATCGGTGAGCATGGGGAAGTTCTCCTCCCCGGCATCGGGCATAAACTTCTGCACTGTGGTGAAGATAACACCGCCGGACGCACGATTGAGAAGTTTGCGCAAGTCATCACGGCTGTTCGCCTGTTCCGGCGTCTGTCGGATCAGATCCTTGCAGAGACCGAAGGTGCCGAAGAGCTGGTCGTCCAGATCGTTACGATCTGTCAGCACGATCAACGTCGGGTTTTCCAGTTGACGGGAGCGGACCATCAGGCCACCAAGGAAAGCCATCAGAAGGCTCTTGCCGGAACCCTGCGTATGCCAGATCACACCAATCTTGCGGTCGCCATCCGGCTTGACGGCTTCGATGGCGCTGGTGATCGCCTTCCGCGCACCGTGGAACTGGTGGTATCCGGCGATGATCTTGAAGGGACCTTCGCCCCGATCTCCGAACACGGTGAAGTCCCGGATCAAAGCGAGGAAGCGTTCCTTCTCGAAGACACCACGTAGCAACGTGTCCATCTCGTAAGGGCCGTGTGGTGTGAAATCACCGTCCGCCCCGGTCACAGATCGCCATGGCATGAAGCGTTCGGAATCCGCCGTCAGGGAACCGATCCGGGCCAGCATCCCGTCGGAGGCCACCATCACGGCGTTGGATCGGAATAGCGACGGGACCTGTTCCTTGTAGGTCTGAAGCTGGCTGTAGGCCTGGTCGATTGTGGCGCTCTCGCTCGCCGCGTTCTTTAACTCGATGATGCCGAGCGGAAGACCGTTAACGAAGACCATCACATCAGGCCTCCGGGTGTGTTTGCCCTCGGCGACCGTGAACTGATTTGTCACTAGGAAGTCGTTGTTTTCCGGATGCTCAAAATCGATCAGCCAGAGCTTGTCGCCCTTGACTTCGCCATCGCCGATACGGAATTCGACATCGATACCCTCGGTGATCAGGCGATGGATGCGACGGTTTTCCTCGACCAGAGAAGGGGTTTCCGTGATCGAGAGCTGGCGAGTCGCCTGTTCGCGGGCGTCAGGCGGGATGGCGGGGTTCAGCCGCTCGACCACTCCAGCGAGAACATCCGAGAGGAGCACGTCACCATAGGCTAGACGGGCGGGTGTCGGGCCATCGGGAGAGATCACTGCTGATGGTTGGTAGATGTAACCGAGTTCTTGGAAGGTGGAGATGACGACTTCTTCGACAAGCCCTTCGGAGAAGCCTGAAGGGGATGTTGCCGTTTGCTGATACAAGACATCTTCCATGAGGCTCCCCTTCCGCTCGTCTCAGACGAAACGCTCCCTAATGTAGGTGATAGCCTGATCGCCCGTCATCTCGCGTGAGGAGTTACCATTCCGGACATAGAAGCGATCCTGTGCGGCACCGCCCTTGTCCGCCAGTTTGATGTAGGTCGGCTTATTCGCAGGCAAGATCTCGACTCGGCAGATTTCCGTCTCATCGAATTCGTGGAAGGAAAGCTTCGCCTTGGTAGCTGCGAAAGCTTCACCGAACATGTTGATGATCAAATTCTTGAGGTGCAGCTCGAACTTGTCACGATTGCCGCCGCTGAGAGACTTGTAGTCGCTGTCCAGACCTGCAATCTCCCCGTCGTCGGCGACACCGATCAGAAGAGTGCCCCCGTGCGCATTCGTGAAGGCGGCAATCGTCTTCATGATGACGCCTTCCAATTCCTTGTTCACGGTGCCCTGCTTTAGGTCCCAACGCAGGGTTTGCTTGAACTCCACTTCCTCGTTTTCGCCCTCTGCAATCAGATCTTCAAGCGAGATGCCCTCAGCGACAGCGTGGGTCTCAGCTAAGCCCTCAAGCCAGGCATTCAGACTGTCGGCAAGGATATTGCGGCGCGTTTTGAGGAAAAGCTCATAGTTCTCGATCTGCCAAAGCTCAGGGTCTTCCGGGATGAGCTGCAACCGAAGCGCGTGAGGTTGGTTTTGCGCTACGCCGGAGAGATAGGCTTCAGTCTCCTTTGCACCCTTGGAGCGATTTGCGATCTGGGTCAGAATGGCCCGGTTAGTTAGTTCTTGTGCTAATTGGTAGCGAAGCCGGTTGCCCTGTCCGTATCCCGCCGCCCTGAGTTTGGCAAATGCGAAGATATGGTCGTATTCTAGCCTATATTTCTCACCCATCGGGTGGTGGATCGAGACACCCGTGGTTAGGCATTTTGCGCCGCGACTTTTCAGGTGCCAACGGACGAGCCCAAACAGTGGATGCTGAATAGCGCTACCGACAAATTCATCGGGCGTAATGGCAATGTTGCCGCCACGCTCTTCCCGGATAACGTCGAGCAAGCGATCAAATGGGGTAGCCGACTCCTTAACAATCTTTAGGTCGTGATCAAGCTTCTGAGGCATCTGGCTAGCGTATCGCCGCCGAACCTGGGAGTAGTAGAACCACTTCACTGCTTTAAGAATATCTGTATGGCTGAGCTTGCAATTCATGCGGTGGCTGTAAGCGACGATTGGGATAACCGCGTAGATCGAGTTGATCTCGTCGGTATGATCGACAAAGGCATGGCTGCGTAGCAGGTTCGCGACGTAATCCAGAACCTTGTTGTCTAACGCGTCCCAGACTTGGCGTATGGCATCGTTGTTATCGGCCGAATGCAGCTTGCGCATGTCGGACCCACCTTGATGTAAGATGGCAAGCAGTGCATAAACGATGAAATCGAGCTTGAAGATAAAGCCCTTCGTCTTCAGCGCGTCCAGCTTCTTCTTGAATGCTTCACGAGCTTGAGGCCAGTAACCCGAGATCTGAGCAAGCGCGAGTTCGGCGTCCGTCAGCGCCACGCCACCGGCATTGACGATGTAGAAGATGTCAATTGCCTCGCGCAGCGACGCCTTGATAGGAATGATTTGTTCCGGGAATTCGCGATCGAGAATGCCTTGAATCGCTGAAAACGTGTCATCTATCCTGTCTTCATCCTCTCGCCGTATCTCGCGCCCGTTCGACTCCAGAGCTCGAATTATGTCTCTTGTTCGAACGCTGCGTTTAAAGATATCCGTTATATTCAGCCAGCGCGGATCATTCTCCATACGCCTCTGGTAATATTCGATTTCTTGCGTCTCGACATTGACATGAAGGCCGCGTGTATCCTCTGTAATCTCGCCAAGCGTATAGTAGGGCGGGAGTTCACCACGGATCAGCATGTAGAGCGTCGTGACACGCTGCTGGCCATCAAGTAGGATCTTGATAGCCCCCTGCAAAGAGTCATAGACATGATCGCCTTTTAGTTCCGGTGGATGATTCGTGTCCCAGGTCAGAATAGTCCCTGTCGGATAGCCTTTGATCATCGAGTCGATCAGCAGCTTGGCGTCCTTCTTCTTCCAGACATATTCGCGCTGGAAGGCGGGAACGAAGAGCTGTCGTTCGTCGATCTTCTCCAAAATGCTTCTGATTTTCATGAAATCTCTCAACAGGGAATTTAACTAGATGTTATGCGGTCAATCCGGATTCAATGCTATTCAATCTGCCTGCAATCAATGGAGACTCGGCCAACGACTGGAACCGGTTGGTAGTACTGCGGAACGTCGAGCAACTCTCGAATAGCATGTTTACGGTAGGCCTCTGGGTGCTCCAAGGCCTCTGTGCTCACAATATAAGGCTCACGCACCTTGAGTGCCGTTTCGCCCATCTCACCATACCCGTTCAGGAAGGCGATACTCGGAAATGGAGATCTTTGATCTAATTTTGGACAAACTAAAAAGTGCCACGGAACACAGACCTGTTCGATCGAATAGAGGTATTTGCTTCCTCGGACTTTGATATCGCTGGCCCGACCTGCTAGACATCCGGCCTGGTAGCGGGGCGGCATTGTTGCGGTGGTCCAGGTGCTTCTGGCCGCTTCCGCGCTATAGAAGCAATAAACCGGAAGCAGTCCCTGCAGCGTTGCATCGGCAATTAACATATCAATCTGAGGGTGCGGCGCAGTCTTGGCTTTCTGCGAATAAAGCCTTTTGATCTGCAGTCCGTTCTTCGCCAAGCGCTTAGCCTGAACCCGCATTTTCAGCGTGTATTTTCGACCAATGAGATGCCACTCCCAATCCGCCCCATTCATGGCCTCCCTAGGCTTGGAGAAGGTCTGAATATCAATGATCGCGGAGTGGCGATTCCAGATTTGCAGCAGGCTGCCTTCTGTGATTGTTTCTTCGCCATACGAAATATGACTGCCATAAGCCAGTTCGAGGTTGCGGGAAATGGCATCCCCGAGTTCGAGGAATGTCTGGCAGAGGTTCAGATTCGCCCCATTCACTGCGCCGCCTCCATCAGATCCTCAGCATCAGACAGTCGGATTTCGCCCGACATGAGCTTCGGAAGGAGAAGATCACGGGTGGCGGCGAGCGCCTGGTTCTCATGGACATTGGCGACAATCCTATCCAGCATTGGCCCGATAAGATCGCTATAGGATTGGCGGACGGCTTCCGACGCCTTGACAAGTGGATAGCTTTTCATGTTGGCCCAGCCAGTCCGAGGCATCTTGGTGCCTGTCGAGCCTCGATCCGTGAACCTCACAAACTCGTCGCTTGAAGCTAGTGAAGTTAGCAGAGGCCGGTCCATCGCGGTCTTTGCATCGAGTACCACTATGTCCGTAGAGCAAACTCCATCCACTGGTGCCACGCCGACCTTGTGGAAGTAAGGACGAAGCTTTCCGAACAGAATCTGTCCGGCTTCAAACTTCGCCTTTGTCGACGTTACCTTTGATGCCGCCTCCCATTCGTTCAGGGCGATTGACTTTCGCGGCATGTGCTCGAGTCCGATGTAAGGAGTTTGCGGCTCAATCGAGTTCGGATCGACGGTAATCCCAGCAGACTTTGCTAGATCACCGAGCGTACCGCCCTTCCACCCCTCCGGCAGCCCGTCTTGGTCAAGTTTGGCGGGGAAAAGGGCAGCGAGAGCTAGCGCTCGCTCGACGTTCTGCACGAGTCCGCCCATGACCTCGACCGGATCGGTGACGCCTCGCAGTTTACGGCCGGTCGGGCCGAATTCCACGAACCAGTCACGGAAGAGCGCTTGTGCCATTGCCTCCAGCGTCTCGTTCATTTGCCGGTTCAGCTCGATCTTAGCATCGAGGGAGCCGAGGATCTCGGCAATTCCGATCTGCTCGGAAATTGGAGGAGTAGCCAGATAGAAAGATTTCACCTCTGGAAAATAAATTGTCTGATGAACTGAGCCGCTAGCAAATCTAAGAAGCGCTTCACCTTCGGCCATCAACGCATACTTTAGGAAGTTGGCGGATAGATCAGGGCCGCAAGACCAATTCACGAAATCCTGACTGGTCGCCATCGGGCATCCCATCACCACGACATACCCGACTGACGCGGTACGAGACAAACATACTGTCCCAGCCGGTAAAATCCTGGCGGCCGAGTTGGCGATGCCAAGCTGGTTGGTGTATTCGTTGGTTTGGGAAATCGTCCGTCCATGGTTACCAGTCGCGTCGCGAATGCCGATCCATGGTATCTCCCCGCCCCAGTATTCGGGTCTTTTTCGACTGGGCGTGTGCCCGCTTTCGAGCCGTGCCAAATCAGTTAGCAAACGCCATCTCCAACCCTTTGGTGGAGCGCGATCCGGCTTGCCTACTGCTAAGGCAACGTCACCGTCGATCCGCGCCGACGTTGCTTCTCTGCCGCCTAATTTCCGTTTCGCAGTTTTCTCCATGATCAGATTCGGTCCAGATTATGTCGGATGCGCTGCTCAATTTTTCTTGCTTCATCGAAATTCGCGTCAAGTGTCTGTTTTAAGAGATTGAAGCGGTCGGCGAAAGAAAGCTCGTCATCTTCTCGCCCTTCTGATCCTACGTATCTGCCTGGCGCCAGAACGTGGCCTTTATCTCGCACTTCGCCAATTGAAGACGACTTACAAAAACCCAGTTCATCCTCATAGTCCGACCAGCCATTCTTGGCTCGAGTTTCCGGCTTCGAGCGCCATCTGTGATAGGCGCCGGCGATCTTCTCGATGTCATCAGCCGTGAACTCGCGACGAACACGATCTACCATGAAACCGACCTTGCGGGCATCAATGAAGAGCATTTCGCCGCGTCGGTCCCGGTGACCATTGGAGCTCTTGTCGCGGGCGAGGATCCAGAGGCACGCAGGAATCGGCGTGGAATAGAAGAGCTGACCCGGCAGAGCCACCATGCAATCCACTACGTCCGCCTCGATCATCGCCTTGCGGATATCGCCTTCGCCGGATTGCTGGGAGGACATGGAGCCATTGGCCAGCACTACACCAGCGGTACCACGTGGGGCGAGATGGTGGATGATATGCTGCAGCCAACCGAAATTGGCATTGCCCTTGGGCGGCGTGCCGAACTTCCAGCGGGCATCTTCCGTCAGCCGCTCGCCGCCCCAGTCGGAGATGTTGAAGGGCGGATTGGCAAGGATGAAGTCGGCCTTCAGGTCCGACAGCTCATCGCGGTGGAAACTGCCCTCGTTGTTCCAGCGGATATCGGCATCAATCCCCTGAACGGCAAGGTTCATCTTGGCCAGACGCCAGGTGGTGTGGTTGATCTCCTGGCCATACACGGCAATGTCATTGCGCCGCCCGCCATGCTCCTCGATGAACTTTTCCGACTGCACGAACATGCCGCCCGAGCCACAGCAGGGGTCATAGACGCGACCCTTGTAGGGCTCCAGCATCTCGACCAGTGTGCGCACCACGGAACGGGGTGTGAAGAACTCGCCGCCACGCTTGCCTTCCGAACTGGCAAAGCTGGAGAGGAAATATTCATAGACGCGGCCGAGCAGATCCTTCGCCTTGTCGGATGAGTCATGTAGCCCGATGTTGGAGAAGAGATCGATCAGCTCGCCGAGCATGGTCTTGTTGAGCGTTGGGCGGGCGTAATTCTTCGGCAGAACGCCCTTCAGCCCTTCGTTCGACGGGAAGCGCTCGATGGCCTCCATCGCGTCATCGATCAGTTTCCCGACCTCCGGCTGCTTAGCATTGGCCTGGAGATGGCTCCACCGAGCTTCCTTTGGCACCCAGAAAACGTTTTCCGCTAGGTACTCCTCTGGATCTTCCGCATCCGCATATTGATCCGCCTCGAGTTTGGCATGAAGCCCGTCGAAGGCGTCGGAGATGTATTTCAGAAAGATGAGGCCGAGCGCCACATGCTTGTATTCCGACGGCTCTAGATTGCCCCTGAGCTTGTCCGCAGCCTTAAAAAGCTCGGCTGTGAAGCCGAGGTCACCATTATTCTCTTTTGCCACGAGGGCTATCTCCCAAAATGATTTGGCGTGACGATAGGCAAGCACGTTCTAGCTGTAAAGAAGTGTGGCTTAAATGCTCGT
The DNA here is from genome assembly GCF_036528765.1 of Rhizobium sp. BR 362. NCBI lineage: Bacteria > Pseudomonadati > Pseudomonadota > Alphaproteobacteria > Hyphomicrobiales > Rhizobiaceae > Rhizobium > Rhizobium sp. BR 362. The sequence continues at coordinate 271,292 of NZ_JARWGH010000006.1, read as the reverse complement.
TAAATTGCAGCCGCTTCTAACGGCGGCTTAAGATAAAATTTCAGATGTCGATCGCGGGCCCACTTTTAGGTGGCTCAGGTCAAGCCCTAGATAAGAAAGCTTCTCCATTTCGTCTCGGAGCAACTGTAGCCCATAGAGGCCATTTCCATAGCGCCCTGCCATGCCTTGTTGAACGTGACCCTGCAAAGCATTCACAAAATCGAGCGGGATGCGGCTGTTGCGGCAGGCGTCCTCGAAGCCGTGGCGAAAGCTGTGAAAGGAAATCCTGTCATGCTTGATGTCCAGAGCCTTCAACGTGTTGCCGAACTTAGTGGAGTAGGCTGTTGAATAAGTGCCGTCCGCCGCCTTCGGAAGGTCGGGGAACAGTCGCTTGTGCTTCTGCTTTCGCTGCCGCTCGACGAAACGCAGGAAGCCGATGTCCTTGAGCGTTTGATGGACAGGTATGCGCCGACGCGATCCGCTGTTCTTGAGGCTGAGGTCCTCACCTTCGTCGGTGACCTCGATGTAGGCGATGCCGCCTTCTTCCTTCACATCCTCCGCGCGGAGCTGGATGATTTCACCAGAGCGACAGCCGGTGAATAAGCCGACCAATGGGACCCAATAGACGCCTTGGTCACTCGGAATAAGGTCGCCGGGTGTGTTGTGGTAGCGGACGCTCAGGCAGCCCGTGTAAATCGGAGAGCGGAAGATCGTCGATAGCTCGGCCGGTGTGAATGGGTGGCGCTCATCACGTGCCTTGCCACTGATCTTAACGTTCAGCCCACCGAAGGGGTTGCTCGGGACATCGTCATAGTTCGCCTCAGCCCAGTTCCAGAATGCTCGTACGAACCCGAGAACCTTGTTGACGTTCTTCCCTGACATGGGCTCAAGGCTCAGTTCGGTGGCTCGCTTTGCCGCCTCGTTCATGGGAAGCTTCTCAAAGCCCTTCGTCTTCGTCCAATTAGGTGGCAGCGACAGTAGTGCTGCCTTGAACTCACGGGCATCCGCCTTCACATAATCGCTCAGTGGCTTGTCACCTGCCATCTCAATGAAGCGCTCCGTCCATAGACGGTTCGCCTCAGCAGTCTTTGGTGTCCAGCCACCGTTGGCTCGGGTCTTCTCGGCAACCCAGGCGCCCATGATCTTTGACGCATCAGGACGCGTATCGATTGGGTTGGCTTTAGGCATCACCGGAGTTTCAATAGGTGACCCCTCGTTGCGCTGGTGCTTGGCCACTGCGGCTCTGACACTAGCGCTGAGGATTGCCCTTGTCAGCTTTGCCCAACTAAGGGAATCCGGGGACAGCTTTAGTTCAACATTGTCCCAGGTGAGGACCTCCATCGCTTCAGCACGAGCAAAGGCTGAGAGCCTGCCTCGGGCTAGATCGTACCGATTCACCCCTTCCATGTCTTCGATCAGCTCGGCGTATTCGTCGAAGTCGCGTTCGGCGAGCCCTGAAAGCCGGAGTTCTTCGTCCTCTTCTAGGAGATGCGTGTAGTAGACCTCCTCGACATGTTTGATCTGAGCGTCAGATAGCTCGGCAAGCGACGGCTGCTTTTGACGCAGCCTGTGTTCTGCGAACCGTTCATCAACTTCCGCAGAGGCCTTCCGATGTCTTTTCAGCGCGTCCTGGTAGTCGCGGGTCCCCAGTGAGAACGTTTCTTCTGTCTTGGGGTAGGAATCTTTGATGTCGCGCGGGATCGAACACCTCAACCAGTAGACGTTTCCGCGTTTAATGAGGCGAGAGGGTAAGGGCATGTCGTTCATGGCTCCGCTGTAGCAGTATGCTGGAGCAAACGAAACTGTAACCCATTGATTTTCTGGTAAGTCCTTGCAAAATAACAAGGAAAACTGGTGCTGCTAGAGAGATTTGAACTCTCGGCCTCTCCCTTACCAAGGGAGTGCTCTACCCCTGAGCTATAGCAGCAAACCGTGGCGCGTTGCGTGCGCCGTATTGGGCGAGGCGGCTATTGCCATAGGTGAGAGGTAAGTGCAAGCCGCAAATTTCAAGTTCGGTGAAAGATCGCTGGAAAAATGATGTCGGTCTTTTGAAGGCTGGGGATTTCGGCTATGGGAAGGGGATGTGTGCGGATAAGACGAAAACTGGTGATGAGCAGCGCTCGCAGGGCGGTTTGACGGCCGGCGGGGCGGGGGAAGGCGCGGGCGCGAAGGTGAATATCGAGGCGGAGCGGCGCCGCGAGCGGGCGGCTCAGAAGCTGCGCGAAAATCTTGCCCGCCGCAAACAGCAGGTCCGGGCGCGCCGTGCGGGCCAGGCGGATGAGACGGATGGACTTCCCGCTGCAAATTCGTCCGATGCGAAGGATGCCGCCGCAAAAATGGACGAATCGTAATGATTTGATGTTGGTCATCATCAAAGAGCCATCAAACGAATTGATGCGTTAAACTATTTCGTCTAAACAGCGCTCTCTCCCCATACGCGTGGAATTTGGCGCACGGAACTTCAGGAAAGGCGGGCCTCGCCCGTAGTCATATATGGATCGTATCAGGATTGTCGGCGGCAACGAGCTCAACGGTATCATTCCGATCTCCGGCGCCAAGAATGCAGCTCTGCCTCTGATGATCGCCTCGCTGCTCACCAGCGATACGCTCACGCTCGAAAACGTGCCGCATCTCGCCGATGTCGAGCTTCTGATGCGCATCCTCGGCAATCACGGCGTCGATGTCGCCGTCAATGGCCGGCGCGAGCGCCAGGAAGACGGCTATTCCCGTACCATCCATTTCACCTGCCGCACCATCGCCGACACGACGGCGCCCTATGAGCTGGTCGCCAAGATGCGCGCCAGCTTCTGGGTCATCGGGCCGCTGCTTGCCCGCGAGGGCCAGGCGCGCGTGTCGCTGCCGGGCGGCTGCGCCATCGGCACGCGTCCGGTCGATCTCTTTATCGAAGGCCTGACGGCGCTTGGCGCCACCATGGAAATCGATGGCGGCTATATCAACGCCACCGCGCCGAAGGGCGGCCTGATCGGCGCTCGTTATGTCTTCCCGAAGGTTTCGGTCGGCGCGACGCATGTGATGATGATGGCGGCGACGCTCGCCCGCGGCACGACGGTCATCGGCAATGCGGCCCGCGAGCCGGAAGTCGCCGATCTCGCCAATTGCCTCATCGCCATGGGCGCCAAGATTTCCGGTGCCGGCACCAGCACGATCACCATCGAAGGCGTCACCTCGCTTTCCGGCGCGCGCCATCGCGTCCTGCCGGATCGCATCGAGACCGGCACCTATGCCATGGCCGTTGCTATGGCCGGCGGCGATGTTCGCCTGGAAAACACCGACATGGCGTTGCTCGACACGGCGTTGGAAAGCCTGCGCCGCGCCGGGGCCGATATTTCGGCGACCGACACCGGCATTCGGGTCCGGCGCAACGGCGTCGGCATCAAGCCAGTCGATATCGTCACCGATCCCTTCCCGGGTTTCCCGACCGACCTGCAGGCGCAGTTCATGGCGCTGATGACCCGTTCGACCGGCACCTCGCATATCACCGAGACGATCTTCGAAAACCGCTTCATGCATGTGCAGGAGCTCGCCCGCCTCGGCGCGAAGATCTCGCTCTCCGGCCAGACCGCCAAGATCGAAGGCGTCGAGCGGCTGAAGGGGGCGCCGGTCATGGCGACGGACCTGCGCGCCTCCGTCTCGCTGGTCATCGCCGGCCTTGCCGCCGAGGGCGAAACGCTGGTCTCACGCGTCTACCATCTCGATCGCGGCTTCGAGCGGCTGGAAGAAAAACTGACGCGCTGCGGCGCCGTCGTCGAGCGCATCAGCGACTAAATCCGGTCGTTCATGAGAAGAGGCGGGAGAAGCCCGTTTTCTCCGGTTGCGTCTTCAGCGCCCGCATCCTATTTCCATCACGGGGAAATGCCGGTATCGGCATTTCCGTGGCGATCGGGGATATCAGGCGAATGACCAATCTCAAGCTAATGGCACTCGACAACGAAGACCTGGGCGTGATCTCCGCGCATATGCAGGACAGCGTCTTCAAGGTTTCCGACATGTCCTATGCGCCGCGACTCGGGCAGTTTTCCATAGCCGCCAACCGTTTCGTCTGGGAATTGTCGGATCAGAAGGACAAGCCGTTCGAGCGCCATCGCTCGGCGCTGGTGTTCAAGCGGGTGCTGGCGGTGCGCTCCAGCGGGGTCGACCGGCGCCGTCGGGACGAGGTGCTGTCTCTGCTCGCTATCCGCTTCGATCCGAAGGGCGAGGGACCGGATGGCACGATCGAGCTGACGCTCGCCGGCAAGGCGACGATCGCCCTCGATGTCGAATGTATCGAAGTTCAGCTTGCAGATATCGGCGGCGCGTGGGAAACGGCTAACAAGCCCAGTCATCCGGACGAGGCCACTTAGAGCACTTCCAGGAAAAGTGCGAAGCGGTTTTCCGTCCGGAATGCGTAAAGACAAAAGGGTAGAGCGGGAAAGCGATTCCGTGAAACGCTGAACCGCTCTAATGCATGTCGCGCAAAAGTGTGCGGCGGTTTTGCGAAAACGACATGCACAAACAAGGAGCTAAAGCGTGGGAGCGAATCTGAAAGATCGCGACGAGCTTTAGGCGAATGAGTTTCGGCCGTGTGCGGCGGCTTCAGGGAAGGGATTATCAGCGTTGGCTATCTGGCTGGATCAGGCATCGGAAGGTTTCGATGAGCAGTTTGCCGCTTTTCTGACGACCAAGCGGGAAGTGTCCGAGGATGTGAACGCCGTCGTACGCGCGATCATCGACGATGTGCGGGCGCGGGGCGATGCGGCTCTTGCCGATTATTCCAGGAAATTCGAAGGCATCGATTTCGCCACGACCCCGATGCGCGTCAGTGAAGCGGAGATCGATGCGGCAATTGCCGCCGTACCCGCCGAAGTGCTGGGCGCACTGAAGGTCGCCGCCACCCGTATCGAATCGCATCATCGCCGGCAATTGCCGAAGGACGATATCTATGAGGACGATCTCGGCGTCGGTCTCGGCTCGCGCTGGACGGCGATCGAAGCCGTCGGCCTCTATGTGCCCGGTGGCACGGCGAGCTACCCGAGCTCGGTGCTGATGAATGCCGTGCCGGCCAAAGTCGCCGGCGTCGACCGCGTCGTCATCGCCGTGCCGACCATGAAGGGCGCGGTCAATCCGGCGGTTCTGGCGGCGGCCCGCATGGCCGGCGTCGAGGAGATTTACCGCGTTGGCGGCGCGCAGGCGATTGCGGCACTTGCCTACGGCACCGAGACGATTGCCCCGGTCGCCAAGATCACCGGCCCCGGCAATGCCTATGTCGCCGCCGCCAAGCGGCAGGTTTTCGGCACCGTCGGCATTGACATGATCGCCGGTCCTTCGGAAGTGCTCGTCATCGCCGACAAACATAATGATCCGGATTGGCTTGCCGCCGATCTTCTGGCGCAGGCGGAGCATGACGAGGGTGCGCAGGCGATCCTGATCACCGATGATGCCGCATTCGGCAAGGCCGTCGAAGACGCGGTCGAGCGGCAGCTCAAGCAGCTCGGCCGATCGCAGACGGCGGCCGCGAGCTGGCGGGATTTCGGCGCCATCATTCTGGTTTCCGACCTGAAGCAGGCCGTTCCGCTCGCCAACCGCATCGCCGCCGAACATGTCGAGCTCGCCGTCGACGATCCGGACGCGCTGCTTGCCGGCATTCGCAATGCCGGCGCGATCTTCGTCGGCCGTCATACGCCGGAAGTGATCGGCGATTATGTCGGCGGCTCCAATCACGTGCTGCCGACGGCCCGCTCCGCGCGCTTCTCGTCCGGGCTCTCGGTGCTTGATTTCGTCAAGCGCACCTCGATCCTGAGGCTCGGCCCCGAGCAGTTGCGCACGCTTGGACCGGCGGCGATCGCGCTCGCCAATTCCGAAGGGCTCGATGCTCATGCGCGATCCGTTGCGATCCGCCTCAATCTCGAAGGGTAAAGCATGGCTGACAGCGTGTTCCGGCTGAGCGACGTGGTCCTGGACGACACGATCGGCCGTTCGACGCCCGACGTCGAACACGAGCGCGCTGTCGCCATCTTCGATCTGATCGAGGAAAATAGTTTCGAGCCCGTCGGCCATGACGGCGGCCCTTACCGGCTCAATCTATCTTTGGTCGACCAGAAGCTGGTCTTCGATATCCGCATGGAAACGGGGGGCGTCGTCGCCACCCATATCCTGTCGCTGACGCCGTTTCGCCGGATCGTGAAGGACTACTTCATGATCTGCGAAAGCTATTACGAAGCCATCCGCTCGGCCACCCCCAGCCGCATCGAAGCGATCGACATGGGTCGTCGCGGCATTCACAATGAAGGCTCGCGGACGCTGATGGAGCGGCTGAAGGGCAAGATCATCGTGGATTTCGATACGGCCCGACGGCTTTTCACACTCGTCTGCGTGCTCTACTGGCGCGGGTGACGGCGATGGAACAGCCGAAGGCTATCGAGCATAACGGAAAGCCGCCGGGCGCCATTCTCTTCATGTGCGGGCTCAACACCATCCGCTCCCCCATGGCCGAGGCGATCGCGCGCGGGATGCTGCCGCAGGGCACCTATGTTGCCTCGGCGGGGGTCCGCGCCGGCGAACGCAATCCTTTCGTGGATGTCGTCCTCAACGAAATCGGCCTCTCGCTCGGGCGGCGGCAGCCGCAGACGCTGGAGGAACTGGAGGATGATTTCTTCGATGTCATCATCACGCTTTCTCCTGAAGCGCATCATGCGGCGCTGGAGCTGACGCGCGCCAATGCCATCGATGTCATCTATTGGCCGACCATCGATCCCTCTGTTGCGGGCGGCACGCGCGAGCAGATTCTCAATGCTTATCGCGAGGTGAGAGACCATCTTCTCGGCATGATCGAAAGCCGGCTGGTCGAGCATCGCGGCTCTCTTTAGAGTGCCGCGTTAAACAAATGCAGAAAGCCTTATCAACGAGGTTCACAAAACCGCGGCGATTGTGTAGTTTCCGCGCAAATTTCCGGCGGCCTTACTTTTTGGTCATGGGCGCCGGCATCAACCCCACAGGAAAAGAAGCTTTAATGCCGAAAGAAGAAGTCCTTGAATTTCCCGGTGTCGTCACCGAACTGCTGCCGAATGCGACCTTCCGCGTGAAGCTGGAAAACGAGCATGAGATCATCGCTCACACCGCCGGCCGCATGCGCAAGAACCGCATCCGTGTTCTCGCCGGCGACAAGGTGCTCGTGGAAATGACACCCTACGACCTGACCAAGGGCCGCATCACCTATCGTTTCAAGTAGTCCGCAGCTCGCATCCGAGCCGGCCCTCCGTCTGCCGCCTGTCACGGTCGAGGTTTTATGGCGCTGAAACACAAGCTGATACTGGCCTCCGGATCGCCGCGCCGCGTCGACCTCCTGCATCAGGCGGGAATTGAACCGGCGCGCCTGATGCCCATGGATATCGACGAGGCTGCGAAGAAGTCGGAGCACCCGCGCTCGCTGGCACGCCGGCTTTCGGCGGAAAAGAGCGAGGCGGCCTTTGCGGCGGTGAAGGGCGATGTCGCATGGCAGGGAAGCTATATCCTTGCCGCCGACACCGTCGTTGCCGTCGGTCGGCGGATCCTGCCGAAAGCGGAATTCGTCGACGAGGCGTCTTCGGCGCTGCATCTGCTCTCCGGCCGCAGCCATGTCGTCTATACCGGCATCTCCTTGATCACGCCGGATCGCAAACTGCGTCAGAAGGTGGTCGAGACCAAGGTCCGCTTCAAACGGCTGTCCAGCAAGGACATCGACATGTATCTCGCCTCCGGCCAGTGGCGGGGCAAGGCGGGTGCCTACGGCATACAGGGGCTTGCCGGCTCCTTTGTGCAGAAGCTGATCGGCTCCTACACGAATGTCGTTGGATTGCCACTTTATGAAACCATGCTGCTTCTCGCGGGCGAGGGATTCGACGTCTACGCGGAATGGCAGGAAGGATGATCGTCATGGCGGACGATGGCAAAATCGGAGTGGGCGCAAAGATCGAGCCGCTACGCAAGACACGGCCTTGCGCGGAATGCGGGCGGCCCTCTGTGCGCGAACATTATCCCTTCTGCTCGGATCGCTGCCGCTCGCTCGATCTGTCTCGCTGGCTGAACGGCACCTATGGCATTCCCGTGGCCGAGGACGAGACCAAGGCGTCCGACGAGGAATAGGCGCTTTGCCATTTCGACGAAGCCCTTCATTTTATTTATGAATCGCCAAAAATCCATTTCCTGTCAAAAAAGAGTCATTTGCGGCTGGACATGGGCGAACAAGATGCTATAACCCCGCTCGCTTCCGGGGCGAACCAACCGCCCAGGGTCTTCCAAGACCTTTCGATCAGCGTGAAGCAAGGATGCCCAGGTAGCTCAGTTGGTAGAGCAGCGGATTGAAAATCCGCGTGTCACTGGTTCGATTCCGGTCCTGGGCACCATTCTATCTTCACGATCATCGGTGCCCGCGGAGGCCTTATCGGCTGTAAGCAATGACGCGCCTAAAGTGCAGCACGGCAGTTGCCTGTTGCATGTCCACCCAGGCAAGTGGTCAGCGGCGGGAGGTTGATTCTGCTCCAGAGTCCGATCCTGGATTTCCCTTTGTTTTAATCGCGATATCGCGGCTCAAGGCTGTCTGAAGAAGAGCGAATCCGCTTCGCGTTTTCGCCCGGGCTGTCAAGCGCGTCTAATGGTGGAGGCGTGGCCAAACTTCGCAACTTTAGAGGTATTAATTATTAATTCCGGTGAAAGAACCTTTCAAGATATTGATGGCTAATGCAATCAAGCGTACGAATTATTGAAGGGTCACCTATTGATTCGAAGCGAGTATTACCGCACCTTAGATACTGGCGGGAAACGATCTCGCTAAGTCCGGCGTTTATTGCAAATAGCAAGCTATCGAGGCGCCATGTTAAACAACGATGTGCTATTTAACACGTTCGCCCGTTCTTTCGAAGCACGGCGCGAAGTCGAGATGTCATTCTCTGAATACCTGGATGCGTGCCGGGATGATCCGCTCATGTACGCCAATGCGTCGGAGCGCCTGCTGGCCGCGATGGGTGAACCGCTGCTGATCGATACGGCCAAGGATACCCGCCTCGGGCGTATCTTCATGAACCGAACCATCCGGACCTATCCGGCTTTTTCGGGCTTCTTCGGCATGGAAGAGACGATCGAACGCATCGTCGCCTTCTTCCGCCATGCGGCGCAGGGGCTGGAGGAGCGCAAGCAGATCCTCTATCTGCTCGGGCCTGTCGGCGGCGGTAAATCCTCGCTTGCCGAGCGGCTGAAGTCGCTGATGGAGGTTCATCCCATCTATGTGCTGAAGGCCGGCAACGAGCTCAGTCCGGTGTTCGAAAGCCCGCTCAGCGTGTTCGATCCGGTGTCTATGGGGCCGATGGTCGAGGAGCGCTACGGCATCCCGCGCCGGCGGCTAACCGGGCTGATGAGCCCGTGGTGCCTGAAGCGGCTGGAAGAGTTCGAGGGCGATATTTCCCGCTTCCGTGTGGTCAGGATACAGCCATCCAGGCTGCGGCAAATCGCCGTCGCTAAGACCGAACCGGGTGACGAGAACAACCAGGATATTTCCTCGCTAGTCGGCAAGGTCGATATCCGCAAGCTCGAAAGCCTGGCGCAGAACGATCCGGATGCCTACAGCTATTCCGGTGCGCTCAATCGCGCCAACCAGGGCATTCTCGAATTCGTGGAAATGTTCAAGGCGCCGATCAAGATGCTGCATCCTCTGCTGACGGCGACGCAGGAGGGCAATTATATCGGCACCGAGAACATCGGCGCCATTCCCTTCTCCGGCATCATTCTCGCTCACTCGAACGAGTCGGAATGGCAGACATTCAAGTCCAACAAGAACAACGAGGCTTTCATCGACCGCATCTGCGTCGTGAAAGTACCTTATTGCCTGCGGGTCACCGAAGAGCAGAAAATCTACGAGAAGCTGATCGAGGAGTCCGAACTTAGCGACGCGCCCTGCGCGCCGTCGACGCTGGAGACGCTTGCTCGCTTCACGGTTCTGACAAGGCTTGCCAAGCACGAGAACTCGACGGCCTTCTCGAAACTTCGGGTCTACGACGGCGAAAGCCTGAAGGAGACCGATCCGAGGGCGCGCAGCGTGCAGGAGTATCGCGATGCGGCCGGTGTCGACGAAGGCATGGATGGGGCTTCCACCCGCTTCGCCTTCAAGGTGCTGGCGGCGACCTTCAACTACGATACGACGGAGATCGGCGCCGATCCGGTGCATCTGATGTATATGCTGGAGCAGGCGATCCGCCGCGAGCAACTGCCGCTCGAAACGGAAAAGCTCTACATCGAGTTCATCAAGAGCGAACTTGGCCCGCGCTATGCGGAATTTATTGGACATGAGATTCAAAAAGCCTATCTGGAATCCTATGCGGATTACGGCCAGAATCTCTTTGACCGATATGTCGATTACGCCGATGCCTGGATCGAGGATGTCGATTTCAAGGATCCGGATACCGGCCAGCTTCTGGACCGAGAGCTTCTCAACCAGGAACTGACCAAAATCGAAAAGCCGGCGGGTATCGCCAATCCCAAGGACTTCCGCAACGAGATTGTGAAATTCTGCCTGCGGGCGCGGGCAAGCCACGGCGGTAAGAATCCGTCCTGGACCAGTTACGAGAAGATTCGCGAGGTCATCGAAAAGCGAATGTTCTCCCAGGTCGAGGACCTCCTGCCGGTGATCTCGTTCGGGTCCAAGAAGGATGGCGAGACGGAAAAGAAACATGGCGAATTCGTCGAACGCATGATGGCGCGGGGCTATACCGAGCGTCAGGTTCGACGGCTTGTGGAATGGTACATGCGTGTGAAACAGGCAGGATGAGCCACCAAGGAAGAAGGAATGCACATTGTTGACCGACGCCTGAATCCAGGCGGCAAAAGTCTAGAAAATCGTCAACGGTTTTTGCGGAGAGCAAAAGCGCTGGTGCAGAGAGCGGTCTATGAATCCTCTCAAAATCGCGACATTCAGGACATTCTGAAGGGCGGTGAGATCAGCATTCCCATCGATGGAACCGAGGAGCCCCGGTTCCATCGCGGCCCGGATGGCCTCCATGAGCATATACTTCCCGGTAATAAGGACTTCCTTGAAGGCGACATTCTTCCGCGGCCGGAGAGCGGCGGCGGAAGGGGGCGGGCCGGCGGCGAGGGCAGCGGCGAAGACGCCTTCCGCTTCATTCTCACCCGCGACGAATTCCTCGACCTTTTCCTCGACGATCTTGAACTTCCCGATCTTGCCAAGAAGCGATTGACGACCACCGATCAGCCCAATCCGGTGCGATCGGGCTATTCGGTAACGGGATCGCCGGCCAATCTTGCCATCAACCGCACCATGCGGCTGGCGATGATGCGGCGCGTGGCGCTGCACCGTCCGAAGCCCGAAACTGTCGCCGAGCTTATTGCCGAGGCGGCCGAATGCAAGGATGAGGAACGCCGCGCCGCGCTCGAGGCGGAGATCAAGGTGCTGGAATCGAAGGTCCGGCGTATTCCCTATATTGACCCGATCGATATCCGCTACCGCCGTTTCGAGAACGAGCCGAAGCCCGTGGCGCAGGCCGTAATGTTCTGCCTGATGGATGTTTCCGGCTCGATGTCGGAGCACATGAAGGATCTCGCCAAGCGCTTCTACATGCTGCTCTACATCTTCCTGACGAGGCAATATCGCCGCGTCGAGATCGTCTTCATCCGTCACACGGACGTGGCCGAAGAGGTGGATGAGGAAACGTTCTTCCGCAGCCCGGCGACCGGCGGGACGCAGGTGTCGAGCGCTCTCGAAGCCATGCGGCGGATCGTTCATGATCGTTTTCCGCCATCGGACTGGAACATCTACGCGGCGCAGGCATCGGATGGCGACAATGCCTATTCGGACAATGCGACCGCGGCGGCGCTGCTCACCAACGCCATCCTGCCGGTCAGCCAATATTTTGCCTATCTGGAGGTGGGGGAGGCGCGGAGCGTCGCGATCTCGTCCGGTTCGGCGCTCTGGTCGCTCTATGAGCGCATTCAGGTGGGCTGGCCGGTGCTGTCGATGCGCCGCGTCAGCGATCGCAGCCAGATCTATCCAGTCTTCCATGATCTCTTTCAGCGCCGGGCGGCGGAAACCAGGAGCGGATAATGGCAAAGGCATCGATGGAGCGGCTTTTTGACGGTGCGGACTGGGATTTCGCCACCATCCAGCGGATCCACAATGCCTGCGAGCGGATCGCCATCGACGAACTCGGCCTCAATGTCTATCCCAATCAGATCGAGATCATCACGGCCGAACAGATGCTCGATGTCTATTCCTCGATCGGCATGCCGCTGTTCTACAAGCATTGGTCCTTCGGAAAGCATTTCGCGCATCACGAGGCTTTTTATCGCAAGGGTCTGCGCGGCCTTGCCTATGAGATCGTCATCAACAGTTCGCCCTGCATCTCCTATCTGATGGAGGAGAATACCGCGACGATGCAGGCGCTGGTGGTCGCCCACGCCGCCTTCGGGCACAATCATTTTTTCAAGAACAATTACCTGTTCAAGCTCTGGACGGATGCGGAGGGTATTCTCGATTACCTCAACTTCGCCAAGGGCTATATCGCCCGTTGTGAGGAGCGCTACGGCCATGCCGCCGTGGAGCGGACGCTGGATGCGGCGCATGCCCTGATGTCGCACGGCGTCCATCGCTATGCCGGTAAAAAGACGCTCGATCTTCGCGACGAGGAGCGGCGCGAACGCGAGCGGCGAGAATATGACGAGCGGATCTTCAACGATCTCTGGCGCACGGTTCCGGTCGCAAAAGGCAAGAAGGCGCCCGACCTCGATCTCGAGCACCGGCGTTCGCTCACCGGCCTGCCGCAGGAAAATATCCTCTATTTCCTGGAGAAGATGGCGCCGCGGATGAAGCCCTGGCAGCGAGAGATCCTGCGCATCGTCCGGCATGTGGCGCAGTATTTCTATCCACAAAGCCAGACCAAGGTCATGAACGAGGGCACGGCGACCTATGTGCATTACCGCATCATGACGCGGCTGCACGAACTTGGGGGCATCGGCGACGGCGATTTCCTCGAATTCCTGAAGTCGCATACCAATGTCGTCTTCCAGCCGTCCTTCAACGATCCGCGTTTCTCCGGCTTCAATCCCTACGCGCTCGGTTTCGCCATGATGCAGGATATCGAGCGGATCGTGACGAAGCCGAAGGATGAGGATCGGCAATGGTTCCCGGATATTGCCGGCACCGGCGATGCCATGGCGGTGCTGCGCGATCTTTGGGCCAATTATCGCGACGAAAGCTTTGTATCGCAATTCCTCAGCCCGCATCTGATGCGCAAGATGCGCATGTTTCACCTCACGGACGATCCGGAAGAGGAAGAGGGATTGCTGGTGGCGGCAATCCATGACGAGCGCGGCTACAAGCGCATTCGGCGCGAGCTGGCGCGGCAATATGATGTCGGTTGGATCGATCCGCACATCGAGATCGTTGATGTCGATCTTGCCGGCGACCGGCGGCTCATGCTCAAGCATACGGTGCTGAACGGCCGCCTGCTTGAGGATATTGATGCCAAGCGCGTGCTGCAGCATCTTGCCGATCTCTGGAGCTACGATGTGCTCCTGCAGGAGGTCGACCGCTCCGGTTCAGTCCTTCGCGACCACCTCGTCCATCCGCGCCCCTCGGCCATTGCCGCTTGACGGCGCAAAATTTCAGGCTGCTTCCTTCGACTGGCGATAATGGCCGCTCACCTGCCTGCCGTCTTCCGGCCGCAGCATGAAAAAGCCGGGCAGGCCGAGAAGCGGGATCGCGGCCATCAGCAGAAATGCCAGATGAAATTTTTCCGGCGTCAGCGGCGATCCGTCCAGTGTGACGAGGCCAAGCAGCATGGCGGCGATGGAGACGCCGAAGCTGACGCTCAACTGCTGCAGCACGCCGCCGAGGCTGGTGGCGCGGCTGAGCTGGGCGGCAGGCGTTTCGGAATAGGAGAGGGTGTTCGACGTCATGAACTGCGCTGCCCGCGCAAGGCCGAAGACGAAGACATAGGTGATGATGAACCAATGCGGCGTCGTCGGCCCGATAAGGGCGAAGCCGGCGACGATGGCAGCGCCGAAGACGGCGCTCCAGATCAGCACGCGATCAAAGCCGAAACGGCGCAGCATAAGCGATGAAACCGGGCGTACGGCGAGAGCGCTCAAGGCGCTGACGAAGGTGAGCGTGCCCGAAATGATGGGGCTCAAGCCGAAGCCGACCTGCAGCATCAGCGGAAGCAGGAAGGGCGTTCCATTGAGGCCGACGCGACAGATGCCGCCGGCCAAGGTGCCGACGCGGAACGTGCGCTGCTTGAATAGCGTCAAATCGACGGCCGGCGATTCCGCCGTCTTCGCATAGCGGATGAAGCCGAGGAGAAGCAGACCGGCAGCGGCAAGTACGACGACTATGGCCCAGACGGGAATGGTCGGCCGGCCGACATTCTCGATGCCGTATTGCAGCAGCACGCAGCCGACGCCGACCATGATGAAGCCCGGAAAATCGAATTTGATCGAGGTGTCGCGCACGGTGTCCTGGACATAACGCAGCGCCATCGCCATGCCGATGATGCCGAAAGGCAGGTTGACCCAGAAGATCCATCGCCAGGAGAGATAGGTCGTGAGAAAACCGCCGAGCACGGGGCCGATCACCGGGCCGATAATGGCCGGCAAGGTCATGTAGGTCATCGCGGTGATCAACTGACTGCGGGGAAAGCTGCGGATGAGGATGAGGCGCCCGACCGGCGTCATCATCGCGCCGCCGAAACCCTGCAAGGCGCGGGTCACAATCAGCATCGGCAGGCTTGTCGCCAGGCCGCACAGGATCGAGCCGAGGGTGAAGGTGAAGAGCGACAGCGCAAAGATCCGTCGCGCGCCAAAGCGGTCGGCGAACCAGCCGCTGACCGGGATGAACATGGCGAGCGTCAGGATATAGGTCGTGACCGCGAGGTTCATTCGCACGGGCGTCGTAGCGAGGCTTCTGGCGATATCGGGGATGGCGGTGACGAGGATGGTCGCATCGAGCTGTTCCATCAGGAACGCGACGGCGACTACGGCCGGGATGATGTAGCGCAGGCGGGGGTCACGGTCGATCGCGAAGGTCTGGCCTTCCAGGGCGGTATCTGTCGAATCCATCAGAATGCAAATGCTTTCCACGGCCGGGTGGGAGGACCGGCGCGTCAATGCTGGCGCATGATCTCACCCAAGAACCGCTTCGCACTTTCTGGGAAATCACGCAGTCTGGGAATCATGCAAATGAGCGGCCGGCGATTCACCGGCCATCGGATCGGCGATATTTGACCACTA
Source organism: Rhizobium sp. BR 362 (assembly GCF_036528765.1). Classification (NCBI taxonomy): domain Bacteria; kingdom Pseudomonadati; phylum Pseudomonadota; class Alphaproteobacteria; order Hyphomicrobiales; family Rhizobiaceae; genus Rhizobium; species Rhizobium sp. BR 362. The sequence continues at coordinate 256,049 of NZ_JARWGH010000006.1, read as the reverse complement.
TGGATGGCGCGGTGCAACAAAAAGCGGGCGAACAGCGATAGTTAGCAGCAAAAGCGATGTAAAATTTTCGCGAGCGGTTTGCTATCTGGCAGGTGGTGGCGATCGGAGCGTCCATCGGGCCTTGTCGAAGACGATGGCGGTACGGATTTGTTCCGGCGCCTTTCTCTGTAGTCCAAGCTGCAGATTGAAGCTTCGGTCGTTCCTGAACTCCCGGAAGAAGCTGAGTTTTGCGCCGAAAGCTTCCAGCGTTACGTCCTGCAGTTTGCCGATCGCGTCGAGCGCTGTCTGGAAGTCGAGCCAGCGGGTTTCTGTCAGCAGCAGGACGACGGCGTCGATGAATGTCGCGCCGATGGCCCGGCCGTCCGCATTGTCGGGCATGATCACCTTGATACGGATATTGTCGAGCTCCCCGCCCGGCGCGCCGCGGACGATGATGAAGAATGACGCGGCACGGGGGTCACCGTTGCCGCCTTTCTGGATCTGGTAGCTGCATTCGAAAGTTTCCGCGCCAACCGCGCTCTGCTTCCATTCGCCGACGGGCAGGCCCGATTTCGCAAGGTCGGCACAGAGCGCCTGGCCCGTTATTCGCCAGCTCCGCACGAATGCGCCGCGCAAGGCATCGACAGGCGGGTCGAATATGTGGGAGCGCCGGGCCGGAGCCGGTTTCGCCGTTGTCGGGCTTTTGGCGGGTGCGGCCTGCTTCTGCGCAGGCGCGGCCGTCGTTGCAGGATTGGCCGTCGCATTCTTCTCGACGGCGACTTCGGCTGGTTTGGAAGTCGAAGGTTGGGTGGCGGTTTGCGGGGCGGCTGCTGTCACGGCAGGGGGTGCGGGCTGCTGTGCCGAGCCGTTGAACAGATCGAGATGATAGCGCAGATCGAGCGCTCTCAGATTGCGCATGTCGTTGGCAAGCAATGCCGTGACTAAAATGATCGAGCCGATGACGATCGTCGCAATCCAGAAGACAGCCCTGCTTTTCTTGCGAGGTGGCGCGACCGACATGGTTCAGATCTACAGCTACTCCAGAGGAAACCTGCTTAACTGCAACGGGTTGGCATTCTGCAGCCGATCCATAGCTACAGAATATGCGTTTATGAACGATTGATCACTCTACCAATTCTTGTCAAATCGCCGCGCTTGTTCAGGCGAAATGCGCCTTCAGCGCCCTGACGGTCGCAGCGTCTGTGCGGCGCACCGTCGATGGCGAAAATCCGAAGGCGAGCAGGCCTTCATTCATCTCCGGCTCGGCAATAGAGCAGGAGGCATGGATTTCGCTGATCGGCAGTCGCGGCCACAGCTTGCCGACTGTGCCGATGTTGACGCCCGAGCCAGGCATGATGGAAATGCGGCCGGCGGCACTGGCGATCGCCTGTTCCAATCCGGCGAGCCCCTCGACGGCCGTCTTCTCGCGGCCCGAGGTCAGGATGCGTTCGAAGCCCAGCGAGATGGCGAGTTCCACCGCCTCCTCGATATCGGGAACAAGATCGAAGGCGCGATGCAATGTCTTGCCGAGGCTTCCCGCATGCGCGACGAGCGCGCGGAGCGTATCGCTGTCCAGCCGGCCGTCTGGCAAGGAGGCGCCGAGGACGACGCCCGGCAGGCCGGCATGCCTGGCGGCATCGATGTCGCTCTTCATGACCGCCACTTCATCGGCTGAGTAGACGAAGCTACCGGCGCGGGGGCGGATCATGGCATAGGCGGGGACGGGTGCGCGCGCCGCTGCCAGCATCAGGCCGGCACTCGGTGTCAGGCCGCCAACGGCAAGAGCGCTGCAAAGCTCGATGCGATCCGCGCCGCCGGCAACAGCGGCGTTGAGGCCGGCAATATCCTCGACACAGACCTCAAGCAGCATGGCTTCGTTCTTCGGCAAATTTCAGTCCTAGCAAGGCCGCGCCGATCAGGCCGGGCTCAACCTTGCATTCGCTCGGAACGACGAGCGGGCGGTCGAACTTGCGGAGAGTGCGGGCGCGAACCGCCGTGTCCAATCGCGCCAGCAGGGGCTCGACATTCGAAAGACCACCGCCGACCGGGACGATGGTCGCACCGGTGATGTTGATGGTCAGCGCTAGCGGCGAAGCGACGAGATCGACGAGGACATCGATCGTCCGCTCCGCCTTGGCGTCGCCATCAAGCCACTGCCCGATAATTTCTTCGCTGGAAAATTCCAAACCATGCAGGGTCTTGTGCAGGCGCTCGACCCCGCGGGCGCCGCCGATCGTATCGACGCAGCCGTTTTGGCCGCAGCCGCAGGGATAGGCGGGAATGACAGCCGGCGGATGGCCGGCGAAGGAGGCGATGATCGGGCCGTGGCCCCACTCGCCGGCAAAGCCGCCGGCGGCGTTGACGAGGCGGCCATCAGCCACCAGGCCGCCGCCGACGCCGGTGCCGAGAATGGCTCCGAAGACAATGCGGTGCCCGCGCCCGGCGCCGGACATGGCCTCTGCCATGGCGAAGCAATCGGCATCGTTGGCGATCAGGACGGGGTAGCCGAGTTCCGCCTCCAGTTCGGCGGCAAGGCGCCGGCCGTGGATGCAGGGAATGTTGGCGCAGGTGAGCGCCTGCGTATCGGGGTCCACAACGCCGGCAATGGAAAAGGAGATGCAATCCGGCTTCTCGCCGGTCTCGGCGATAACGGCGCGCAAGGCGGCGACGAATGCGCCGAAATCATGCTTCGGAGTCGGGCGGCGAGCGAGCGGCGTGATGTCCGTCATGGCATGGGCAATGCCGCCCTTGATGGCGGTGCCCCCGATGTCGAAAGAAACGATCATAAAGAGTGGCCTGCAGGAAACGTCCTGCGCTTGCTCGCACCCTTTGCCGGTCTTTGCAAGACCATTCCGCGGTTCTTCCGGTCTCGCCTTGTTCAAGCTTCGGGCGGGGTGATCCTCGCCTCAAATCCGTCCACCTGATCGGTTGCGGGGGACAGGAGATCGAGGCGGCCGCCGATCTGCGCGACAATGCGCTCGGCGATGGCAAGGCCGAGGCCGGAGCCGGCGGCTTTCGTCTTGCCGCGCCAGAAGCGTTTTTTCAGATCGGCCAGTTCCTCTTGCGACAGAACATGGCCCCCATTCAGGATACGGATCGTTCCTGCCCGGTCGATCCTGACGGTTACCTCGTCATCGGTCGGACCATGAATCAACGCGTTTTCGATGAGGTTGCGCATCGCGATGGCGAAGGCATCGATATCGACGTTGCGGATGAGCTTTCCGTCGGCCTGGTTCTCCAGGAGAATGCGGCCCGCCGTGCCCGAATCCCGATCGTAGTCGCCGATGACGGTTTCGATGATGGCAATCAGATCGGCGGGCTTGTCGCCGGTGCCAATGCCGGCCTGGGCACGAGAGAGCTGCAGCAGCTTTTCCGCGAGGCGCCCGAGATTGGAAAGCGAAATCTCGATCCGTGCGGCGCGTTCGGTGAGCGGTCCTTTCGGCAGCTCGGCGATCAGCCGCTGGGTCTGCGCGAGTGCGCCGGCAATCGGGGTGCGCAGTTCATGGGCGCTGTTGGCGGTGAATTCGCGCTCGGCCTCGAGCGCGGAGCGCAGCCGGCCGAGGAGCAAATTGACGGAACGGCCTATCGGGCGGAGTTCGCGCGGCAGCGTCTCGCTCTCCAACGGCGCCATATTGCCGCCGTCCTTGGTGGCAATTTCCGATCGCAGCCGGTCGATCGGCCGAAGTGAGCGGCCGACGATGAACCAGATGGCGACGATGCTGCCCGGAATGAGGACAAGCAGCGGCCAGAGCAGGGCAACACCACTCTCGCGCGACGCTTCCCGGCGGTTCTTGAAGGCGTCAGCGACGTGCAGGAAGAGCGAGCCGTTGGAAGAGGATTCGGTGTAGATGCGGTATTGCGGCGTGTTGTGGAAACCGATCTTCAAGGGCACATCGTAGGGTGTTTTCGGCGCATCGTGTGAATGCAGTATGAGCTTGCCTGTCGCGTCGAGCACCTGGTAGGTCAGGTATTCCTTGTTCAGTCCCCTCTCCATGTTTTCAAGGATTTGCGGATCGGCGGCGGGATCGCGATCGGCAAGATCGTCGACCACCAGCGGCATCAGCCGCTGTGCGGTTTCCTGCAAGGCTCCGTCGAAGGTCTCGGAGAGCTCCTTGTTGACCACATAGACGCCGATGCCGACGGCCATCAGCCAAAACAGGACGACCGTACCGGTCAGCGCTGCGATCAGGCGGCGGGTGATGCTGGTGCGGTTGAGGCTTTTGCGCGTCATCTTTCACCCAGGCAATAGCCGACGCCGCGGGCCGTGCGGATGCGATCCTTGCCGATCTTCTTGCGCAGGCGGCTGACATAGACCTCGACGGTGTTGCTTTCGATTTCCGAACCGAAAGCATAAAGCGCCTCTTCGATTTGGTCCTTCGAGACGATGGCGCCCGGCCGCGCCACAAGCAAATCGAGGACGGCCCATTCCCGCCCGGTCAGCACGATATCCTTGCCGGAGAGCGTGATGCGCCGTTGCGGCAGGTCGATTTCGAGATCGGCAAAACGAACGGTCGGCTGCGGGCTGCCGCTATAACGGCGGGCCACGGCCATGATGCGGGCCGTAAGCTCGCCGAGATTGAAAGGCTTGACGAGATAATCGTCGGCCCCGCTGTTCAGGCCTTCGATGCGGTCGGAGATCTGGTCGCGGGCGGTCAGAATGATGACGGGCGTCTCATCGGGCTTGCGGCGCAGCTTCTTCAGGAAGTCGATGCCGATGCCGTCGGGAAGCTGAAGGTCGAGCAGGATGAGACCATAATGCACGGCGCTGGTCGCCTCTGCCGCATCGGCAAGGTTTTTCACCCAGTCGATGGCATGCGGGGTCGCAGCGATATGGTCGCGAACCGCGCCCCCGATCATATCGTCGTCTTCGACCAGAAGAATCCTCACCTGTCCCTCGCAACCATCGCCGGCGCATCAGTTAATGCCGACGAACCTATCTGGTCAATAAAGGCCGAAATAAGCCACAATGGGAAGCACAGCTCTTATCCCTGACCTCTCCGGCCGATAACGTTCACGACAGCTATGGACAGAGATCGGAGCCGCGATTACTTCTTTGCTCCCAATAAGGAGCGCGGCTGTCGGAACTGCCGCTGATCGAAGAGCTGGAGGAGACTCGTTCATGCTGAAGGGAATTTCACCGCTATTGAATGCGGATGTGCTGCATGCGTTGAAATCGATGGGGCATGGCGACATGCTGGCGATCGTCGACACGAATTTTCCGGCCGATGCGATTGCGCGCCAAACCAGGCTCGGACACCTTCTGCGGATCGACAATGTCTCGGCGGCCGAGGCTATTGCGGCGGTACTTTCGCTGATGCCGCTCGATACGTTCATCACCGATGCGGCGGCGCGCATGGAAGTGGTCGGGGCGGCCAATGAGGTGCCGCAGGTCCAGCAGGAAGTACAGGCTGCGATCGATCGCGTTGAAGGCAAGCACTGGCCTCTGACGCCGGTCGAGCGTTTTGCTTTCTATGAACGGGCAAAAGCCGCCTATTGCGTGATCCAGACCGGCGAACGCCGCTTCTATGGCTGTTTCACCTTGACCAAAGGCGTCATCCCGCCGGAAACTGAGTGACGTACCGCACTGGCGCCGTGTCGGGTTAATGGGTGCTGCTTTCGCAGAGGAATGTGATGGTCAGGAAGTTGGATTCCCAGGGGCGGCTTGACGATGCGGCGCGAGCCGGCTGGCTGTATTACGTTGCCGGGCGAACGCAGGACGAGATCGCCATTGCCATGGGAATCTCCCGGCAATCGGCGCAGCGGTTGGTCTCGCTCGCGGTTGCCGAAAGGCTGATCAAGGTACGGCTGGACCATCCGATCGCCGCCTGCCTCGAATATGCGGTGGCGCTGCGGGAAAAGTTCAAGCTCCGGCATGTCGAAGTGGTGCCGAGCGATCCGGACGGAACATCCTCTACGGTCGGCATCGCCGAAGCGGGGGCCGCCGAAATCGAGCGCTGGCTGAAGCGCAGCGATCCGATCGTGCTGGCGATCGGCACCGGCCGCACGCTGAAGGCGGCGGTCGATCAGCTACCGGCTATTGAATGTCCGCAGCACCGGATCGTCTCGCTGACCGGCAATATCGGTCCGGATGGCTCGGCGGCCTATTACAATGTCATCTTCAGCATGGCCGACGCGATTAAGGCGCGGCACTATCCCATGCCGCTGCCGGTGCTCGTCTCCTCGGCCGAGGAGCGCGAACTTCTGCATGCGCAGGCACTCGTACGCTCGACGCTCGATATCAGTGCGCAGGCCGACGTGACTTTCGTCGGCATTGGTGAGATGGGCATCGAGGCGCCGCTTTGTCTCGACGGCTTTCTCGAGAGGGACGAGATGCTGGCGCTGATGAAGCGGGGAGCGGCCGGCGAAATCTGCGGCTGGGTGTTCGACGGCGACGGCAAGTTGATGTCGGATGCCATCAACGACCGGGTCGCCAGCGCGCCGCTTCCGCCGCGCGAAGCCTCTTCCGTCATCGGGATTGCCAAGGGCAAACGCAAGTTCGAAGCGATCAAAGCGGCTGTTACCGGCCATCAGATCAACGGTTTGATCACTGACGAAGCGGTGGCCGAATTTCTGCTCAAAGACTGAGCAAAAAATAACCTTATAAAAACAAAGCGATGAACTGCGTGTTCGGCACCGCAGCAATGAATCCGCATTGACATTTTGTCGCAAGGGGTGAGTAATTGCTCACGAGCAAAGCGAATGCTCATAGCTAGCTGATCTTCTGGGAGGAAGATATGAAATTGAAAACTTTCCTGCTGGGCGCGTGCTCCGCACTGATGTTTGCTGGAATGGCGTCCGCCGAAACCCTCACGATTGCCACCGTGAACAACGGCGACATGGTCCGTATGCAGAAGCTTACGGACGATTTCAAAGCTAAAAACCCCGACATCGACCTGCAGTGGGTCACGCTCGAGGAAAACGTATTGCGCCAGAAGGTGACGACCGACATCGCTACCAAGGGCGGCCAATACGACGTGCTGACGATCGGCACCTATGAAGTACCGATCTGGAGTAAGCTCGGCTGGCTCGCGCCGCTTGACAAGCTTTCTTCCGACAAGAACTACGATGTGGATGACCTTCTCCCGGCTATCCGCAGCGGCCTGACGGTAGACGGCAAGCTCTATGCCGCTCCGTTCTACGGCGAAAGCTCGATGGTGATGTACCGCAAGGACCTCTTCGACAAGGCCGGCTTGAAGATGCCGGATGCGCCGACTTGGGATTTCATCGCGGATGCAGCCCGCAAGATCACCGACAAGGATCACGAAGTCTACGGCATCTGCCTTCGCGGCAAGGCCGGCTGGGGCGAAAACATGGCTTTCCTGACGGCGATGTCGAACTCGTTCGGCGCTCGCTGGTTCGACGAGAAGTGGAAGGCACAGTTCGATCAGCCGGAATGGAAGGACACGCTCGACTTCTACGTCAAGCTGATGAAGGACGCCGGCCCTCCGGGCGCTTCGTCCAACGGCTTCAACGAAAACCTGGCTCTGTTCCAGTCCGGCAAGTGCGGCATGTGGATCGATGCAACGGTCGCAGCTTCCTTCGTTTCCGACCCGAAGCAATCGAAAGTTGCCGACAAGGTTGGTTTCGCTCTGGCGCCGGACAAGGGCCTTGGCAAGCGCGGCAACTGGCTCTGGGCATGGAGCCTGGCGATCCCGGCCTCCTCGAAGAAGACCGAAGCTGCTGAGAAGTTCATCTCCTGGGCAACCGGCAAGGACTACATCAACCTTGTTGCTCAGAAGGAAGGCTGGCTGAATGCACCTCCCGGCACCCGCGCATCGCTCTATGCGAATGCGGATTACCAGAAGGCAGCACCTTTCGCGAAGATGACGCTCGACTCGATCAACTCGGCCGATCCGACCCATCCGACCGTTAAGCCGGTCCCGTATGTCGGCGTGCAGTTCGTCGCTATCCCTGAGTTCCAGGGTATCGGCACCGCCGTCGGCCAGCAGTTCTCTGCTGCCCTTGCCGGCCAGGTCCCGGTCGATACTGCGCTTAAGTCGGCACAGCAACTGACCAGCCGTGAAATGACCAAGGCTGGCTATCCGAAATAAAAAACCTCCCAAGGTATGAAGGGGCGCGTCTCGCAGCCGCTCCCCTTCCTTCAGGTCGCCGAGTGTCCGAACTGCTCTTCGGCGGCCTCTTTTATTTCAGCCGGTCGCGGCCACTCTCCTTGCTAAAAGATAGGTCGGTACTTGCCATGGCAACGTTACACACCCGTTCTACCGCACGCGTCATGATGGCGCCCTCGGTTTTGCTTCTCTTCGCGTGGATGATCGTCCCGCTGGTCATGACGATCTATTTCTCGACGCTGAATTACAACCTCATGTCCCCCGGTGCGCATGACTTCATCGGGTTCTTGAACTACGAATATTTCGTCACCGACCCGGCCTTCTGGAATTCGCTGATCGTCACGATCCTGCTCGTGGCCGGCGCCTTGATCATTACGGTGGTCGGCGGCATTGCTCTCGCGCTTCTTCTCGATCAGCCGATCTTCGGCCAAGGCATCGTGCGCATGCTGGTGCTGGCGCCCTTCTTCGTCATGCCGACGGTCGCTGCCCTCATTTGGAAACATATGTTCATGAACCCGGTGAACGGGCTTTTCGCGTATGTGTTCAAGCTTTTCGGGCTCTCTCCGCTGACCTGGCTGGAAACGATTCCGCTGTTCTCGATCATCATCATTATTGCCTGGCAGTGGCTGCCCTTCGCAACGCTCATCCTGCTGACCGCTTTGCAGTCGCTCGACGAGGAGCAGAAGGAAGCCGCCGAAATGGACGGCGCCGGCGCGGTCTCGAAGTTCCTCTATATCATCCTGCCGCATCTCGCACGTGCGATCACGGTCGTCATCCTCATCGAGACGATCTTCCTGCTCTCGGCCTTCGCCGAAATCCTGGTCACCACCAATGGCGGTCCGGGCACGGCAACGACCAACCTCACTTACCTGGTCTATTCGCAGCTCGTTCTGCAGCAGGACGTCGGCGGCGCATCGGCGGGCGGCATCATCGCCGTCATCCTCGCCAATATCGTCGCGATCTTCCTGATGCGCGCGGTCGGCAAGAATCTGGAGGCTTAAGATGGCTCGCACTGTCTCAACCAAACGCAAGGTGGTCGTATCCGTCGCCGCATGGGTGGTCGCGATCCTGATCTTCTTCCCGATCCTCTGGACGTTCCTGACGAGCTTCAAGACGGAAGGCGATGCCATCGCCTCGCCTCCGCAATTCCTATTCTTCCATTGGACGCTGGAGAACTATTTCGAGGTGCAATCGCGCTCGAACTATTTCCTTCACTTCGGCAATTCGGTCCTCATCGCCTTCGGCTCGACGATCCTCGGTTTGCTCGTCGCCGTTCCGGCCGCCTGGGCGATGGCCTTTTCGCCGACCAAGCGCACCAAGGACGTGTTGATGTGGATGCTGTCCACCAAGATGATGCCGCCGGTCGGCGCCTTCATCCCGATCTACCTGCTGTTCCAGGCTTTCGGCCTGCTCAACAATCAGTTTGCCAGCCGGTTCGGGATGGTCGTCGTGCTGATGCTGATCAACCTGCCGATCATCGTCTGGATGCTCTACACCTACTTCAAGGAAATCCCCGGCGAGATCCTGGAAGCGGCCCGCATGGACGGTGCGTCGCTGGCCAAGGAGATCATCTATGTGCTGACGCCGATGGCGATCCCGGGCCTTGCCTCGACGATGCTGCTCAACATCATCCTCGCGTGGAACGAGGCCTTCTGGACGCTGAACCTCTCCGCAGTGGACGCGGCGCCGCTCAGCACCTTCATCGCCTCCTATTCCAGCCCGGAAGGCTTGTTCTACGCCAAGCTTTCGGCGGCATCGACCATGGCGATCGCCCCGATCCTGATCCTCGGCTGGTTTTCGCAAAAACAACTCGTTCGCGGCCTCACCTTCGGCGCGGTTAAGTAAGGAAGAGAAACATGGGTAGCATTGTCCTTAAGAAGGTTTCTAAGGTCTTCGGCGAAGCCAAGGTCATCCCTTCCATCGACCTCGAAATCAACAACGGCGAGTTCGTCGTGTTCGTCGGCCCCTCCGGTTGCGGCAAGTCCACGCTGCTGCGCCTGATCGCTGGCCTCGAGGATGTATCCAGCGGCCAGATCCTGATCGACGGCAAGGACGGCACCAATCTGGCGCCAGCCGAGCGCGGCCTTGCCATGGTGTTCCAGTCCTACGCACTCTATCCGCACATGAGCGTTCGCAAGAACATCGCTTTTCCGCTGAAGATGGCGAACATGCCGCAGGCGGAGATCGACAAGAAGGTGGCGGAAGCGGCGCGTGTGCTGAACCTGACGGATTATCTGGAACGCAAGCCGCGCCAGCTCTCCGGCGGCCAGCGCCAGCGCGTCGCCATCGGCCGCGCCATCGTGCGCCAGCCCGCAGCCTTCCTGTTCGATGAGCCCTTGTCGAATCTCGATGCGGCATTGCGCGTCAACATGCGCCTCGAAATCAGCGAACTGCACCAGCAACTCAAGACGACGATGGTCTATGTGACGCACGACCAGGTCGAAGCCATGACCATGGCGGACAAGATCGTGGTCCTGAACCGCGGCAATATCGAGCAGGTCGGTTCACCGCTCGAACTCTACCGCAACCCGCAGAACCTCTTTGTAGCGGGCTTCATCGGCTCGCCGAAGATGAACTTCGTCACCGGGGCCTATGCTCAGAACCTCGGCGCGCAAACGATCGGCGTCCGTCCGGAACACGTGCTTCTGTCGACCACCGAAGGCGACTGGCAGGGCAAGGTGAACGTCGCCGAACATCTCGGCTCCGATACGTTCCTGCATATCGATGCCGATGGGATCGGCACCATCACGGCCCGCGGAACCGGCGACTTCCCGGCGCGCGCCGGCGATACCGTCTATCTGACGCCGGACAAATCCCGCATCCACCGGTTCAACGAAAGGGGCCAGTCGATCTAATCGAAAGCCCCGCCACGCCCGGCCTCACGCGGCATGGCGAATACTATTCAAACCTGAGCCCGCATCGGGCGGGCCCAGGTCATCCTAGCCGGATGAGCCATCCCCGATCCATCCGGAGCAGAAGACCTTTCAGAAGGACTTGAGACATGACGTGCAAATTATCGCTCGCGACCCTTCAGGAGGCGGCTGCAACGGCTGCCATCCCGACCTATGATCCAAAGTCACTGTCGGCGGGCATCGTTCATTTCGGCGTCGGCAATTTCCATCGCGCTCACCAAGCAATCTACCTCGATGACCTCTTCAATGCCGGCCAGGATCATGATTGGGCGATCATCGGCGCGGGCGTCCTGCCTTCGGACGCCGCCATGCGCGAGAAACTCGCGGCTCAGAATTTCCTGACGACGGTGGTCGAGCAGGACAATAATCGCACCGCCGCACGTATCACGGCGCCAATGATCGACATCCTGCCGGTTGGCGATGCCAAGGTCATCATCGCCAAGCTTGCCGATCCTTCGACCCGCATCGTCTCGATGACGATCACCGAAGGTGGCTATTTCATCGATGCCTCCGGTAAATTCAATCCGGGCCATCCGGCGATCGTTGCCGACGGCCAGCACCCGGACGAGCCGAAGACGGTCTTCGGCCTGATCGTTGCCGGCCTCCAGGCCCGCAGCGCCGCCGGGCTGCAGCCCTTCACCGTCATGTCCTGCGACAATATTCCTCACAATGGCGGCGTCACCAAAGCCGCCGTCGTCGGCACGGCGAAGCTTTCGGATCCGGCCTTTGCCGATTGGATCGCCGCCAATGTCGCCTTCCCGAACGGCATGGTCGATCGCATTACCCCGGCAACCGGCGCACGCGAGATCGATCTGCTGAAGGAAGCCTTCGATATCGAGGATAACTGGCCGGTCTATTGCGAAGAGTTCAAGCAATGGGTGCTGGAGGATAATTTCCCAGCGGGCCGTCCGGCACTGGAAAAGGTCGGCGTCACCTTCGTCCCGGATGTTACGCCTTACGAGCACATGAAGATCCGCATCCTCAATGGCGGCCATGCGGCAATTGCCTATCCGGCGGCGCTGATGGATGTGCATTTCGTGCACGAGGCCATGGAAGAGCCTCTGATCCGCGCTTATCTCGCAAAGCTCGAGAACGAAGAGATCATTCCCGTGATCCCGCCGGTGCCGAACACCGTGCTTGCCGGTTATTTCAAGCTGATCGAGCGCCGCTTCTCCAATCCGAAGATTGCCGACACCATCCCGCGCCTGGCGCAGGACGGTTCGAACCGGCAGCCGAAGTTCATTCTGCCGTCGACGGCCGATCGTCTCCGCCGCAAGGAGGATGTCGTGGGCCTGGCGCTGGTTTCGGCGCTGTGGTGCCGTTACTTCGCCGGCACGACCGATAGCGGCAAGGATATCGTCTTCAACGATGCCAGTGCCGACCGGCTGCATGCTGCAGCGCTGAAGGCCAAGGACGATCCGAACGCCTTTCTCGTCTTCGACGATATCTTCGGCAACGTTGCCAAATCGGATCTCTTCCGCAGGCGCTTTGCCCACGCATTAAAAACGCTGTGGGAAAAGGGTACCCGCGCCACCTTGCAGCTTTATCTCGATAACAAACTCGCGGAATAACTGTCCACCGGCCGGGGCGCCCTAGTCCCGGCCGAATTTTTATGGCCAAGCCTGCGTTTGAGAGACGCGGCTCAAAAACAGGGTTCGGGTTGGATCTGCGATGACTGGTGCGGAGAAGGGACTCGTAATCTTCGACTGCGATGGCGTACTCGTCGACAGTGAGCCGCTGTCCGTCAGCGTGCTCATCCAGGCCATGCACGACGTCGGCGTGGATATGAGCGAGGAAGACATCTATAGCCGCTTCCTCGGCAAGAGCCTTGCCACGCTCGTCGACACGCTGGAGACCGAGTTCGACGTTTTCATCGATCAGGATTTTCTCGATCGTATCCGCAACGACCTTTATGACCGCTTCCGGCAGGAATTGAAGCCGATCGATGGCGTTGCCGAGACGCTGGATGCGCTGACAACTCGGCGTTGCGTCGCTTCCTCCAGCCAGATAGAGCGCATTCGATTGTCGCTCGGCGTTACCGGCCTGCTGCCGCGGTTGGAGCCGAATATTTTCAGCGCCAGCATGGTCAAGCGCGGCAAACCGGCGCCCGATCTCTTCCTTTATGCCGCCAAGCAGATGCAGGTCGCTCCGCAAGACTGTATCGTCATCGAAGACAGCCCGGCCGGCATTACGGCGGCGAGAGCGGCAGGCATGACGGTTTTCGCCTTCACCGGCGGCTCGCATGCCCATTCGCCAAGTTATCGGGCGGAACTGGAGCGGCTTTCTCCAGAAGTCGTGTTTGACGCAATGTCGGATTTGATACACCTTGTCCGCAGCAAGACGTAAGTGGATGGGGCCTCTGCTGTATGCGTGATCACGTGGTTGCGGTCGATATCGGCACTGGCAGCGCGCGCGCCGGCGTGTTCACATCACGCGGCGCCCTGCTGGGCAAGGGCGAACATCCGATCATCATGAACCGCCCGCGTGAAAATCACGCCGAGCACGATTCCGAAAACATCTGGGCCGCTGTCTGCACGGCGGTGCGCGCCGCCGTCACGGCCTCCGGCGTCGATGTGGCCGTCATCGGTGCCATCGGCTTCGACGCCACCTGTTCTCTGGTGGTCCGCGACACGGAGGGCAAGCCGCTGACGGTTTCGACCGGCGGCGAAGACCGGTTCGACACTATCGTCTGGCTCGATCATCGGGCGCTTGCTGAAGCGGATTTCTGCACGGCGACCAAGCATCAGGTTCTCGAACATTCCGGCCACTTCATGTCGCCGGAGATGGAGATGCCGAAGCTGATGTGGCTGAAGAAACATCTGCCGCAGAGCTGGGCAAAGGCGGGCTATTTCTTCGACCTTGCCGATTTCATGACCTGGAAGGCGACCGGTTCGCTGGCACGCTCGCGCTGCACGTTGACGGCGAAATGGAATTATCTTGCCCATCGCCAGCCCGGCTGGCAGACCGATTTCCTCAACGTCATCGGTCTTGGCGATTTGCGCGAGCGCGGCAATCTGCCGGAAGAGACAACCCCGGTCGGGGAAAGCGTCGGCACCCTGACGGCGCAAGCGGCGGAGGCCTTGGGGCTCGACCGCGAGTGCCACGTCGGCGCTGGCATGATCGATGCCTATGCAGGCGCGCTCGGCACGCTCGGCGGGCATGCCGGCGACCTCGACGCGCTGGAGCACCAACTGGCGCTGATTGCCGGAACCTCGAGCTGCATCGTCTCCTTCTCGCGCGAACGCAAGCGCAGCACCGGCATGTGGGGACCCTATTACGAAGCGGTGTTTCCCGACGCCTGGCTGGTCGAAGCCGGGCAATCGGCGACCGGTGCGCTGCTCGACTATATCGTCGGCATGCATGCGGCCGGCGGTGAACCGACAGCGGCATTGCACGACCGCATCGTCAAGCGCATCGCCGAACTTCGCGCCGTCGAAGGCGACGCCTTTGCCGAGCGCATCCATGTTCTCCCCGATTTTCACGGCAACCGATCGCCGCTTGCCGATCCCCATGCGGTCGGCGTCGTCAGCGGCCTGACGCTGGATGCATCCTTCGACGGTCTCTGCCGTCTCTATTGGCGCACCAGTATCGGCGTTGCGCTCGGCATCCGCCATATTCTTGAGAAGATGCATGACTACGGCTATGTGCCGGACACGCTGCATGTCGCCGGCGGCCATGTGAAGAATGCGGTTCTGATGGAGCTTTATTCCGACATTACCGGCTGCAAGGTGGTCGTGCCGAAGATGAATGAGGCGGTGCTCCTGGGAACGGCGATTGCGGCTTCCGTCTCCTGCGGCCTTTACGATAGCCTCGGTGCAGCCGGCGCCGCGATGTATCCCGGCGGTCACGAGCGCCTGCCGGACAAGCGTAAGAAGACGATTTATGATCGCGATTATCGGCGCTTTCTCGCCATGTATCGCCACCGTGCCGAGTTGGAGTCCATGGAATAGGAAACGCGGGAAGGGCTCCGGGGTCTAAGCCATCGTTCGCCGATCGCTATCGAAGCGGCGTATGGGCGAACATGCCCTCCAGTTCTTCGATCCTGTGGATGCGGCTCTCGGCCTCTTCGCCGGCTGCATGAATGACCGCAACGGCCAGAAACTCCAGCAGCGCCATCATTGCCGACAGGTTTTCATGGTTGCCGGCGCGAAGCGGCGGCAGCGACAGCGTCATGTTGGCGAATTCATGCGCCCATTCGGTATATTGGCTGGTGATCAGCAGCACCTTGTAGCCGGAGCGGCGGGCAGAGCGCGCAAGCAGCCGCGAGGCGACGAAGCGCGGCGAATCGACGATCACCACCAATGCATCGGTCGATTGATGGCCGAGCAGCTCGATGTAGCTGCCATTGGCGCCGTCGAGAAATTGCACATGGTCTCGGGCGAATGCGAGGCGGTTGCAGAGATGGCGGCCGAGGCTTGCGAGGCTGACATGTGCGGTGACGAAAACCTCGCTGGCCGACAATATCGTCGCGACCGCGTCCAGCCATTGCGGCTGGCTGGTGAGATTGTAGATATACTGCAGCATCTCGACCTGCTCGGCGATCTGCCCGGCAATCGGGCGGCCCTCGTTGGCGTCCTTCTGCAATTGTTCCAGAATGTTCGGCAGTTGCAGCGCCACCGGCGCCACATTTTCCCGCAGATGCACCTTGATGCCGTCCAGGCCCTGATAGCCGAGTGACCGCAGAAAGCGCCCGACAGTCATCGGGCTCAGTTCCAGCCTGTCGGCGACGGAAGAGGCCGTTTCAAAAGGCAGCTCGTTCAAGTGTTCGGAGAAATACTTGGCGATTCGACGCTCGGCAGGCGTGCCTGTTTTGATATATTGTCTAAGCTTCTGGCCAAGGTCTTCCAAATGTTGCGCCTCGTTGCGGGTCTATCCGTGTGATCGCGCCGAATGGGGAAACAATCGGAGTGCTTGCAGATTTTGGATGACCGCTAATCATGTTAGGTTGTTGTTTTTCATATGAAACAAACAATATATTAGTGCGTACTTGATTACAACAATTCAAATGGGTGAGGGTTATTACGCGGGGTGCGGGAATATATTGATATATCTGCAATTACTACTTACATATCCGGCCACGACTAACGGGATATCGGACGAATGATCATCCATGCCGCGCGTCTTTCCATCGCCAATCTCTTTGCAGCCGAGACGCGCAAGGTTTTCTGGAAAGTTCTCGGGCTGACCTTGCTGGCGCTCGTCGCTCTCTGGTTCGTGCTGCGCGGCACCTTCGTTGCCTTTGTATTGCCGTGGTTACAAAGCGTCATGCCACCCGTACCGGATTGGACGAGCTGGCTTACCTTTCTCCTCGCTGTTCTGGCCGGTCTCGGTCTGGCGCTGGTCCTGGCGCTGCTGATCTCACCGGTAACGGCTTTGATCGCAGGGCTCTTTCTCGACGACGTCGCTGATGTGGTGGAGAAGAGGGATTATCCGGCCGATGCGCCTGGAAAAGCGCTGCCGTTCGCTGCGGCCATGAAGAGTTCGCTGAAATTCCTCGGCATTGTTGTTGTCGGAAACATTATCGCGCTGCTTCTGCTTTTCATTCCCGGTGTCAATCTCGTCGCTTTTTTCCTGGTCAACGGCTATCTGCTCGGGCGGGAATTTTTTGAATTCGCCGCCATGCGCTTCCGTTCGCCGGAAGAGGCGCGGCGGTTTCGCTCCCAATATGCCTTCACCGTTTTCCTTGCCGGTCTGGTGATCGCCGCCTTCCTTGCCATTCCCTTGGTCAATCTTTTGACGCCACTGTTTGCGGCGGGAATGATGGTCCACTTGCACAAGCTGATTTCCCAGAAGGAAGCGGCTCGTCGCGGCTGAGGGTTGCCGGTGCTATTTGGGCGAGCGCGATCGCAGCTCTAATTGGCGGCGCCGACCAGTTGCGGCGGCAGTTCCACCAACGGCGCGGGGATATCGCAGGTCTTTTCCGGCGAGCGACAGAGATCGGCAATGACGCAGCGTTCGCATTCCGGCTTGCGCGCCTTACAGACATAACGCCCATGCAGGATCAGCCAATGATGGGCATGATAAAGGTATTTGTCCGGGATCACCTTCATCAGCCGCTGCTCGACTTCGTCCGGCGTCTTGCCGGGGGCCAGCAAGAGGCGATTGGCGATGCGGAAAATATGGGTGTCGACGGCGAGCGTTGCCTGGCCGAAGGCCATGGAGAGCACGACATTGGCGGTCTTGCGGCCGACGCCCGGCAGCGTCATCAGCTCCTCGCGCGTCTGCGGCACCTCGCCGTCGAAATCCCGGATCAGCTTCTCCGAAAGTGCGACGACATTCTTCGCTTTGTTGCGGTAAAGTCCGATGGTCTTGATGTAGTCGCGGATACGCTCTTCGCCGAGATCGAGCATCTTCTGCGGCGTATCGGCGACCGCGAAGAGGGCGCGGGTCGCTTTGTTGACGCCGGCGTCCGTTGCCTGTGCCGACAAGGCCACGGCAACCACAAGCGTGAAGGGATTGACATGCTCCAGCTCCCCCTTCGGCTCCGGCCGCTGGACGGAAAAACGGCGAAATATCTCTTCCAGATCCGCCTTGGAATAGGGGTTCTTGCGAGCGGGCTTGCGGCTCGCCGTCGCATTTGACTTTTTCGCGTTTTGCGCGCTGGATTTGATCTTGGGGTTTGCCATGAACGACCTATACTCAAGTCCTATGACCGAACGCAACGCCGATACCGACATCGATGGCAACAGGCCGGTCTTCGCCGCCGAATTGTTTCCCCATCGCTCATTGGGGCGAAGGGGATTCAAGGTGATGCTGATGCTGACGGGAGCGTTCTGCCTGGTCTATGGCATCGTGTTCGTCATTCGCGGCGCATGGCCGATCGGTATCTTCTTCGGCGCGGATTTCATCCTGCTTTACGGCGCTTTCTGGCTGAACTATCGCTCGGGCAGGGTGCGTGAGGAGGTGACGGTGTCGCGCAGCAATGTCTCGATCCGCAAATTCTCCCCCTCGGGCCGCGTGGTCGAGCATCGCTTCAATCCGTTCTGGACGCGCTTCCTCGTCCGCCGGCACAGCGAAATCGGCGTCGTTTCAATGCATGTTCGCGACAGAAGCCATGACACGGATGTCGGCTCCTTCCTCAATCCGGAGGATCGGGAGAGCTTTGCCAAAGCCTTCAAGCGGGCTTTGGCCACGGTGACGCAACGGATATAAGCGCTTACGCAAGAAACGGGTGGTTTCTTCGCCTTCTTCGTGGTGTTCTGGCCCACAAGGAGAAAGATTATGAATGCTATCGCACAGTTGAAGACAGACATCACGCCGGAAGGACCGGATTACGACACCGTCCGCCGGGTGATCGAACTCATCACCGAGGACTATCGAGATCAGCCGTCATTGGAAGCGATCGCCGATCGGCTCGGACAATCGCCGACTCAATTGCAGAAGACTTTTACCCGTTGGGCCGGATTGTCGCCGAAGGCCTTCCTGCAGGCGGTAACGCTTGACCATGCCAAGCGGTTGCTGCGCGAAGAAGACCTGCCCTTGCTGGAAACCTCGTTCGAAGTGGGTCTCTCCGGTCCAAGCCGGCTGCACGATCTCTTCGTCACGCATGAGGCAATGTCGCCCGGCGAATGGAAAGCGAAGGGCGGCGGGCTGGTCATCCGCTATGGGTTCCATATCTCGCCCTTTGGCCTGGCGCTGATCATGGTCACCGACCGCGGCCTTGCCGGCCTTGCCTTCAGCGATTCCGGCGACGAGAAGGCGTGCCTGGAAGACATGACCTGCCGTTGGCCGAACGCGCAATATGTCGAGGACCTGCAGGCGACGGTGCCCTATGCGGCGCGGATTTTCGAACCATCGAAATGGTCGAGCGACCAGCCGCTGCGGGTCGTGCTGATCGGCACGGATTTCCAGGTGCGGGTCTGGGAAAGCCTGTTGAAGATCCCGATGGGGCGGGCGGTTACCTATTCTGACATCGCCAAAGATATCGGCCAACCGACAGCGATGCGCGCGGTCGGCGCTGCGGTCGGCCGCAACCCCATTTCCTTCGTCGTCCCCTGTCACCGCGCGCTCGGCAAGAACGGCGACCTCACCGGCTATCATTGGGGCCTGACGCGCAAGCGGGCGATGCTGGGCTGGGAAGCGGGGAAGGCTTGAGATACTTACCTTCTCCCCCGCGGAGGGGGGTTACAGGAAGAACTCCTTGATTTGTCACAGGTCGATAAGGCGAATTATGCCGGTAACGCCCCCTCAACCCGCGCGTACCGCGCGACCTTCTCTCCGCGGGGGAGAAGGAATGTCTCAAGCCGCCTTCGCCATCGCCATCTGCAGCAGCGCCTTTGCCGCACCTTCATCCGTAATCAGCGTATTGCAGCCGATACGCTTGATGGTGGCGCGGATCGCAAGGGCTCGGTGCGCGCCGCCGGAAGACAGCACGATGTGCTTGGCCTTCTTCAGCGTGTCGAGATCGACGGACATGACGCGCTTGTTGATCGGATGATCGATGGAATTGCCTTCGGCATCGAGAAAGTTGAACATGGTGTCGCAGACGCAGCCCGCGTCGACCAATTGATCCAGCACCTGCTTCGATATGAAGCCTTCCGACAGCGAGGTGGAGCGGGGGCCGATGTCGCCACAGCTCACGATGGCAAGATCCAGGCTTTCGGCCAGCCGATAGATCGCCTCCAGACCGCATTTTTCAATGAGATTGCGCTTGGTCTCGATGGAATCGACCAGGAGCGGCGCCAGAAACATATAGCATTCGGCGCCGAGCTGGCTCGCCAAACGCCAG
This sequence comes from Rhizobium sp. BR 362, assembly GCF_036528765.1. Classification (NCBI taxonomy): domain Bacteria; kingdom Pseudomonadati; phylum Pseudomonadota; class Alphaproteobacteria; order Hyphomicrobiales; family Rhizobiaceae; genus Rhizobium; species Rhizobium sp. BR 362. The sequence goes on along the minus strand of NZ_JARWGH010000006.1, from coordinate 236,361 downwards.
GTATAATCGATGGGATTGGTCTGTTGGACGGCGACGATGCCGCCGAGCAGGGAGACGACTTTGCAATTGTCGCGTCGCGGCGGGCGGAAGCTGCCGAGCGAGGCCGTCATCGTCCGCCCCCAGCCGACGCCGATCGTATAGTTGTCGGGGATCGCTTCGGTCAGAAACTGGCCAAGCGCCAGGCCGACGCTTTTCGCTTGAGCGTCGACGTCTCCGCCAGCAGGCGAGGGGACGACGATCGCCTCATCCAGCCCGTAGGCGCGCTCCAGCTTGATCGCCAGTTCGACGCAATCGTCGATGCCTTCGTTGATCCAGATCTGCACTTCGCTGCGACGCATCGCCTCGTCCAGCAGACGGATCACTGTGGTACGGCTGATGCCGAGCTGTTCGGCGACATCCTTCTGCGTCAGGCCCTGATTGTAATAGAGCCACGCAGCGCGCAGCCTCAAGGACGCCGTCTCTGAATAGGCGGTGTGTGTCCCGCGTCTAAGTTTGGCCACAGGTCCTCCGGCAAGATTTTTGCACGCCCTTTTGTCTTGATGATCGCAAATGACAAAGGTTGCGACGATTGCGCAGGACAGGGGCGGCAAGACCAGCTCTTCTACTGCCGATATTCTATGGCCTGAAACTTATGTCAATTGAAATGCACAAATGTCCTTGACTTTTCGCCGCGAGATTGATGATAGTCGCCGTGAGGAAGTCGGTCTTTGTCCAGTCGAGGAGGACAATGTGCGAGTGCTGCGCCGTGGACGTATCTCGCCAAGCAGGGAGCCATATAGGGCGCTCGGTTTCGGCGAAAAGTCTCGGCCGCCACGGTTTCTCCACTGCTTAGACTGCTTGCCGGAAATGGAACTTTCGCGCTTTTTTTCCCGTTACATGAATAAGGGAGAAAAGGCGCAATCCGCCTGCAGTTTCGTGTCGTCTACCGAACCGGACGGGATTCGCGCCGGTCCATAATCCCCAAAAATGGGCCAATTCAACAAGGATACGTAATCATGACATCCAAGCTTGACCAACTTCGCGCTATGACGACGGTCGTGGCCGACTCCGGCGATATCGAGGCGGTCGCCCGCCTGAAGCCGGTCGACTGCACGACCAATCCGACCATCGTCCTGAAGGCGCTCGGCACGCCGATGTTCGCCGATGCGATCAAGGAAGCGATCGCCTGGGGCAAGAAGCAGGGTGGTACGCCGGACGCCGTTGCCTCTGCCGTCGCCGATCGTCTGGCCATCTCTGTCGGCGCCGCTCTCTCCGGCCTCGTTCCCGGCCGCGTCTCGACCGAAGTCGATGCCGACCTCTCCTTCAACACCGAAGGTTCGATCGCCAAGGCTCGGGCGATCATCGCCGCCTACAAAGAACGCGGTATCAGCCATGATCGCATTCTCATCAAACTTGCTTCCACCTGGGAAGGCATCCGCGCCGCCGAAGTGCTGCAGAAGGAAGGCATCGACTGCAACCTGACGCTGCTCTTCAGCAAGGCCCAGGCCGTTGCCTGCGCCGACGCGAAGGTTTTCCTGATTTCGCCCTTCGTCGGCCGTATTCTCGACTGGTACAAGAAGTCGACCGGCAAGGAGTACGCTCCGGAAGAAGATCCGGGCGTCCTCTCGGTGCGTGAGATCTACAACTACTATAAGGCCAATGACATCAAGACGATCGTCATGGGCGCTTCCTTCCGCAGTGCCGGCGAAGTCGAAGCGCTGGCTGGCTGCGATCGCCTGACGATCAGCCCGAACCTGCTTGACGAACTCGCCAAGGATGAAGGCAAGCTGGAGCGCAAGCTCTCGCCGGAAAACAAGACCTCGGTCTCCAAGATCGCCGTCGACGAAAGAACCTTCCGCTGGATGATGAACGAGGATGCGATGGCGACCGAAAAGCTCGCCGAAGGCATTCGCGCATTCGCCAAGGACCTGATCGCCCTGCGCACCATGGTCGGCAAGGAACTGCAGCTCGCTGCTGCCTAATGCGACTTCGCTTCTTCCTTGAAAGGAAGCTGTTATTTGAGAGGGTGCCGCAGGGATGCGGCGCCCTTTTTCCGTTTCGGAAGGCAAGCCGAAATTTCGAGTTTGCCGCACCTACGAACCCCCCTCTGTCACTTCGTGACATCTCCCCCACAAGGGGGGAGATCGTTGGCGCGCAGCACTCAGCTCCACAAAATGAAGCACGATAGCTCAGCAGATGCGATGCTTACTGTTCGGGGATGACAGCGCAGCGGGTTACCAATCTCCCCCCTTGTGGGGGAGATGTCACGATAGTGACAGAGGGGGTATCACGGGTGCGGCAGATACGAAGTGCGCAATGATCTACCGATCACCAATAAACTCCGCCCTGATCTTCCCCGACTGACCGCCGATCGTCGGCGCCGCCAAGTCGTTCTTGCTGCGGATGCCATTGACGCGGATCGGATTTGCCGTCGTGCGCACGGAGACGCCGTCGTCACGGGTTACCGTCTGCAGCATGTCGAGCTGGCGGAAAGCGGCGGTTTGCAGGAGTTTCGGCCAGTCGAGCACTTCCGCGGCCCAGATATCGGCGGGCTCCAGGATGGCTAGCCATTCCTTGACCGTTTTCTGATGCAGGCGGCTGGCGATCAGGGTCTTGATCTGGTCGCGGCGGGTGAAGGCCTCGTCCGGCGTAAACTCGGCAAGCGCCGGAAGTTCGAAGAGCGGCGCCAGCTTTGGCAGCGGCATCATGGCGAGCGCCAGCCAACCGTCGGCGCAACGGTAGACGCCATAAGGAGCCGCGAGATAGGCGTGGGCATTGCGCACGGAGGATTTCTTCGGCAGCCGCCCGCCATCGTTCAGATGGGTGGTCAGCACCTCGAACTGGAAATCAACCATCGCTTCCAGTAGGCTGGTTTCGACATGGACACCCTGACCGGTGACGCCGCGCCGCACGAGGCCGGCAAGAATGCCCTGGACAATGAGGTTGCCGGCCAGCATGTCGGCGATCGCAAGCCCGAAAGGTACGGGGCCGTCATCGGCTTCGCCGTTCAGCCACATGGCGCCGGAGCGGGCCTGGGCGAGCAGGTCCTGGCCGGGAAAGTGCCGCCACTCGTTGTCGGGGCCATAGCCGGTGATGCTGCCATAGACGATCCGCGGATTGATCGCGGCCACCGAAGCATAATCGAGACCCAGGCGCTCGATGATCCCAGGCCGGAAATTCTGGATGATAACATCGGCCTTTGCGACCAGCGCGCGCAGCTCCTGCAGATCGCCTTCATCCTTCATGTTAATGGCAAAGCTTTCCTTGCCGCGGTTGATCGCGTGGAACAGCGTCGAGTCGCCGCCGATCTCGGTGTCGCTGAGATAAAGCCGGCGGCAGAGATCGCCGCCATCGGGACGCTCGATCTTGATCACCCGCGCGCCGAGATCGCCAAGCCGGAGGGCGGCCATCGGCCCGGCGAGGAACTGGCTCATATCGAGCACCGTGATGCCCGCGAGCAGGCCGTCATTGTTTGTTTCAGCCATCTCAGCTCTTCAGTTCCGGAGCGTCTGCGGGGCGGCCGTTCTTGTAACGCACCGTCTGGATATGCTCGCAATAGAGCACCAACTCGCCTTCGCCCTTGAAGACTTCGTAGGAAGAGCGGATCAGGCCGAGATCCTTGTATTTCGGCTGTTTATCGAGATTGGTGCGGATGGTGTAGATCGTGTCGCCGATAAAGGTGGGCTTGATGAAGCGCAGCTTGTCGTAGCCATAGGAAAAGGCGTTGATGCAGTTGGTGGCAACGAGACCGAGGCCGGCGGAGAAGACGAAGGCGCCGGCGACGAGGCGCTTGCCGAACAGGCCCTCCGTCTCTGCGAAGATCTGGTCGCTGACGTAAGGGTGCATATCGAGCACAAGGGCGTTGAACTGCTGGGATTCGCCTTCGGAGATCGTCCGCCGCAGCGAGCGGATCTTATGGCCGATTTCGAAATCCTCATAGAACCAGTTTTCCGAGTTCCAGACGGGGATATCGGCATGATCCGCTGGCATGGTCTTCGGATGGGTGCTGGAGATGCCGACGGTCGCAGTCATGGCATTGGCTTTCGAGAAAATTCCAGGGCGCTCAAAGCAACCAGAGGCGCTTGGCGTTGAGGCGATAAAGGGCAGCACGTTCGTCTGCGCTCGCGCCTTGCGTCAGTGCATGTGTGGCAGCGACCCAGGTGGAGAGACCGCCGCCCAGCGTGCAGACCGGCCAGTCGCTGCCCCAGATGACGCGATTCCAGCCGAAGCTTGTAATCGAATGTTCGACGAAGGGGCGCAGCGTATCGACGGTCCAGCTATCGGGATCGGCATAGGCGACCACGCCGGAAATCTTGACGACGACGTTTGGCCGCTTGGCGATCTCGGATATTCCGGCGGTCCAAACCGCGCTGAAGCCATCCTTGACGGCGGGCACGCCGCAATGATCGAGAATGAACTGAACATCGGGATTGAGATCGGCCAACGCGATCGCCTTGGATATCTGATGCGGCAGCACGCAGAAATCGAAGGTGAGGCGCGTGCCGGCGAGCCGCTTCAGATTTTCGCGGAAAAGTGCGCCTTCGGAAACGTCGTCGGGCACGACATGCAGCACGCGGCGGAAGCCTTTGACGAAGGGATCGGCAAGCACGTGTTCGAGATAGGCGGGGAAGCCGGGATGCTCCGGGCGGCAGGCGGCAATGGCGCCGCGGATCAGGCTGCCGGCCTGTCGGCTCACGTCTTTGACGTAGTCCGTCTCCTTCTCGATATCGTCTTCTGCGACATCCACTTCCATATGCAGCGTATCGGTGATCCCCACGCGCTGGGCTTCGCGTGCGTAGTCCTCATAGAGGCTGTCGCGGTTCAGCGCGCCTGCCCCTTCAAGCCAGGGATAGCGAAGGTTCTTACGATCGACGATGTGCAGGTGGCTATCGAAAAGCATGGCGATCCTCCCATCATGCTGATCAATATATACTCACATAAGAATAGTTTATTCAAATAGAAATTATATCTCGGCATTCTCCAACGTGCCGGCGACGGTCTCCGACACGTCCCTGGCTGCTTCGCGAACATACTGGATCACCTGCTCGTAGCTCGGCGCATTCGGATTGACGGGCTGGATATAGGGACAGGTGAGCGCGGCCAGCGCATAGCCATCCAATGCCAGCACAGGTGCCGAGATGTTGCGGACCCCATTGGTCTGCAGGCTGTCCATCGTCTCGAAACCCTGCTCCTTGATCAATTGAAGGCGTTTATCGAGATCGGCCGGCATCGGCACATCGTCGTCCTGTTGGCGCTGCTGCTCGTTGATCATCATCTTGCGATGTTTTTCGTCGCGGAAGGCGAGCAGGACGTGGCCGGAGCCGGTGTTGAACAGGTTGATCTGGGCGCCGACGCGGATGGAGATGCCCCAATAGGTCGGCGAATCCTGCTGGGCAATGACTATGACGGAGCCGCGGTCGAAAATCGCCAGATGGCAGGCCTGCTCGGCGCGATTGGAGAACTCACGCATCAGCGGCGTGGCGAAGGAAACGAGCCGGCGCACCGGCGCATGGTAATGCGCCAGACCAAAGAGCTTCAGCGTCAGATAGAAGCGGTCGCCATCCTGCCGCTGCACATAGCCACGCCGGACCAGGCGATCGAGCATGCGGTAGAACTCGTTCGGGCTTTTGCCGAGCGCCTTGGCGATTTCCGCCTGCGTTAGCCCGCCGTCGATCCGCGCCAGCAGTTCCAGGATATCGAGGCCTTTGTCCAGCGCCGGTGCGCGGTATCGATCGCTGTCGTCTTCTACACTCATGGACGCCTCGTTGGGGAAAGATGATTCATCATTCATATATGAATGAAAGCGATTTGCAAGCGCCCGCGATCGCGGCTTGACGGTCAGTGAATAAGGTGTTTACATATAAATCATTGATCCATATTTGGATCGTTGAGGGCGATCGGCGGGTGTCCGGTCCTTTAGGGAGGAAATTCAATGAGGAATTTGAAGGCCGGTCTTGCCGCCGGCATATTGGCATTGCTCGCCAGTTCCGCGGTCTCTGCTGCCGACCTGCCCGGCAAGTTCCCGGGCGTGACGATCGACGCCAAGCTAATCGGCGGCCAGCAATATGAGCCGCTTTACGCGCGCATTTCCGAGTGGGAGAAGGAGACCGGCGCCAAGGTCAACATCCTCTCCAAGAAGAACCACTTCGAGCTCGACAAGGAAATCAAGTCGGACATGGCGTCGGGCGATATTTCCTGGTGCGTCGGTTCGAACCACTCATCTTTCGCGCCTCAATATCCCGACCTCTACACCGATCTCGGCAAGCTCTTGCCGAAGGAAGAGATTGCCAAGTTCGTCGATTCGACGATCGACGCATCGACCATCGACGGGCGGCTGATCATGCTGCCGCGCGCCCAGTTCGACGTTTCGGCTCTCTACTATCAGAAGAGCCTCTACAATGACGAGGCCAAGAAGACGGCATTCAAGACCAAGTACGGCTACGATCTGGCGCCGCCGAAGACCTGGAAGGAAGTATCTGACCAGGCGACGTTCTTCGCCAATCCGCCGAACTTCTTCGGCACGCAGTTCCCGGGCAAGGAAGAGGCGATCAACGGCCGCTTCTATGAAATGCTGGTCGCCGAAGGCGGCGAATATCTCGACAAGGACGGCAAGCCGGCCTTCAATTCGGAAGCCGGCGTGCGCGCTCTCGATTGGTTCGTGAACATGTACAAGGCCAAAGCTGTTCCGGCCGGCACGACCAACTATCTTTGGGACGACCTCGGCGCCGGCTTTGCGTCGGGCACCGTCGCGCTCGATCTCGATTGGCCGGGCTGGGCAACCTATTTCAACGATCCGAAGTCTTCGAAGATCGCCGGCAATGTCGGCGTCGTCGTGCAGCCGGTCGGCTCGTCCGGCAAGCACACCGGCTGGTCCGGACATCACGGCTTCTCGGTGACGGAAGCCTGCAAGAACAAGGATGCTGCCGCCTCGCTCGTCTGGTTCCTGACCAACGACGATTCGCAGAAGCTTGAAGCCGCCAACGGCACGCTGCCGACCCGCAAGGCCGTTTGGGAATGGGACATCCAGCAGGCTGCATCCGATCCCTACAAGAAGGAAGTGCTGAGCACGTTCCAGGAATCGATGAAATACGCTTTCCCGGTTCCGCGCACGCCGCAATGGATCGAGATTTCCAACGTGGTCTATCCTGAGCTTCAGGCCGCCATCCTCGGCGACAAGAGCTCCAAGGAAGCGCTCGACACGGCCGCGCAGAAGGCAACCGACGTTCTGAAGGATGCCGGCGCGCTCTGATCGCCGCAATCAAAGTCCCGCATCCGGCAGAGGGTGCGGGACTTCCTCAAAAATACTTATGACTGCGCCTTTAGGGGCCGGTCTGTCCGGCCGGTAGACGCCGGCCTCTCGGCCCCATGCAATAAGCATTCCACGCAGTCCGGGCCACGCTGCTGAGGAGTGCCGACAGGTGCAAACCATGTATAAGAAAATATCTCCACCGGTCCTGCTGCTTCTTCCGGCGATCATCGTGCTTGTGGCGGTGGTGCTGTTTCCGTTGCTTCTGTCCTTTTACTCCAGCTTCACGCCATTCCGCCTGACACGGCCGGCGACGCTCTTCACCTTCATCGGCCTGCGGAACTATACCCGCATCCTCACCGATCCGGTCTTCCTCGCCGCCTTCGTGCGCACCGTCGTGCTGCTGACCATCGCGCTTAATCTGGAAATGCTGCTCGGCCTCGGCCTGGCGCTGTTGGTCAACAAGGCAACCTACGGCAAGCGCGTGCTGCGAACGCTGATGATGTTTCCGATGATGTTTTCGCCGGTGCTCGTCGGCTTCCAGTTCAAATTCATGTTCAACGACAATGTCGGCATCATCAACAATGCCCTGCAGTCGCTCGGCATCACCAATAGTGCCATTCCCTGGCTGATCGACGGCAATCTGGCGCTGCTTTCGATCGTCGTCGCGGAAATCTGGTCGTCGACATCAGTCTTCGCCATCCTCATCCTCGCCGGCCTGCTCGCCATGCCGCAGGAGCCGGTGGAGGCCGCGAAAGTGGATGGCTGCACGAGCTGGCAGACCTTTCGTTATGTCACCTGGCCGTTCCTGATGCCTTTCGCCTTCATCGCCATGACCATCCGTTCGCTCGATGTCGCCCGCGCCTATGACATCGTCAAGATCATGACGGATGGCGGCCCGGCGCGGCGTACGGAGCTCATCTGGACGCTGGTCGGGCGCACGGCCTATGCGGACGCGCAGATGGGGCTCGCCAACGCCATGGCCTATGTCTCGATCATCCTGTCGATCGCCTTCACAGTCTATTTCTTCCGTAAGCTGGCGCTTGCCCGCACCCAGATCGGAGCGGAGTGGTAATCATGGATCGCAACGCCGAACAACGCATGCGTCGCCGCATCGGAAAAGTGGCCTACCTCATCGGCCTTTTCATCGCGATGCTTATCATCTGCCTGCCGGGTTTCTGGATCATCCTCAGCTCGCTGCGCCCGACGGTCGAGATCATGGCAAAGCCGCCGGTCTGGATCCCGCAGGAGCTATCGCTCGAAGCCTATCGCGCCATGTTCGGTGGCGCGGGGCAGGGCGGTATTCCCGTCTGGGATTATTTCCGCAATTCGCTGGTGATCTCCGTCACCTCTACCGTCATTGCGCTCATCATCGGCATGTCCGGCGGCTACGCCTTCGCCCGCTTCCGTTTCAAAGGCAAATCGGCGGTGTTCCTTGGCCTGATGCTGACGCGATCCGTCCCGGGCGTGGCGCTGTCGCTGCCTCTGTTCATGGTCTATGCGCGGCTCGGCATCATCGACACGCATTTCGGCCTGATCATCACCTATGTCGCGCTGAACGTGCCCTTCACCATCTGGCTGATCGACGGCTTCTTCCGACAGGTGCCGAAAGACCTTGCGGAAGCGGCGCAAATCGACGGCTGCACGCGCTGGCAGGCCTTCTGGCAGGTGGAGTTTCCGCTTGCCGGTCCGGGCATCGCATCGGCGGGCATCTTCGCCTTCCTCACCTGCTGGAACGAATATGCGCTGGCTTCGCAGCTCACGCGCTCCGTCGATTCCAAGACGTTGCCGGTCGGGCTTCTCGACTATACGGCCGAGTTCACCATCGACTGGCGCGGCATGTGCGCTCTTGCGGTGGTGATGATCGTTCCGGCGCTCGCTCTCACCTTCATCATTCAGAAACACCTGGTGTCCGGTCTGACATTTGGTGCGGTCAAAGGTTGAACCCATGGCTCAGGTTACGCTCAAAAAACTCGTCAAGCGCTACGGCGCCCTGGAAATCGTCCATGGGATCGATCTTGATATCAGGGACAAGGAATTCATCGCCTTGGTCGGGCCTTCCGGCTGCGGCAAGTCGACGACGCTGCGTATGATCGCTGGCCTCGAGGACATTTCCGAGGGCGCCATCATGATCGGAGACATCATCGTCAACGACCTGCCGCCGCGTGATCGCAACATCTCCATGGTGTTCCAGTCCTACGCGCTTTATCCGCATATGACCGTGCGCGAAAACATGGGCTTCTCACTGAAGATCGCCAAGCAACGGCAAGAGGAGATCGACCAGCGCGTCAATGAGGCGGCCGCGATTCTCAGCCTCGAAGCGCTCATGGACCGCCGCCCGGCGCAGCTTTCCGGCGGCCAGCGCCAGCGCGTCGCCATGGGTCGTGCCATCGTTCGCCAGCCGGAGGTCTTCCTCTTCGACGAGCCGCTGTCGAACCTCGACGCGAAGCTCCGCACTCAGATGCGCACCGAGATCAAGAAGCTGCATGCCAAGGTGCAGTCGACGGTGATCTACGTCACCCATGACCAGGTGGAAGCAATGACGCTTGCCGACCGCATCGTCATCATGCGCGATGGCTATATCGAGCAGGTCGGCACGCCTGATGAAGTGTTCAAGCGCCCGGCCACACGCTTCGTCGCCGGCTTCATCGGCTCGCCGCCGATGAATATCGAGGAGGCAACGGTCTCGGCGGGCGCGCTGGTGTTCAAGAATGGCGACAAGCTGCCGTTGCCTGGGCAATTTGTTGGCAGGGTGAGGGATGGCGAAAAGGTCGCCTTCGGCCTGCGTCCGGACGATATTTTCCCAAGCGGCCATGGCCTGCACTCGGGCGCGGAGGCAGCGGTGCACGAGGTGACGCTGCCCGTCGCCATTACCGAGCCGCTCGGCAATGAAACGCTGGTCTTCGTTGAATTCGCCGGCCGCGAATGGGTGTCGCGCATGCTCAATCCGCGCGGATTGAAGAGCGGCGAACAACTGAAAATGAGCTTCGATCTCAGTCAGGCGCATCTCTTTTCGGCCGAGACGGGCAAGAGCCTGGCGGTCTGAGGGAGGAAGACCACACATGGCCCGCATCGAGAAAATTGAATTGCGCATGGTGGACCTGCCGCCGAAGGTGAAGCGGACGGATGCGATCCAGAGCTTTGTCAGCCAGGAGACGCCGATCGTCACCATTACCGATTCCGACGGCGCCGTCGGTACCGGCTATAGCTACACGATCGGCACCGGCGGTTCCTCCGTCATGCGGCTGCTATCGGACCATCTCGTGCCGCTGCTGATCGGGGAAGATGCCGATTGCATCGAGGCGATCTGGCATAAAATGGAATTCGCGACGCATGCGACGACCATCGGCGCCATTACGGCCCTGGCGCTTGCTGCCATCGATACCGCGCTTTGGGACCTGCGCGCCAAGAAACAGGGCCTGCCGCTGTGGAAGCTTGCGGGCGGTGCCAAGGATCGCTGCCCGCTCTATACGACCGAAGGCGGCTGGCTGCACATCGAAAAGGAAGCGCTGGTCGAGGATGCTTTGCAGGCAAAAGCAAAGGGTTTCTCCGGCTCGAAGGTGAAGATCGGTAAGCCGCACGGATCGGAGGATTACGACCGGCTTTCGGCTATGCGCTTGGCGCTCGGCTCCGGCTTCGAGATCATGACGGACTGCAACCAGGGCTTTACGGTCGATGAGGTCATCCGCCGGGCCGCGCGCCTGAAGGAGCTCGATCTCGCCTGGATCGAGGAGCCGTTGCCGGCCGATGATCTCGACGGCCATATCCGGCTGACGCGCTCGACGCCGACGCCGATCGCGGTCGGCGAGTCCATCTATTCGATCCGGCATTTCCGCGAATATATGCAGAAAGGCGCCTGTTCGATCGTCCAAGTGGACGTTGCCCGCATCGGCGGCATCACGCCCTGGCTGAAGGTGGCGCACGCGGCTGAAGCCTTCGACATTCCCGTCTGCCCGCATTTCCTGATGGAACTGCATGTCAGCCTCGTCTGCGCGGTGCCCAACGGCAAATATGTCGAATATATCCCGCAGCTTGACGATCTCACCACCAAGGGCATGGAGATCGTCGACGGCAAGGCAATCGCGCCTTCCGAGCCCGGCATCGGCATCGCCTGGGACTGGGAAGCGGTGAAGGCGCGCTCGATCGGCGAATTCACGAAAGAGATCCACGGCTGAAGGAGGATCGGGTCATGCAGCGGATGGGGATGGTGATCGGCCTGGAGCCGTCGAAGATCGAGGAATACAAGCGCCTGCATGCGGCCGTCTGGCCCGAGATCCTGGCACTCATTTCCGAGTGCAACATCACCAACTATTCCATCTTCCTGAAGGAACCGGAAAATCTGCTGTTCGGCTATTGGGAATATGTCGGCACGGATTTTGAGGCGGATATGGCCAAGATGGCTGCAAGCCCGAAAAACCAGGAATGGTGGTCCGTCTGCATGCCCTGCCAGAAACCGCTCGACACGCGCAAGGAAGGCGAATGGTGGGCCATGATGGAAGAGGTGTTTCATCATGACTGAGGTGGAAGTTCTCACCTTCTCCCCGTCGGGGAGAAGGACGCGCGGAGCGCGGGTTGAGGGGGCGTTACCAGGAGAACCTCGCCTTTTGCTCTCCGCTCACTGCAGCTCCAAATATGCCGCGCCACCCCCTCATCCGACCCTTCGGGCCACCTTCTCCCCGAGGGGAGAAGGGAAGGTTGCCGCAAACGCCGGAGACACCCAATGACCTTCGATCCCACATCCCTTCGCCAATGGTGGCCGAAACCCAGCCATCCGCGCCCGATCGTCATCTTCGGCGCAGGCAGCATTGTCGGCGACGCGCACTCGCCCGCCTACAACAAGGCAGGCTTTCCGGTCGCCGGCCTCTATGATCCGAACGCAGAAAAGGCGAAGGCCTTGGCGGATCAATGGGGCATTCGCGCCTTCGCGTCGGAGGCCGAGGCGTTGGCCGTCGAAGGTGCGATCTTCGATCTGGCGACACCACCCGCTGCCCACGCCTCTATCCTCGGCAAGCTGCCGCGCGGCTCTTTCGCGCTGATCCAGAAGCCGATGGGCAGCGATCTTGCCGGGGCGACGGAAATTCTGCGGGTGTGCCGCGAACGCGACATCAAGGCGGCGGTCAATTTCCAGCTTCGATTCGCGCCGATGATGCTGGCACTCTATGATGCCGTCGATAAGGGGTATCTCGGCGAGGTCGTCGATTTCGACGCATGGCTGGCGCTCGCAACGCCCTGGGGCCTCTGGCCATTTCTCAAGGGCCTGCCGCGCATCGAGATTGCCATGCACTCGATCCATTATCTCGACTTCATCCGCGGCCTGCTTGGCAATCCTAAGGGCGTACATGCCAAGACTATCGGCCATCCCAACCATGACGTCGCCCAGACGCGAACCGCGGCGATCTTGGATTATGGCAACAAGGTGCGCTGCGTACTCTCGGTCAATCATGACCATGATTTCGGCCGCAAGTTCCAGGCGTGCGAATTCCGCATCTCCGGTACCAAGGGGGCGGCCTATATCAAGCTCGGCGTCAATCTCGACTATCCGCGCGGCGAGCCGGATGAGCTGTGGATTCGGCCGGCCGGCGGCAGTGAGTGGGTCGAGGTGAAGCTCGAAGGCGCCTGGTTCCCGGATGCCTTCCTCAATCGCATGGCCAACTTGCAGCGCTTTGCCTCTGGCGAGGACGAGACATTGGTCGGCTCCGTCGAGGATGCATGGCAGACCATGGCGCTGGTCGAGGCCGCCTATCAATCGAGCGCCGCTCCGGCAACGCCGATTGCAGAACTTCCGAAGGCTTGAGGAATGGCAGAACAAACCATCTATTTCGAAGACTATGAGCTCGGCCACGTCCGCACGACGACCGGGCGGACGATCACCGAGACCGATTTCGTCGTCCATGCCGGCCATACCGGCGATTTCTTTCCGCATCATATGGATGCGGAATTCGCCAAGACCTTGCCGGGCGGTCAACGCATCGCCCATGGCACCATGATCTTTTCGATCGGCGTCGGGCTGACCGCGTCACTCATCAATCCCGTCGCCTTTTCCTATGGCTACGACCGGCTGCGCTTCATCCGCCCAGTCCATATCGGCGACACGATCCGCACGCGGGTGACGATTTCGGCGAAAGAGGACGATCCGAAGCGCCCGGCGTCCGGTCGCGTTGTCGAGCGATGCGAAGTGCTGAACCAGCGCGGCGAGGTCGTGCTCGCCGCCGATCACATCCTGATCGTCGAGCGCAAAGCGGCAAACTGAGAGAGAATGATGGTGAAACTCAAGGGAATGACCTGGTCGCATCCGCGCGGCTACGATCCGATGATGGCTTGCTCGGCTATCTGGAAGGAAAAGACCGGCATCGAGGTGGTCTGGGAAAAGCGCTCGCTGCAGGATTTCGAATCCTTTCCTGTCGAAGAGCTGGCGGCCGCCTATGACCTTATCGTTATCGATCATCCGCATGTCGGCCAGATCACCCGCGAGAACTGCCTGCTGCCGCTTGACGATGCCGCGCACGCGGATGAGCTCGCTGCAATCGCCGCCGGCACGGTCGGGCGCTCCTATCCGAGTTACAATTGGCAGGGCCGGCAATGGGGATTCCCGATCGACGCGGCAACGCAGGTTCAGGCTTACCGGCCCGACCGGTTGCGTGGCCCGATCACCGATCTTACCGAGATCGTATCGCTGGCGGCCAAGGGCAGGGCGATCCTGCCGATGCGGCCGCCGCATTCGCTGATGACGTTTTTCACGCTTGCGGCGCATCTCGGCACGCCCTGCAGCGTCGAAGGGCCGGAGTGTATCGCCAGGGCAGATGGGGAAGCCGTGCTCGACTGGATGGCGCGGATTGTCGGCGGCATGGATGCTAAATGCTACGAGATGGACCCGATCGCCGTTTTCGATCTCCTCGGCCGGCCGGATTGCCCCTATGACGTCGTTCCTTTCGCCTATGGCTATGTCAGCTATTCCTTCGCCGGATTCCGACCGGCGCGCATAGCCTTTGCCGACATGCCGGTGATCGACGGCCGTCCGCCGATTGGCTCGGCCCTTGGCGGCACAGGTATTGCCGTTTCGGCCCGGACGCAGACGCCGGAGGAAGCCAAGGCCTTTGCGCGCTGGATTGCCAGCGGGCCGGTGCAGGCGGGCGCTTATGCAGGCGGCAATGGCCAGCCCGGCCACGCCGACGCCTGGATTAGCGATGCCGTCAACGCGCCGGCACTCGATTTCTACCGCAATACGCGCGCCACGCTGGAGGGCGCCTACGTCCGGCCGCGCCATGACGGCTACATGGCTTTCCAGAGCGAAGCGTCTGACATTATTAGCAATGGACTGCGCACGGCCGAGCGGCATACAGTCCTCGTCGACAAGCTCAACCGGCTCTTCGCACAATCGTTCGAAAGCTAGGGCAGCGGCTCTAGCTGTTTGTTTTCGCATGGCCTTATCCGCAAGCAACCACGCATTTCAGCTTCGTGGCCTTTCGGTTCGGGGATCATGCCCTGGAGGAAAGGATCAGGATTATGAGTCACGGATTGGAAGGCAAAAAGGTCGTCATCACAGCGGCAGGACAGGGTATCGGCCGTGCAACGGCGGAGCGCTTCATCTCGCTCGGGGCGCATGTATTCGCCACCGACATCAACGAGCAGACGCTTTCGACGCTGGAAGGCGCCAGCAAGCATGTGCTGAACGTACTCGACAGCGCCGCAGTGAAGGCTTACGCCGACGAACTCGGACCGATCGACGTGCTTTTCAATTGCGCCGGCTTCGTGCATGCCGGCACCATCCTCGACTGCGAAGAGAAGGATTGGGATTTCTCTTTCAACCTCAACGCCAAGGCGATGTACACGACCTGCCGCACCTTCCTGCCGGGCATGCTCGAGAAGGGCAAGGGCTCGATCGTCAATATGTCCTCGGTCGCCTCCAGCGTGAAAGGCGTGCCGAATCGCTTCGCCTATTGCGCCTCCAAGGCAGCCGTGATCGGCCTCACCAAGGCGATCGCCGCCGATTTCGTCGCCAAGGGTATTCGCGCCAATGCCATTTGCCCCGGCACAGTCGACAGCCCGTCGCTGCATGAGCGTCTGCGCGCCACTGGCGATTATGAGAAGGCCATGACCGACTTCATCGCCCGCCAGCCGATGGGCCGTATCGCCGACGCCAAGGAGATCGCGGCGCTCGTGACCTATCTCGCCGGCGACGAGGCGGGCTTCACCACCGGTCAGATCCATGTCATCGACGGCGGCTGGACAGCTTGACTTAGCGTCTTTTCCAAGAGCAGAGGCCCCGCATTGCGGGGCCTCTTTTCGTTTGCCTGTTTCGCCAGAGAATCTATATCTGATGGATATTTAGCGAATGGGAGTGCGGCATGCGCATGGACGAACACCACCATCGTTCCGGGGCCGCCATGCTGTTGCACAAGCATCAGGTAATTCTGGTCAGCGTTGCGGCCGGCATCGTGTTCTTCCTGCTTGTGACCTCGCGTGCCTTCAATGCGAACAACGTGCTCATCGGCTGGAATGCCACCGCCATCGTCTATATCGGGTTCAGCCTCTACCGAATGCTGACCTCCGATGTGCGTCGCATCCGAAAGCGTTCGGCTGATCTCGATTTTTCGGATGCGGTTCTGCTGTTCCTGTCCATCGCCGCTGCCCTTGCCAGTATCGGCGGCATCGCCCTCAACCTGCTCGACGTCAAGGAAGCGCCGGCGCAGGTGGCGCTGTTCCGCGTGGCAATGGCGATCGTGACGATCTTGGTTTCCTGGGTGTTCCTGCACATCCTATTCACTGTCCACTATGCACACCGCTTCTACCGCGGTTCGGGCAAGGGACAGGGATTGAAATTCGCCGAGCCGCTCGATGAACCCATCTATTGGGATTTCCTCTATTTCTCCTTCACCATCGGCGTCGCCGCCCAGACCGCCGATATCGGGGTATCTACCGTCAGCATGCGCAAGCTGGTGCTGCTGCATGCCATCCTCTCGTTCCTCTTCAACACTACGATCCTGGCGCTTGCCATCAATGTCGGGGCGAGCCTAGTGTAGCTCGCCCCTTGTAAAACCTCGTCGAGGTGTCCCCTACCTAGAGCACGGCGTTGCCGGCCATTACCGCCATGATCAAGAATACTATGAAGATGATCAGGAAGATCGCGAACAGCACGCGGGCAATCGTCGCTGTCGCGGCCGAGACGCCGGAAAAGCCGAAAAAGCCCGCGATCAGGGAAATCACGAAGAATATGAGAGCCCATTTCAGCATTAGAAATCTCCTCTGCGTTGCGCCTAATGAAGACGCAGAAAATGGGAAATTGTTCCGATGCCGTTTTGATTGCCGGCAGTGATGGACCTATCGCTTTAAGAGAGTCCATCTCATCCAAAAGGAAAAAATGGAGTTCGAATATCCTGCGTCAGCCGGCGCTGCAATCGACCCACCGGATCGATTGCTCGGCTAAGCCGGCCCTTCCTCACCCATGATTGATCATGACATGCCGGACGGCCGTGTAGTCTTCGATAGCGTAGACGGACATGTCCTTGCCATAGCCGGATTGCTTCAGACCGCCATGCGGCATTTCGTTGACCAGCATGAAGTGGGTGTTGATCCAGGTGCAGCCATATTGCAGGCGGGCGGCGGTCTGCATGCCGCGGCTGATGTCCCTGGTCCAGACCGAGGAGGCAAGGCCGTAATCGCTGTCGTTGGCCCAGGCGACCGCATCGTCGGTGTTGGTGAAGCGGGTGACGGAAACGACCGGGCCGAACACTTCGCGCCGGACGATCTCATCATCCTGCGTGGCGCCGGCAACCACGGTCGGGGCATAGAAGAAGCCGCGATCGCCCGAGGTGTTGCCGCCGGTGGTGATTTCCATGTGTTTGTGTTCGGCGGCGCGGGTGACGAAGCTTTCGACCCTATCGCGCTGGCGCTTGGAGATCAGCGGACCGATCTCGTTCTCCGTGTCATCGCTCAGATTGAACTTGATGCTGGAGACGGCTGAGGTGAGGTCGGCGACGAAATTGTCATAGACCTTGGCATCGGCATAGATGCGGCAGGCGGCGGTGCAGTCCTGGCCGGCATTGTAATAGCCGAAGGTCCGGATGCCGGCGACGACGGCATCGATGTCGGCATCGTCGAAGACGATGACCGGGGCCTTGCCGCCGAGTTCGAGATGAGTGCGCTTCACCGTTTTCGCGGCCGCCTGCAGCACTTTTTTGCCGGTGGCGACATCGCCGGTGATCGACACCATGTTGATTTTCGGATGGTTGATCAGCGCATTGCCGACGCTTTCGCCGCGGCCGAGAATGACGTTGACGACGCCTTCGGGCAGGATGTCCGAAAGCAGCTTCGCCATCTTCAGCGCCGTCAGCGGCGTCTGCTCCGAGGGCTTGAAGACGACGGTGTTGCCGCCGGCAATCGCCGGTGCCAGCTTCCAGGCCATCATCATCAGCGGATAATTCCATGGCGCGATGGAACCGACGATGCCGATCGGATCGCGGCGGATCATCGACGTGTGGCCAGGCAGGTATTCGCCGGCGACCGGGCCGTGCAGATTGCGCACCGCGCCGGCGAAGAAGCGGTAGCAATCGACGATGGCCGGGATTTCGTCGTTGAGCACGGCATTGATCGGCTTGCCGCAATTCAGCGCTTCCAGCGTTGCAAAGCCCTCGGCATCCTTCTCGATGGCATCGGCAATCTTCAGGAGATAGGTGGAGCGCTGGGCCGGTGTCGTTTGCGACCAGCTCGTGAAGGCCTTTTCGGCGGCGTCGACGGCAATGTCGATCTGGCTGAGCGAGGCCTCCGGCAGGTTGAGCACCGTCTCGCCCGTCTTCGGGTTGAGGATGTGCTCTTCCGTTTCCGTGCCGGCTTCGAAGCGCGAGCCGATCAGCATTTGGGTATCCATAATAATCTCCCTTTCATTTGCCGCCGCCGGCGATCTGGTCGCCGTCGCGGGTAAGATAGTAGGCCGCCAGGATCGGCAGGAAGGTGACGAGCACCACGACCATGGCGACGACATTGGTAACGGGGCGCTGGCGCGGGCGGATCAGTTCCTCAAGCATCCAGATCGGCAAGGTCATCTGCTGGCCGCCGGTGAAGGTGGTGACGATGACTTCGTCGAAGGAAAGCGCAAAAGCGAGCATGCCGCCGGCAAGCAGCGCCGTGCCGATATTCGGCAGGATGATATGGCGGAAGGTCTGGAAACCGTCGGCGCCGAGGTCCATCGAGGCTTCGATCAGCGAGCCGGAGGTGCGGCGGAAGCGGGCGACGGCGTTGTTATAGACCACGACGACGCAGAAGGTGGCGTGGCCGAGAACGATCGTCCAGACGGAGAAGGGAATATCGAACAGGCTGAAGGCGGAGCGCAGCGCTATGCCGGTGATGATGCCGGGAAGGGCGATCGGCAGGATCACCAGCAGCGAGATCGCCTCGCGGCCAAAGAATTTCGTCTGGCTGACGGCGGCGGCGCAGAGTGTGCCGAGCACGAGGGCAGTTGCCGTTGCGATAGTCGCCACCTGCACCGATAGCGCGAGCGACGACCAGACATCCGGCCGGTTCCAGGCAATGCCGAACCACTGCAGCGTGAGGCCCGGCGGCGGCCATTGATAGCTTTTTTCCTCGGTCGTGAAGGCATAGACGAAGATCAGCAGGATCGGCAGATGCAGGAAGAGCAGCCCGCAGGCGGCGGCGATCTTCAAGGGCAGGGAAGCTTGTTGGCTGCGATCAGAGCGCATCGAAAGCCCCCTGTTTCTTGGCGATCCAGAGATAGATGGCCATGATGACGATCGGCACGACCGAGAAAGCGGCGGCGAGCGGCACGTTGCCGGCAGTGCCCTGCTGCGCATAGACGGCCTGGCCGATGAAGAGGCGCGACGAGCCGATGATCTGCGGGATGATGTAGTCGCCAAGCGTCAGCGAGAAGGTGAAGATCGAGCCGGCGACGACGCCGGGCAATGCCAGCGGCAGCAGCACGGTGCGGAAGGTCTGGTTCGGGGTCGCGCCGAGATCGGCTGAGGCTTCGAGGAGATTGGCGGGCACGCGCTCGAGAGCCGCCTGCGTCGGCAGGATCATATAGGGCAGCCAGATATAGACGAAGACCAGGAAGGTGCCGATGTAGCTCACCGACAGCGAATTGCCGCCGACAATGGGCAGATTGAGCACGCCGTCGAGCAACCAGCCGAGATAGAGCTTCTCGAAAAGCCAGGTCAAAATGCCTTCCTTGGCGAGGATCAGCTTCCAGGCATAGACCTTGACCAGATAGCTCGACCAGAGCGGCAGCATGACGCCGAGATAGAACAGCGCCTTCCATTTCCCCTTGGCATAGCGCGCCGCATAATAGGCGATCGGAAAGGCGACGAAGGAGGACGCGATGGTGACCAGCGCCGCCATGACGACCGTGCGGATGATGATGTCGAAATTGGCGGAATTCAAAAGCTGCGCATAGGTCGCGAGCGTGAATTCGTAATTCACCATTCCGGAGAAGTCGTCGATCGAGAAGAAGCTCTGCAGCAGCAGGGCGATCAGTGAGCCGATATAAATGATGCCAAGCCAGAGCAGCGGCGGCGTCAGCATCAGGAAGAGCAGCAGTTTCGGGCGGCGCCAGAAGAGATCGGAGAGGCGACCGAAGAAGCCGCCGCGACGTGGAAGGATCGAGGTGGCCGCAGGTGCGGCCGTCGAGATGGCGGCTGACATCATGCGGCGTCGTCCATGTAATGGATGTCGGCAGGCAGCCAGGCGATGCGCACCGAGGCGCCGGTGTCGGGAATAGGCTGGCCGGCCGGCACGGTGACATGCATGCGCGTGCCCTGCGCTTCGACCGAAAGCCGGGTGGCGGCGCCGAGGAAGCTGGTCGCTTGCACCGTCGCCGGAACGCCGGCATCCTCAGTCAGGCGTATCGCCTCCGGCCGCAGGCTCGCCCAGCGTCGTTCGCCGCCGAGCGATGACATCGTCTCGGGGGCGATCACATTGGAAGAGCCGACGAAATCGGCGACGAACCGGGTCTTTGGCCGCTGGTAAATGTCGTGCGGCGTGCCCTCCTGCACGATCCGGCCATTGTTGAAGACGGCGACGCGGTCGGCCATGGAGAGTGCTTCGCCTTGATCGTGGGTGACGAAGACGAAGGTGATGCCGAGCGCTCGCTGCAGGCTCTTGAGTTCCTCTTGCATCTGCTCGCGCAGTTTCAGGTCCAGCGCGCCAAGCGGTTCGTCGAGCAGCAGCACTTTCGGCTTGTTGACGAGGGCGCGGGCGAGTGCCACGCGCTGGCGCTGGCCGCCGGAGAGTTGGCCGGGGCGGCGGATGCCATAACCAGGCAATTTCACCAGTTCGAGCGCCTGCTCAGCGGCTCTTAGCCTTTCTGTCTTGCCGATGCCCTTCACCATCAGCCCATAGGCGACGTTGTCGAGAATATTGAGATGCGGGAAGAGCGCATAGTCCTGAAAGACCGTGTTGACGTTGCGACGATAGGGCGGCACGCCCTCGGCGGTTTCGCCGAAGATCTCGATATGGCCGCCGGTCGGCTGCTCGAAACCGGCGATCAGCCGGAGGCATGTGGTCTTGCCGGAGCCGGAGGGACCGAGCATGGCGAAGAATTCACCGGACGCGATCTCCAGATCGACGCGGTCTACGGCGCGGACCTGGCCGAAATGGCGGGACACCTGCTGGAAACGAACGGCGGTCATGGGATGCTCCCGGGCATGCAGAGGTGAAGGGCATATTGTTCCGTCGCCCTCTTCGTTTGGAAGAGGGCTTGGTGAGGCGATGAGGGGCTTCAAATATCAGGCCCCCCATCGTCCCGATGCGATCGCGCTCATTCGGATAAAGAGGCGGTCGCCACGATCGGCGTGAACTATCTGCCCCCAATCACGCCGATATAGTCGGAAACCCAGCGGTGGTAGGGCACGCATTCGCTCTCGGTCGTGCACTTGGCGACCGGGGTTTTCCAGAACTTGATCTTGTCGAAATGGTCGTAGCCGTTGGTGGCGCAGCCGCTGTCGGTCAGAAGCTCGTCGCCCTTGCAGGCGGCCGGAACCGAGGGCACGGCGCCGAACCAGGCGGCGGCATCACCCTGTACCTTGGCCTGCAGCGAATGTTCCATCCACATATAGGCGCAGTTCGGATGCTCGCTGTCGGCATGCAGCATGGTGGTATCGGCCCATCCGGTCGTGCCTTCGTCCGGGAAGGTCGAGCCGATCTTTTGCTTGTCCGCCTGCAACAGGTTGACCTGGAACGGCCAGGAGCCGGAGGCGACGACGCCTTCGTTCTTGAAGTCATCCGTCTGGATCATCGCGTCGTGCCAATAGCGGCTGACGAGCTTTCGCTGGCCACGCAGAAGGTCGAGGGCGGCCTTGTATTGGTCTTCATTGAGTTCGTAGGGGTCCTTGATGCCGAGTTCCGGCTTGTGCGCCATCAGGTAAAGCGCAGCATCGGCGATATAGATCGGGCCGTCATAGGCCTGAACACGCCCCTTGTTGGACTTGCCATCCGGCAGGGTCATTTCCTCGAAAACGACTTTCCAGCTCTTCGGTGCCTGATCCTTGAAGGCGTCGGTGTTGTACATCAGCACGTTCGGTCCCCAGAGATAGGGCACGCCGTAGTGGACGCCGTTGACCGTATGCCACGGGGCATTTTTCAGACGTTCATCGAGATTTTTCCAGCTCGGGATCAGATCGACGTTGATCGGCTGGACGCGCTTGCCGGCAACGAGGCGCAGCGACGCGTCGCCTGAGGCCGTGACGAGATCGAAGCCGCCTTCGTTCATCAGCGCCACCATTTCATCGGAAGTGGCGGCGGTCTTGACGCTGACCTTGCAACCCGTGTCCTTCTCGAATTGGGTCACCCAATCGTAATTCTTGTCGCTCTCGCCGCGTTCGATATAGCCGGCCCAAGCAACGATGCTGACGGCGCCTTCGCCTTTACCGAGCGCCTTCAGCGGCTCAGCGGCGATGCCCTGCGTGGCGAAACTTAAGCATGCGAGCGCAGCCGTGCATGATTTCAGCAGATGCTTCATCAAACTCTCCCGGTTCTTGAGCCAGTTGGTGTTGGAGCCAGTTTCTGGCGTTTTGTTCCCGGAGAAAAAGGTGACGCTATTTTGCCGTATTCGCAAATTCATTTATCAGAAAGACGGTATCGGAATTTCCGATAGAAGCTACCTTTGGCGCCCCGATCGCATGGCTTCGGCGATGCCAACGAAATCGCGGGCGGCCTGCGGCAGGCTGGAACCCTTGCGCCAGACCATGCCAACTTGCACGACCGGGAGCGAGCCTGAAACGTCGCGGCTTTCAATCCGGTCACCTTCCAGCGACCAGGGGCGGTAGACGAGGTCCGGCAGCAGCGCAACGCCGGCACCGGTGGCGACCAAGCTGCGCACAGCTTCGACAGAGCGGGTGCGGAAGGCGACATGCGGGCGGGCACCGAGCGCCGTCAGCAGCTTGCCGGTATTCTCCTCGATTTCGTCGATGGTCAGCATGATCAGCGGTTCGCGGGTGATGTCGGCAACGCTGATAATATCGGCGGAGACCAGGGGATGACCCATGGGCAGCCACAGGCGATAGGGGGATGTCTCAAGGATTTCGGCCTGCAGTGCCATGCGGTCGCGCAGATTGGAAATGACCATGACTGCGACATCGAGTTCGCCGCCGACCAAAAGGTGTTCGAGATAGCCGCCATTGTCTTCGATGGCGCTGACTTCGACGCCCGGGCAGGCGCGGCGGTAGCGGGCCAGCAGGTCGGACAGCACATAACCGGCGACGAGCGAGGTGACCCCTATGTTCAACGTGCCGCCGGCCGCGTTCTGCTGGCTGGAAAAACTGGTGCGCGCGTCAGAAACGGTCGCGAGGATTTTTGTGGCGTGGCGCAGGAACTGATGACCGTTATGGGTGATGGAGAGGCCGCGGGGATGGCGGTCGAAAAGCTCGACGCCAAGGTCGCTTTCCAGCTCCTTCAGGGCTTCGGTGACCGAGGATTGCGAGATCGACAGGTTCTGCGCCGCACGGGTAATGGAGCCCTGTTCCGCCACGGCGACGAAATATTGAAGCTGTCTCAAAGTGAAGGCCATGCCCGGTTAGAGCATGGCTATGCCGTTCAAGGCAAGAACCGGCATCGTTCTGAAAGGCTTGGACCTTTTTTGGTAACGGAAATGCGAGCGAGACAAGATTCATCTCTTCTTTAAGTATTCCGAAACGCGATATCCCTAACGTGAGAGTTGATCATTTTGTCGCGTTGGAGTGCTTTATGGTGGAGCAGTTAGGGTGAGCGCCTTACTGCACATTTTCCGGCCGTCCCGGAAGCTTGTCGCCATCATCGGCGGAGTGGCCTTGTTGATAGGCTGCTCCGGCGTCTTCGCGCTTTATATCGGCAAAGAGCGGCTTTTGGGCTTTGCCGCAGCCTCTCCGAACGGCCTGAAATGCAGCGACGTCAACCTCGTTACCATCCGCAAGGACAACCGGTTCTGGGTGCGCAAATATATCCGCACCGATCCGACCGACGGCCTGACGCGTGTCAGAACGGCGCTTCGCGTTGCAAAGGCAGTTTATGATGAGCAAAGGCCCGATCTCGTCCAGGTGGTCGTTCTCGATCAGAACGGCCCGACACTGCGCTCGGACATTCGCGGCCGAGCGCTGGGAGCCGATGTCGTCTACGTGCCGCATCCGGACAAGGTTGCCGACGGTGCGGCCGAGGCACCGGTGACGGCGCGTTACTACAATGGCGGCGCGAGCGCGGAAGGCCTGTTTTATGGCGAGCAGATCAACATGCTGCCGAAAGATATCGATGACGCGCTGGCGGCGCTGAACGATCACAGCGATTGCGATGATCCTCTGGCGGCGGAGAACGGGGCCGGCGGCAGCGCCAAAAAGGACAAACAGAAGGCGGCCGAAGCGGCAGAACAGAAAGCCGTCGCCCGCGAGGAAAAAGAGGAAGCGCCCGCGACGCCGCCGGAACAGAATCCTCCGGCGTCCACGCGCAATCTCCCGCCAGAGGGCAACAATACCGGCAGCTTCATTGGCGCCGATGCCGCTGAACCGCATGCGGCACCATCGCCGGGTCTGGACCCGACCATGACAGGCGCCAGCAACCGGCGGTCGCCGGTTACGAATTGAGGGCAGGGGTCCTTGGCCTTAAAGGGACCAAGGGATTGTCTCAATCCGCCAGATGTTTCTCGCCGATAGCCTGATAAAGCGCGAATATTGCCTCGTGGACCTCACCGGCGAGACGGTAGAATTCCGGATCGGCGAGGATGGCGGGGTGTTGCAGGAGATGATCGTCGGTCATGTCGAGCATGAGCGAGGTCGTATGCATCGCCTCGTGGCAACCGAATGTACCCGGCGCGAATTGCGTCAGATCGACATCGCCCATTTCGGCAAGATCGGCGAGACGCTGCTGCTCGTGATCGGCATCCGTGGTCGGGTTTTCTTTCTCGGTCATTTTCGTGCCTCTTGGTTCCGGCGGGCGAGGATTCGCCGCGTTGGCGGCACTTATACGCAATCCGCAAGCAATGGCCCAACGAAAAAGGCCGCGGGGTTTAATCCGCGGCCCGTCGTTGATGCGAAACCGTTTCAGTCCGCCTTGCTGCGCCGCGCCGGGAACAGGATGATGTCGCGGATCGATGCGGAGTTGGTAAGCAACATGATCAGGCGGTCGACGCCGATACCGAGGCCGCCGGCGGGGGGCATGCCCTGGTCGATGGCGTCGAGGAATTCCTCGTCCAGTTCCTTCTGCTTCTCGCCGCGGGCATGGGCCTGTTCGAGCTGTTCGACCATGCGGGCGCGCTGCTCTTCCGGATCGTTGAGCTCCGAGAAGGCGTTGCCGAGTTCCCAGGTGTTGCAATAGGTCTCGAAGCGTTCGACAAGGCGCGGTTCGCCCGGCACTTCCTTGGCGAAGGGCGAGATGTCCTTCGGGAAATGCGTGACGTGTGCCGGCTGGATCAGCGTACCCTCGACCTTCTCTTCGAAGATGAAGGCGAGGCATTCGCCCCAGGTGGCATCCTTCTCGACGGCAAAGCCTGCGGCTTTGGCGGCGGCGCGGGCTTCCTCATCGGTCTTGATCGCCAGGAAATCGATGCCGGTCGCTTCCTTGACGGCATCGGGCATCGGCACGCGGCGGAACGGGCCTTTGAAGGAGATCTGCTTGTCGCCGAAAGCGAATTCGGTGGTGCCGTGGATGGACATCGCCAGCGTCGAGAACAGCCGTTCCACGAGATCCATCATGTCCTCGTAGTCGGCATAGGCCCAGTAGCACTCCATCATGGTGAATTCCGGATTGTGCCGGGTGGAGACGCCTTCGTTGCGGAAGTTGCGGTTGATCTCGAACACCTTGTCTGCAAGGGCCGAAACCAGCGTGCGCTTCAGGAACAGTTCCGGCGCGATGCGCAGATACATGTCGAGCTTCAGCGTGTTGTGATGCGTCTTGAAGGGCTCGGCGGTGGCGCCGCCATAGACCGAATGCAGCATCGGCGTCTCGACTTCCATGAAGCCGTCATTTTCCATGAAGCGGCGGATGCCGGAGACGATGCGGCTGCGCTGCTGGAAACGAAGCTTCGATTCTTCGTTGGTCATGATGTCGAGATGGCGCTTGCGGTAGCGCAGCTCGATATCGGATAGGCCATGCCACTTTTCCGGCATCGGCAGCAGCGATTTGGTGAGCATCGTGATCTGCTGGGCATTGATCGTCAGCTCACCGCGCTTGGTGCGGCGCACGATACCGGTGACGCCGATGATGTCGCCAATATCGATCATCGGCAGCAAAGCGCGAGCCTCTTCGCCGGTCACGTCCTTGTGGCTGAAGATCTGGATCTTGCCCGACGCATCATGGATATCCATGAACATGCCCGAATTGCGCGAGGAATAGACGCGGCCGGCGACGATAACGACGTCGCCTGTCTCGGTATCCGGCTCCAGACCCTCGTATTTCGCTGCCAGCTCGGCATTGGTCAGCGTCCGGTGAAAGTGGGCCGGATAGACGTCGCCGATCTGCTCGCGCAGCAGCTTCAGCTTTTGGCGGCGGACCTCCGTTGCGTCGGAGGAGAGGGCGGATGCTTCGGTCTTGTCGTTCATGGTTCTAAGTCCGGTTCAATTCTTCGGGCCGACGAGGGTCGCAACGGTCTGGGCGGCAAGTTTCAGCCGCTGGCGCACGACGGAGCGGCCAAGGATTGCCATGCTGTCGAAGAGCGGCAGAGAGCGCGACGAGCCCGAGACGGCGACGAAGAGCGGAGCGACCACGACCTTCAGCTTCTTGCCCATGCGGTCGGCGATGGCGCGCAGCTCGGCTTCGATTGTCTCGACATTCCATTCGAGGATCTTTTCGAGATCAGGCTGCACCGTGTTCAGGATTTCCAGCAGCTCTTCCGGCGTCGACTTGATCTTGGCAAAAGCCGAGGGATCGAGGTTGAGGTCGGACTTGAAGAGGAAACCGGTAAGGTCGGCCAGCTCGCCAAGCTTTGAAATGCGCGACTGCGACAGCTTCAGGCCTTCCTTCAGGCGGTTATTTTCCATCGCCCAGGTCAGCACCCGATGCTGGAATTCTTCCTCCGACAGCTTCTCGCGGATCCAGCGGCCGTTCAGCCAGTCGAGCTTCTGAATATCGAAGATCGCGCCGGCCTTGGAGAGGTTTTCCGGATCGAACTTTTCGGCAAGCTCGTCCATGGTCAACAGTTCTTCGCCTTCGGCGATCTGGATGAAGAACAGGCCGAGGAAGTTCATCAGCGCTTCGGGGATATAGCCGAGTGCCGTATAGTAAGAGATCGACGTCGGGTTCTTGCGCTTCGACAGCTTCGACTTGTCGGCGTTGCGCATCAGCGACAGATGCAGGAACTGCGGCGGTTCGAGGCCGAGATACTGATAGATCAGAATGTGCTTCGGCACGGAGGCGAGCCATTCCTCGCCGCGCGCCACATGGGTGATCTTCATCAGATGGTCGTCGACGACGTTGGCCATGTGATAGGTCGGCATGCCGTCGGCCTTGAGCAGGACCTGCATGTCGACCGCATCCCACGGGATTTCGACATCGCCGTAGACGCCGTCATGGAACTTGCAGGAGCCTTCGGTCGGGATCTTCATGCGCACGACATGCGGCTCGCCGGCGGCAACGCGCGTGGAGACTTCCTCTGCCGAAAGGTTCAAACAGTGGCCGTCATATTTCGGCGGCAGGCCGGCGGCACGCTGGGCTTCGCGCATCTTTTCCAGGCGCTCGGGCGTGCAGAAACAGCGAAAGCCATGGCCGGCGTCGACGATCTTTTCGACGAAGGGCCTGTAGATGTCCTTGCGGTCGCTCTGGCGATAGGGGCCATAGGGGCCACCGATGTCGGGGCCTTCGGACCACTTCAGGCCGCACCACTTCAATGCATCGAGCACCTTGGTCTCGAATTCTAGAGTGGAGCGCGTCGCGTCCGTGTCTTCGATGCGCAGGATGAACTCGCCGCCATGCTTCTTGGCGAAGAGATAGTTGAACAGCGCGATATAAGCGGTGCCGACATGCGGCTCGCCGGTCGGGGAGGGTGCGATGCGGACGCGAACGCCTGATGTTGTCATCTTGTTTGCCCGTCAGAAAAAGCCAGGCCGCTGCTTGGGATAAGCGCTGCCCGGCCGGAGATGTTTATCTGGATCAGGAAACCGGCCGGAAAAGGGCGCCTTGCCGCTTCAATCCCGCGTTTTCCGTTTGGCAGGCCTTAGGCCATATTCAACGGATAACGTCAAGGGAAACTGCTCAGCCGACTGGCCAGATATAAAGCAGGGCCGGCACGCTGACGAGGATGATGATAAACGACAGCGGCAGTCCGAGACGCGGATAATCGCTGAATTTATAGCCGCCGGGTCCCATCACCAGCGTATTGCATTGATGGCCGATCGGCGTGAGGAAATCGCAACCGGCGCCGATGGCAACCGCCATGAGAAATGCCTCCGGGCGGTAACCCAGCGTCTGGGCAAAGCTGATGGTGATCGGCGCCATGACCAACACCGTGGCAGCGTTGTTGAGAAAAGGCGTAACCGCCATGGCAGTGACGAGGATCAGGGCAAGCGCGCCATAGGGTGGCAACTGAGTGGCAAAGTGTCCAAGCCAGTGGGCAATCAGTTCGCTGCCGCCAGTTGTGCGAAGCGTATCCGAGACAGGGATCAATGCCGCAAGCATGACAAGGATCGGCCCGTCGACGGCTTTGTAGACGTCGGCCAATGGAATGACCCTAAAAAGCAGCATGGCCAGAGCCGCGGCAAAGAAACCAACCGATACGGGAGCCAGGCCGGTGGCAGTCGTCCCCATGGCTGCGACCAGGATCAGAAGCGGTATATAGGCACGCCGTCTCGTTCCGAGCATGATCTCCCGTTCGGCTAGCGGCAGACAACCATTTTCCTGCAAGAAGGCTGGCATGGCGTTGCGGCTGCCCTGCAGGACCACGACGTCGCCTGCCTGCAACGAGATGCCGGCGAGCCTTTCGCCGAGGCGCTCGCCTTTGCGGCTGACCGCCAGCAGGTTGATACCGCGGGTGTGGAACAGCGAAAGATCGCGGGCCGATACGCCGTCCAAGCTGGAATCCTGCGCGATGACGGCCTCAACCGCGATAATGTCCTCGTTCTCCTCATGCACCTCGGTCATCGGCTTGCCGGAAAGCTTCAAGCTGGCGCCGGAGACAACCAGATCCAAGGCCTTTGGGCCGCCTTCCAGCAGGATAGTGTCCTCTGCCTGGAGCACGACGTCGGGAACCGGTGAAAGACGCAGGTCACCGCGCAAGATCGCGGTCGCTACAACCTCTCCATCTCCGCTGCGGAGAACTTCGTGCAGAGTTTTGCCGACGGCACCTGACCCTTTGGGCACCGTCGCTTCCGAGAAATAGGCCTTGATGTCCAGTGCGTCTTCCAAGGTAGGATTTTGCTTGCTGCGTTCGGGCACGAGGCGGTGGAAGAAAATCAGGAAGAGAACACCGACGACGGTCAGAAGCGCGCCTGTCGGCGTGAAGTCGAACATGGAGAAGGATGTTCCGTTAATTTCCTGCCGGAGCCGCGATACCACGATGTTCGGTGAAGTGCCGATTTGCGTCATCAGGCCGCCGAGAAGCGCGGCGAAGCTCATCGGCATCAGGTAGCGCGAGGGTGAAACCCCCGTTTTTTTCGAAAACTGAAAGGCAACCGGCATCATGATCGCCAACGCGCCAATGTTCTTGATGAAAGCTGAAAGCACGGCGACCACGACAGTCAGCAGCGCGAGCTGCAGATGAGGGGATTCAAGCTTAGGAAAGAAGCGTCTGATGGCCGAATCGATTATGCCGGATCGCGCGACCCCGGCGCTGACTACCAGCGCGCTGCCGACGATAATGACGATATCATCGCTGAAGCCGGAGAAGGCGTTTTCCGCAGGGACAAGGCCGAGCGCTACGGCAAGGACGAGCACCGAACACGCGACAATATCGTAACGGATCCTGCCCCAGATGAAGGCCGCCATCATCAGGGCAATAACACCAAATGCAAGTGCTTGCTGAGTGGACATGCCGCTCCGATGATGTTGTTGCCGAGGACCCGAGATCGGATCGTGGCCGCCAGCTTTTGCCGATAGATATCACCGAGGTGAATCAATGCGGCGTTCGCCGCAAAGTTCCCCTGATATAACGCCCGCCGGCGATAGGCCTATCCAGCCATAAACATGATGACGGATGGCCCACGTTTTCAGTGCCCGGCGGCCGCCTTTTTTCGCCGGTTCCGCGCCAGCATGTTGAGCACCTCGACGACAGCCGAGAAGGCCATGGCGGCGTAGACGTAGCCCTTGGGCACATGGAAGCCCATGCCTTCGGCGATCAGCGTCGTGCCGATCATCAGCAGGAAGGCCAGGGCCAGCATGACGATGGTCGGGTTCTTTTCGATGAAGTTGGCAAGCGGCGTGGCGGCTACCAACATGACCGTAACTGCGGCGATGACGGCGATGAACATGATCGGCAGATGCGGCGTCATGCCGACGGCCGTGATGATGCTGTCGATCGAAAAGACGAGATCGAGCAACAGGATCTGGCCAATGGCCGAGGCAAAGCCTGTCGTGGTCGATTTCGCAATGAAATCTTGGCCATGTTCCTGCGGATCGACATTGTGATGGATTTCCTTGGTCGCCTTCCAGACCAGGAACAGGCCGCCGCCGATCAGGATCATATCCTTCCAGGAGAAGCCCTGACCGAAGACTTCGAAGACCGGCTGTGTGAGCTGCACGATCCAGGCGACGGTGCCGAGCAGGGCAAGACGCATGAGCAAGGCAAGGCCGATGCCGATCTTGCGTGCTTTTTCACGGTGTTCGACCGGCAGCTTGTTGGTCAGGATCGAAATGAAGATGAGGTTGTCGATACCGAGGACCACCTCCATGACGACGAGCGTGACGAGCGCAATCCATGCGCTCGGATCCTGCATCAAACCAACAATGTCCATCGCCGAAATTTCCTCTGGTCAGCGTCTGCCGACGCTGACCCCCAGCTCCGGCTCCTCAATAGTGTCGGTTATGTAAGGAGCGAAATCGCAGGTGCAAGCGCCAGAAGTATTTTCGCGGCTGGCGCGCAAATTTCTAGGCCTTCAGCGGAATCCAGATCTCCGTCACCCCCATGCCGGTGTGGGGATCGAAGCGGTCATCGTAGCGTTCCATCATATCGGGCACACCACCGTGCTGGTGGCCGGATTGCGGCAGCCAGTCACCGAAGATCTGATGCACGGTCGCGGAGATGCCGGAAACATGACCGGGATGGGTAAAGACGGCATAGCGCTGCTGCGGCAGTTTCAGGGTCGTAAAGCCTTCCGGCAGATCGTCGGCCGCGGTGACTTCGGCGGCGGACATATAGCGGAAGCTCTCGCTCTCGCCTTCGGTCTGGGTGCAGACGCCATAGGCGACGTTGCCCACTTGCCCGGGAATATGGCCGAAATACTGGTTGAATTTCTGCCAGAGCGAGGGAATCCCCTGCGTGGCTTCATAGGCATAGGTTTCCGCAAGGCCGGCGAGCAGCATTGCGGGGCGGGTCTCGAAACGCGGCGCGTCGAGTTTGGGAAGGCGGGTGTCGTCCATTCTGATCGGCTCCAGTAAAACAAGGTTTCGGGCGTGCCCCTGTTTGCGCACACTGTCCGGCGTCATGCCGAATTGCTCGCGAAAGGCACGAGTGAAAGCCTCATGCGAGCCGTAGCCCGCATCGAGGGCAACCTCGAGAATGGTCGATGAGCTGTTGATCAGCGCAAGAGCCGCCCCGCTGAGGCGTCGGCCTCTAATATAGCCGCTGATCGAATGGCCGGTGGTGAGGCCAAAGACGCGCGACAGATGATAGCGCGACAGGCCGGCAGTATCTGCAATCTCGTCAAGCGAGATATCGGACGAGAAATGGCTTTCTATGAACCATATCGCTTTTCCGATCGCGCTCATGTTCGATTCCCTGGTTGCCCGCCCATTGTTAGGCGCCGACCGGCTATCGGGTTTGATCGCAATTGCGGGATTGAGATGGATATCCGCTGCCTATCGGAAGGCGGTCAGGCCTGATCTTTCCGATTGATACCATAAGCGGCCATGAAGACGCGAACGGCACCGCGCACGACATAGTCGATCTCCTCTTTCGAGGGGGCGAAATCCATGTCACCGAACAGTCTGAGCTTGAAGTAGCTGCCGCTGGCCATGTCGAGGAAATGGCGCGCGGCCAGGTCGAAGTCCTCGATGCTGAGGCGACCGGCGGCGACCTGACGTTGGAGGAAGCTGCGCAGAACGGTGCGCAGGTTTTCCGGGCCGGTGAAGAAGCGTTGACAGAGCGATGGCATGCGTTCGCGCACACCGATGACGGTGCGCATGGCGCTGATGGTCTTGTCCGATGTGACATGGGTTACGAAGACCATGCCGAATTCATAAAGACTGGTGGCCACATCGACGTCGTCGGCAAGCGCGGTGCGTACGGTCTCGACGAAACGCGCCCGCTCGCTGTCGATCATGGCGGAGAACAGGTCTTCCTTATTGGCGAAATAGACATAGAGCGTGCCCTTGGAGACGCCCGCTTCGCGCGTGACGTCGTTCATGCTCGCGGCATCGAACCCCATTTTCATGAAGACACGTGTGGCACCATCCAGAATCTGCTGGCGCTTGACGGGGTCTTCTCCAGCGGCCCAACGCCCCCCTGAAGCAGGTGCGTTCAG
Source organism: Rhizobium sp. BR 362 (assembly GCF_036528765.1). Lineage (NCBI taxonomy): Bacteria > Pseudomonadati > Pseudomonadota > Alphaproteobacteria > Hyphomicrobiales > Rhizobiaceae > Rhizobium > Rhizobium sp. BR 362. The sequence goes on along the minus strand of NZ_JARWGH010000006.1, from coordinate 204,060 downwards.
GACGGCGGTATTTTGCGGTTCGTGTTTCATCGTCTCCTTCGCTCGATCACTTTTTCAGAATCTTAATCAGATTCGTTAATTAAATCGAACCGGGTGGTTCGATATGACTTGATATGGAATGAAAAACGATCTATGTCAACTGAACTGAACCGTTCGGTTCGATTATATTATTCAAATTTCCAAATGGTAGGACTATGTCGTCAGGTCACAGTAACAATGTAGCGCGCATCGTTGATGATGTCGAAGTGGAGGCTCCGCACGCCGGCGCATCCGCCGAGGCTCCTGCCGCGGAAAAGCCTAACGCCCCGCCCCCCGCCCAGGCTGCGCCTGCTCACTCGGTCCAAGCGGCCCCACCGCCGGCCGAGAAGAAGCGGCGCAGCCTGGTACTGCCCATCATTGTCGTTCTGGCGCTGGTTGGGGGCGGCTGGTACGGCTATGACTGGTGGACGAACGGCCGTTTCATGGTCTCGACGGACGACGCCTATATCGAAGGCGACATCGCGACCATCCAGCCGAAGGTGACGGGCTATGTCGCCAAGGTGAACGTCGTTGCCAACCAGTTGGTCAAGGCGGGCGATGTACTCGCCACGCTCGATGACGGCGATTACAAGCTGGCATTGCAGCAGGCCCAGGCTTCGCTCGATACCGAGCAATTGTCGCTGCACACCATCGATGCGCAGATTGCCGCCGGCCAGGCTGCGCTTGCCCAGTCGCAGGCACAGAAGGTCGCTTTGGAAGCGACGGTCCGCGGCGCGCAGATCACCCAGACGCGTGCTGCCGAACTTCAATCGAAGTCGGTCGGCACCACGGCTTCGCTGGACAGCGCCAATATCGCCCTCGATCAGGCCAAAGCCAATCTCGTCGGCGGCGATGCCGCCATCGCGTCGGCTCAGGCCAATATCAACCTGCTGCAGGCGCAGCGCCGTCAGGCCGAAAGCACGATCAAGGGCCTGGAAGCCGCTCGCGACAAGGCTGCCCGCGATCTCTCCTTCACGGTGCTGAAGGCGCCTTATGACGGTGTCGTCGGCAATCGCTCGGTTCAGGAAGGCGATCTCGTTTCGCCCGGCCAGAAGCTGATGGCGATCGTTCCGACCCGCCAGCTCTATATCGATGCCAACTTCAAGGAAACGCAGATCCAGCATCTGGTTGCCGGTTCCAAGGTCAACGTGCATGTCGACGCCTACAGCGATCATCCGATCGTCGGCACGGTCGCGTCGATTTCGCCGGCCTCGGGTTCCGTGTTCTCGCTGCTGCCGCCTGAAAATGCGACGGGCAATTTCACCAAGGTGGTCCAGCGCGTGCCGGTTCGTATCGCGTTGCCGCAGGAAGCGCTTGACAGCGGTCGTCTGCGTGCCGGTCTGAGTGTCGTCGTCGATGTCGATACCCGCACCGCGCCCGATCGCGCCGGATTGGCCAGCAACTAGAGCGGTTCAGCGTTTCAAGGAAGCGCTCTCCCGCTCTATCCCTTTGTTTTTACGCAATTCCGGACGGAAAACCGCTTCGCACTTTTCCTGGAATTGCTCTAAGTTCGGAGAGCGCCGATGGCCTCGACAGCCGCGACCGCAGGTTCGACAGCCGGTCCCGTCGTGCCAGCGGCGGACCACATGGACCCCCGTAAGCTCATCGCATTCTTCGCGATGGTGCTTGGCATGTTCATGTCGATCCTGGACATTCAGGTGGTTTCCGCCTCCCTCAGCGAAATCCAGGCGGGCCTTAGTGCCGGCTCGGATGAAATTCCCTGGGTGCAGACGGCCTATCTGATCGCGGAAGTGATCATGATTCCGCTTTCGGGAACGCTGGCCCGCATCATCTCCACGCGATATCTTTTCGCGGCTTCGGCTGCCGGTTTCACCATCGCCAGCGGCCTTTGCGCGACGGCGACCAACATTGATCAGATGATCGTTTATCGTGCGCTGCAGGGCTTTATCGGCGGCGGCATGATTCCCTCGGTTTTCGCGGCTGCCTTCACCATTTTCCCGCCGTCGAAACGCAACGTGGTGTCGCCGATCATTGGTCTGATCGCAACGCTTGCCCCGACCATCGGCCCGACGGTCGGCGGCTATCTCAGCCACGCGTTTTCCTGGCACTGGCTGTTCCTCGTCAACATTGGCCCCGGTGTCATCGTCACCATCGTCACCTGGAATTTCATCGACTTCGACAAGCCGGAGCTGTCGTTGATGAAGAAGTTCGACTGGTGGGGATTGTTTTCCATGGGGCTGTTTCTCGGCGCGCTGGAATATGTGCTCGAAGAAGGCAACACCAACGACTGGTTCAACGACAACTATATTGTGATCGCCGCAATCGCTTCGGCCATTGGCGCGATCATCTTCTTTTATCGGGCATTTACCGTCGATTTCCCCGTCGTCGATCTGAGGGCCTTCGCCAATAAGAATTTCGCGTTCGGTTCGATGTTCTCTTTCGTCATGGGCATCGGGCTTTATGGTTTGACCTATATCTATCCCGTCTATCTCGGCCGTATCCGCGGATATGATTCGCTGATGATTGGCGAGACGATGTTCGTCTCGGGTCTGGCGATGTTCTTCACCGCCCCTCTCGCCGGTTTCCTTTCCGGCAAGATGGATCTTCGGATCATGATGATCATCGGCTTCTGCAGTTTTGCGACCGGTACCTGGATCATGACCGGCTTGACGACGGACTGGGATTTCTGGGAGCTTTTCATTCCGCAGATTCTTCGCGGTTTCGGGCTTATGTTGTGCATGGTGCCGATCAATAACATCGCGCTCGGAACCATGCCTCCTGCCCGCATGCGCGGCGCGTCCGGCCTGTTCAACCTGACCCGCAATCTCGGCGGTGCCGTCGGGCTTGCCATCATCAACACGGTCCTCACCACCCGTCAGGACGCCCACTACATGCATCTGCGCGATCATGTGCACTGGGGGAGTCCCGCCGCCGTCGATCAGATGAACAATATGACGGCGAATTTCAATGCCAATGGCCTGGACGGTCCGCAGGCGGCATTAAAGCAGTTGGTCAACATGGCGGAGCAACAGGCGATCATCATGTCCTTCGGCGACGTGTTCCTGATGCTGACGGTATTGTTCCTGGCGATGATCTTTGGCGTGTTGATGCTCAGTAAGCCGAATGCTCCACCCAGGGGTGCGGGCGGCGGCGGTCACTAGGCTTAACCGTTTTTCCATTATCCGTCTGTTATTAAAGGCTTCTCGGCTCGGGAGGCCTTTTTCTTTTTGTGCCGATCGACAGGAAATTTCAGGCTTCGAAAATTCTTGATTTACGTACATCAGAATTCGCAGTAAGGATTTCGTCAGGAGGAGCTGATGAGACCCACCGTTTACGATATCGCCGCTGCCGCGGGCGTCAGCCTTGCGACCGTTGACAGGGTGCTGAACCGGCGCCCTGGCGTGCGCCTCGTAACGCGCGAGAAGGTGGAAGCAGCAATCCGCGATATCGGCTATGTCCGGGATGTGGCGGCGGCCAATCTTGCCAAGGGCCGCATCTATCCGCTCGTCTTCATTCTGCCGACGGGCGACAATTCCTTCATGCATGGCCTCTATGCCGAGGTGCGCCAGGCGATGACGCGCTCGACCTTCGATCGCACTGAAATTCGCATCGTGGAAGTGCCCGCCTTCGACGCGCCGGCGCTGGTTGCCGCGCTCGATGCGCTGCAGGGGCTGGACCTCGCCGGTGTGGCCCTGGTGGCAACCGACGCGCCGGAGGTACGCGCCGCCGTCGACCGGCTGGTAACGGCAGGGATTCCCGTGGTCACGCTCGTGTCCGATCTCACCGGCTCGACCCGGCACCACTATGCCGGTGTCGACAATATTGGCGCTGGCCGGACGGCCGCTCGCCTGCTTGGCCGTTTCCTCGGCGGCTGCAAAGGCGATATCACCATTCTCGCCGGATCCATGCTGGTGCGCGACCATCGTGAGCGCCTGGAAGGATTTTCCTCGGTCATGGCGGCGGAGTTTCCGCAACTGCGCCTGCTGCCGGTGCTCGAAGGCCGCGATGATCCGGAAATCGCCAATGGACTGATCTCCGAAGCGCTTTCCGGCAGCAACAGCATCATCGGCATCTATAGCCTCGGTGCCGGCAATCGCGGCCTGCTCAAGGCGCTGAAGGAGACCGGGCAGGGGCGCGAGCTGACGGTCGTCGTGCACGAGCTGACCGAACACACCCGCGCGGCGCTGCAGGACGGCACCATCGATGCCGTTCTCAACCAGGACGCCGGTCATGAGGTGCGCAGCGCCATACGCGTCATGAAGGCGACGGCGGACGGCCAGGAGGTCATCGCCGGCCAGGAGCGCATCCGCCTCGACATTTTCTTGAAGGACAATCTGCCCTGAGCATCAAAACCTGCGGCGGAGCATGAGGAGTACCATCTGATGTATTTGGGTCTTGATCTCGGAACGTCCGGCGTCAAAGCGATGCTGATCGACGGCAACCAGAAGATCATCGGATCGGCCAATGGCGGGCTCGACGTATCGCGTCCGCATCCGGGCTGGTCGGAACAGGAGCCGGCGCACTGGATTCGCGCCACGGAGGAGGCGGTCGCTGACCTGCAGGCGGCTCATCCGAAGGAGTTGGCGGGGGTGCGTGGCATCGGCCTCTCCGGCCAGATGCATGGCGCGACGCTGCTCGATGCCGACGACAAGGTGCTGCGTCCCTGCATTCTCTGGAATGATACGCGCAGCCATCAGGAAGCTGCCGCTCTCGACGCCGATCCGCGCTTCCGCGCTCTGACGGGCAACATCGTTTTCCCCGGTTTCACCGCACCGAAGCTCGCCTGGGTCGCGAAGCACGAGCCGGATATCTTCGCCAGGGTGCGCTGGGTGCTGTTGCCGAAGGACTATCTGCGCCTATGGCTGACGGGCGAACATATGTCTGAAATGTCCGATTCGGCCGGAACGTCCTGGCTGGACACCGGCAAGCGCAAATGGTCTTCCGAGCTGCTCGCCGCCACCAAGCTCGACGAAAAGCAGATGCCGACGCTGGTGGAAGGGACGGAAGCCGCCGGCAGGCTGCGCGGCGAACTCGCCTCGAAGTGGGGTATTGCCGGCGACGTCGTCGTCGCCGGTGGGGCAGGGGACAACGCGGCCTCGGCTTGCGGCATGGGTACGGTCAGCGATGGCTCCGCCTTCGTGTCGCTCGGGACTTCGGGCGTGCTCTTTGCCGCCAACGGCTCATACCTGCCGAAGCCGGAAAGCGCCGTTCATGCGTTCTGTCATGCGCTGCCGAACACCTGGCATCAGATGGGCGTCATCCTCTCGGCGACCGACGCTTTGAACTGGCATTCGAACGCCACCGGCAAATCCGCGGCCGAACTTACCGGCGAATTGGGGGATGCGCTGAAGGCACCATCGAGCGTCACCTTTCTTCCCTATCTTTCCGGCGAACGCACGCCCCATAACGATGCGACCATCCGCGGCGCTTTCATCGGTCTTGGCCATGAGAGTGGCCGTGCCGTGCTGACGCAGGCCGTACTCGAAGGCGTTAGCTTCGCCATTCGCGACAATCTCGAAGCGCTGCGCTCGGCAGGGACCGATATCGCCCGTGTCACCGCCATCGGCGGAGGCTCGCGCTCGCGCTACTGGCTGGCCTCGATCGCGACCGCGCTCGGCGTTCCCGTCGATGTGCCGGCCGAGGGCGATTTCGGGGCTGCTTTCGGCGCTGCCCGTCTCGGCTTGATCGCGGCAACCGGCGCCGACCCGATCGAGATCTGCACGCCGCCGAAAACGGCCGGCACGATCGAACCGGTAGCAGCGCTGACCGGCGCTTATGAGGATGCCTACAAGCGCTACCGCGCGCTTTATCCGGCGCTCAAGTCGCTGAGCACAGGTTGAGGGGAACCCCCTCACCCTGCCCTCTCCCCGAGGGAAGAGGGGAGACGGAGGATGCCGCTCTACCTTCGCCCCAACGAGGAGAAGGTGCCCCGAAGGGGCGGATGAGGGGGCGTTACCGGCACGAACCACAATACCGAATACCAAACGCAAGGAGATGAGTTATGGGCACCGGATTTTTTGGTGACATCAAGAAAGTGAAATACGAAGGCCCCGACAGCACCAATCCGCTGGCGTTCCGGCACTATAACAAGGACGAGGTGATTCTCGGCAAGCGCATGGAAGACCATCTGCGTTTTGCCGTTGCCTATTGGCACACCTTCACGTGGCCGGGCGGTGACCCCTTCGGCGGCCAGACCTTTCTCCGTCCCTGGTTCCAGGACACGATGGAAGCGGCCAAGCTGAAGGCCGATGTTGCCTTCGAGTTCTTCACCCTGCTCGGTTCGCCCTATTACTGTTTCCATGACGCCGACGTGCGTCCCGAAGGCAAGAATTTTGCCGAGAATACCAGGAACCTCAACGAGATCGTCGATTACTTTGCTGAAAAGCAGGCCGAAACGGGCGTCAAGCTGCTGTGGGGCACGGCGAACCTCTTCTCCAACCGCCGCTTCATGTCGGGTGCCGCGACCAACCCGGATCCGGATGTCTTCGCGTTTTCGGCCGCGACCGTGAAGACCTGCATGGACGCAACGCATAAGCTCGGCGGTGAAAACTACGTGCTTTGGGGCGGCCGCGAAGGTTACGAAACCCTGCTAAACACCGATCTGAAGCGTGAGCTCGACCAGATGGGCCGCTTCCTCAACCTTGTGGTCGAGTACAAGCACAAGATCGGCTTCAAGGGCACGATCCTGATCGAGCCGAAGCCGCAGGAGCCGACCAAGCATCAGTACGACTACGACGTCGCGACGGTCTACGGTTTCCTGAAGAAGAACGGCCTCGAAAACGAAGTGAAGGTCAACATCGAGCAGGGTCACGCGATCCTTGCCGGCCATTCCTTCGAACATGAACTGGCGCTTGCCAATGCGCTTGGCATCTTCGGTTCCATCGATATGAACCGCAACGACTATCAGTCCGGTTGGGATACCGACCAGTTCCCGAACAACGTTCCGGAAATGTCCCTGGCCTACTACCACGTTCTGGCCGGCGGCGGCTTCAAGACCGGCGGCACCAACTTCGACGCCAAGCTGCGCCGTCAGTCGCTCGATGCGGAAGACCTCTTGATCGGCCATATCGGCGGGATGGACTGCTGCGCTCGTGGCCTGAAGGCCGCTGCCAAGATGATCGAAGACAAGGCGCTCTCCAAGCCGCTCGCCGATCGTTACGCCGGCTGGGATTCTGCTGAGGGACAGAAGCTGCTGCGCGGCGAATATTCGCTCGACCAGATCGCCCAGTGGGTCGAAAGCAAGGACATCAACCCGCAGCCGAAGTCCGGCAAGCAGGAACTCCTGGAAAACATCGTCAATCGTTACGTTTGATCACGAGAAGGCGGGAGGCGGTGATCCATCGCCTCCCGCGACTGTCGCCGAAATGCGCGGCTCGAAATGGATATGGAATTTCCGCAGGGGTCCTTGGCATTGGCGAACACATAGCCATCGGCTTGATGCAACGGTCCGAATTCAAGCCCCTCGCTCGCGCATTTGGCGCGGAAAGCTTCGACATGCTCGATATCGAAGACCAACTTTATCAGCACTTGGCCCATCTTCTGAGCCTTTCCCGCCGGATGGATCATCAGATTGGCGCCGCCATCCGGTGCCAGCAGCTCGACAATCCGATCGCCCGCCTGCTGGAGCGGCTTGAAGCCAAAATGTCTCTCGTAAAAGCCGATCGTCTCTTCCACATCGCGGGCGTAAAGGACGAGTCTGCCGAGCGGCATGGCAAAGCGTCCCTATCGCCGGGCGCGCGACGGTGCCGAGACCGAGTTGCGCACCACGAGATCCGGCCGCAGCAGGATTTCCGTCTCAGCCGGCTGGCCATCCGATAAGAGCTCCAGCAGGAGCGACATCGCATGCTTGCCGATCGCGGTGCGCGGCTGCCTGATGGTCGTCAGCGAGGGCGACATGAAAACGGCTTGCGGCACATCGTCGAAGCCGGTCACTGAAAAATCCCCTGGAATGTCGTAGCCCCGCGCTTTTAGCCCGATCATCACGCCGATGGCCGTCTGGTCGTTGACGCACATGAAGGCTGTCGGCAGCGTGTCGCGCATGAAAAGCTGCTCGACGGCGAGCCTGCCGCTCTCGATGGTGCCGTCGCCCTCGAATACGATGCGGAGGTCGGCACCGATATGGGCGGCATCCAGTCCGGCTTCGTAGCCCATGCGCCGTCGGCTATAGGCGAGGCGGGTGCGCGAATCGCCGATGAACGCGATCTTCCGATGACCCTCGGCGATGAGGAGGTCGACGGCTTTGCGCGCTCCGGCGATATCGTCCACGCCGACATAGGGAATGCCGCCGTTGAAGACGGGCTCAAAGACGCCGACGCTCGGGGGAAGCCGCGCCGTCATCGTTTGGTGTCCGAAGGGCAGGATGCCGGTGAATAGGATCAACCCGGCCGCCTGGTTGGAGTTGAGGAACTTCAGATATTCCAAGCCGCGTTGCGCATCGTTCTGCGTGTGGCCGATCAGAATGCCATATCCATGCGAGCGCGCCTCGTTCTCCAATCCTATCAGAATATTGGAGAAATTCGGATCGCCGATGTCAGGTGCGACGACGAGAATCATGTTCGACCGACCGAGCCGCAGGCTGCGCGCCATGGCATTGGTGGTATAACCGGTGATGGCAATCGCCTGGTTGACTTTCAGCCGCGTCGAGTTCGCGACCTTTTCAGGCATATGGATTGCACGAGAGACCGTTGCGATCGAAACATTGGCAATTCGGGCGACGTCTTCGATAGTTGCGGGCGTGGAATTAGACACTGCGCTCTGCCTTGGTCTCGTCTCGGACCGGACACTACACAGACTTCCGCGGAGATCAAAGGCGACCGCGATAAATTCTGCAACATACCACCATGTAAACCTTTACACACGATATGTAAAGGTTTACACAACATAGAAGTGGTGTGGGGCCACAGGGAGGAAGGCAATGAGTTCGGAGGCCGTCGACGGTGCGGTGGTGCTGTCCGCGAGGCGAATTTCCAAGTCCTTCAGCGGCGTGCAGGTGCTGTTCAGCGTCAATTTCGATCTTCGGGCCGGGGAAATCCATGCGCTCATGGGCGAGAACGGCGCCGGCAAGTCGACGCTCGTCAAGATTCTCTCCGGTTTTGAGCAGCCAAGCTCGGGCGAGATCCTGCTGGATGGTCAGCCGGTAAAGCTGCCGCCCAATGGCGCTGCCGAGGCGCTTGGCATTGTCATCATCCATCAGGAATTCAATCTAGCCGAACATCTGACGGTTACCGAGAGCCTGTTTCTCGGCCGAGAAGTCACGCGCTTCGGCGTGCTCGACCGCAAATATATGAGAGCGGAGACACGGCGTGTCCTCGATCTCCTCGGGTCGCATGTCGACGTGAATGCGTTGATCGGTACGCTTTCCATCGCCGACAAGCAGATGGTGGAGATCGCCAAGGCGATCAGCCGGGACGCAAGAATCGTTTTCATGGACGAGCCGACCGCCGTTCTGTCGCGGGAGGAAACAAACTTCCTGTTCAAACAGGTGCGCAAGCTCCGCGATCAGGGGACAAGCTTCGTATTCGTGTCTCACAAGCTCGACGAGGTCATGGAACTGACAGACCGGGTCACGGTCCTGCGTGACGGCCAATGGGTGAAGACGTCGCAGACCTCGCTGCTCGATGGCGAATCGATTGCGCAGTTGATGGTCGGGCGTGAGCTTTCGAGCCTCTATCCCGCCAAGAACGAACCCGATGTCGATGAAAAGGTGGTGCTCAGCGTCAGTGCTATTTCGACAGGTTACGTCCGCGATGCGAGTTTTGAACTGCGCAAGGGCGAGATATTGGGCTTTTCCGGCATGATCGGATCGGGCCGCACCGAACTGATGGAAGCGGTCGTCGGCCTGCGCTCGCGCGCTGGCGGCGAGGTCATCGCCAACGGACAGCCCGTGCCGCCGCATGATGTGCATGCCGCTATCGACGCCGGTCTTGCCTATATGACCAAGGACCGCAAGTCCAAAGGTCTGCTTCTGAATTCGGGCATGGCCGTCAACCTGACCCTCCAGTCCCTGGATCGGCACGGCAAGTTCGGCTATCTCAGCGCCTCTAGCGAAGCCAGCGCGTTGGCGCGGGCACGCCGCCGTTTCGACATTCGCGTGCGCGACGGAAATATCATCGCTGGCCGCATGTCCGGCGGCAATCAGCAGAAATTGCTACTCGCGAAGGTCATGGAGACCGAGCCGCAGATCATCATCATCGACGAGCCGACCCGCGGTATCGATGTCGGCACGAAGCAGCAGATCTACCATTTCATTTCGGCACTGGCGCGCGACGGTCATTCGATCATCGTGGTCTCGTCGGAGATGCCCGAGGTCATCGGGCTTTGCACGCGGATCGCCGTGATGCGCGAAGGCCGGATCGTCGGCGTGCTCGAAGGAGACGAGATCTCCGAGCAGGAAATCATGCGTTATGCGGCGGGCCTGAAGAAAAAGACGGCGGCCTGAACGGGCGGCACGAGAGCAAGGCGAATTCCCAGCCATGATGGGAACGGGAGGTTGGTTTTGGATATGAGCGTGGGCGAAGACAGCAGCGGGAAGGCAGGCCGGCGAGGCCGGTCCTGGCGGGATGTCGATCTCAGGGCCGTTGCGCCGTTTGCGGCGTTGGTGCTGCTTCTCATCGTCGGGGCGTTGGTCAATCCGAACTTCATCGGCATGACCAATCTCACCAATGTCGCGACGAGATGTGCCTATATTGCGATCATCGCGGTCGGCGCCACCTTCGTCATCTCGGCGGGCGATCTCGATTTGTCCGTTGGCGCCATGGTGGCCTTCGTCGCAAGCCTGATGATCCTCCTGCTGAATTCAGGCGTCATCGCCGATCCTGCCCTGATGCTGGTGGCGGCGGTGTTGTTCTCGATCGTCGCCGGTCTGCTATGCGGCCTCGCCAATGGTCTGATCACGACCATGGGCAAGATCGAGCCGTTCATTGCGACCCTGGGCACGATGGGCGTCTATCGCGGCTTGACGACCTGGTTGTCGCAGGGCGGCGCCATCACCTTGCGCGCGGCGGATATACAGACGCTCTACAAGCCCGCCTATTATGGCTCCGTGCTCGGCGTGCCGGTGCCGATCGCGGTCATCCTTCTCGTGACCTGCGTCGCCGCCTTCATTCTTTATCGCACCCGCTACGGACGGCATGTCATCGCGGTCGGTTCCAATCGCGATGTTGCGCGTTATTCCGGCGTGGCGGTCAATCGTGTGCGTACCATCGCCTTCGTCATTCAAGGTCTGTGTGTGGCGATCGCCGTGCTTCTCTATGTGCCGCGGCTTGGTTCGACATCGGCAACGACCGGTAACCTCTGGGAATTGCAGGCGATCACGGCCGTCGTCGTTGGCGGCACTGCCCTGAAGGGTGGAGCGGGCAGGGTATGGGGGACCATTTGCGGTGCCTTCATCCTGGAACTGGTCGGCAATATCATGCTGCTTTCCAATTTCATCAGCGAGTATCTGCTCAGTGCTATCCAGGGCGCGATCATCATCATCGCCATGCTGGTTCAGCGCTCGCTTGCTCGCAGATAGCGAATAACCGGGTCTAGGGGGCGCCCGGTCTTTATGACAATGCCCTGCTTCTATCTGGGAGGATGAAATATGCGTAAAAGACTAATTGGTCTGGCTGTCGTGCTGGCGGCTCTCGCCGGGACGGTTCATGCCGAGGACAAAAAGGTCACGATTGGCGTTTCCATTCCGGCGGCGGACCATGGCTGGACCTCGGGCGTCGTCTTCCATGCCGAACGCGTCGCCAAACTCTTGATGGCGGAACATCCGGGGCTGAATGTCATCGTCAAGACCTCGCCGGACGCGGCAAGCCAGGCAAATGCGGTACAGGACCTTGAGACCCAGGGCATCGACGCTCTCGTGATCCTGCCGTCGGATCCCGATCCGCTGGTCAATGCGATCAAGGAAGTCAAGGACAAGGGCAAGTTCGTCGCTCTCGTCGACCGCGCGCCGAGCAACAACGACAATTCCGTCCGTGATCTCTATGTCGCCGGCAACAATCCTGCTCTCGGCCAAACGGCGGGCGAATACATCAAGGCCCATACGCCGAATGCTCAGGTCGTCGTCATCCGCGGCTTGCCGATTCCGATCGACCAGCAGCGTCAGGATGGTTTCGACAAGGGTATCGCTGGCTCCAACGTCAAGGTTCTCGACCGGCAATACGGCAACTGGAACCGCGACGACGCTTTCAAGGTCATGCAGGATTATCTGACGAAGTTCCCGAAGATCGACGTCGTATGGTGTCAGGATGACGACATGGCCGTTGGCGTGCTGCAGGCGATCGATCAGGCCAAGCGCACCGACATCCAGTATGTCATCGCCGGCGCCGGTTCCAAGGACATGGTCAAGAAGGTCATGGACGGCGACAAACTGATCCCGGTCGATGTGCTCTATCCGCCGGCCATGGTCGGGACGGCCATGGAGCTGACCGCTGCCAATTTCTACGATCAGGTTCCGGTTCGCGGCAACTATATCCTGGATGCGACCTTGGTCACCAAGGACAATGCCAAGGATTTCTACTTCCCCGATTCACCCTTCTGATCGGTTGATTTAGACAGATGCGCCCGCCGGTGCCGGCGGGCGTTTTTTATGCGGCTGCCGTTCCGTTCGCAGTCCCCGGCATTTTTTGCGGCACGTACCTCTTGCCGTCCGCGGCGGGCCGTGATTAGGTCACGAGGCATTCGACTTTCAGCCCGACGACCCTATAATTTTTTGAGGCTACGGCAATCCCAGCCGCCTCTCATAAGGGTTGGAAGGGTATCGGAAACGTTTACAGAACGCGATTAGGGAGGAATTACTGATGAAGACGATCAAGGGTCCGGGTCTGTTTCTTGGCCAGTTCGCCGGTGATGCGGCACCGTTCAACTCGTGGGATTCGATCACCAAATGGGCTGCCAATGCCGGCTATATCGGCGTGCAGGTTCCGACTTGGGCGAGCCAGCTCATCGATCTGAAGAAGGCCGCTACCTCCAAGGACTATTGCGACGAATTTGCCGGCGTCGCCCGCGAAAACGGCGTCGAAGTCACCGAGCTTTCGACGCATCTGCAGGGCCAGCTCGTTGCCGTGCATCCGGCCTATGACGAAGCCTTCGACGGATTTGCGGCGCCGGAAGTGCGCGGCAACCCGAAGGCGCGGCAGGAATGGGCCGTCGAGCAGGTAAAAATGGCACTGACGGCTTCGAAGCATCTCGGCATTAAGGCGCATGCGACCTTCTCCGGCGCGCTCGCCTGGCCCTTCGTCTATCCCTGGCCGCAGCGTCCGGCCGGCCTCGTCGAAACCGCCTTTGAGGAACTTGCCCGCCGCTGGACGCCGATCCTCAACCATGCCGACGAAAACGGCGTCGACGTCTGCTACGAAATCCATCCGGGCGAAGACCTGCATGACGGCATCACCTTCGAGATGTTCCTGGAACGGGTGAAGAACCATCCGCGCGCCAACATGCTCTACGATCCCTCGCACTACGTGCTGCAGTGCCTCGACTATCTGCAGAACATCGACATCTACAAGGACCGCATCAAGATGTTTCACGTCAAGGATGCGGAGTTCAATCCGACCGGGCGCCAGGGCGTTTATGGCGGCTATCAGGGCTGGGTCGAGCGCGCCGGCCGCTTCCGTTCGCTGGGCGATGGCCAGGTCGATTTCGGTGCCGTATTCTCGAAGATGACCGCCAATAATTTCGACGGCTGGGCCGTGGTCGAATGGGAATGCGCACTGAAGCATCCCGAAGACGGTGCCCGCGAAGGCGCCGAGTTCGTCAAGGCTCACATTATCCGCGTGACGGAGAAGGCCTTCGACGATTTCGCTGCCGGCGGCACGGATCAGGCTGCCAACCGCCGCATGCTGGGGCTGTCATAATCTCCTCTTCTCCCCAGCGGGGAGAAGATGTCCGAAGGACAGATGAGGGGGACGAGGAGCGTCGCGACGAGTGCCTTGAGCGGCAAGCGAAAGGCTATGTTCGCTGAAATCCCCCTCATCCGACCCTTCGGGCCACCTTCTCCCCGCTGGGGAGAAGGAAGTTCAAATTAGTTTCTCAGGAGGACCATATGGCAATTGAAGGATCATCGGAGCAGACGCGGGAGCCGCGCATTCGGCTTGGCATGGTGGGCGGCGGCGCGGGAGCCTTTATCGGCGCGGTGCACCGTATCGCCGCGCGCATTGACGACCAGTTCGATCTCGTCGCTGGCGCGCTGTCGGCTTCACCGGACAAGGCTGTCGCTTCGGGCCGCGATCTCGGCCTCGATCCCGCCCGCACCTATTCCAGCTATCGCGATATGGCGATCCGTGAAGCCAAGCTGAAGAACGGCATCGAAGCGGTTTCGATCGTCACGCCGAACCATGTTCACTATGACGCCGCCAAGGAATTCCTGAAGCGCGGCATTCATGTCATCTGCGACAAGCCGCTGACCTCCAATCTTGCCGATGCCAAGAAGCTGAAGAAGGTGGCCGACGAAAGTGGTGCGCTGTTCATCCTGACGCACAATTACACTGGTTACCCGATGGTCCGCCAGGCGCGCGAGATGATCGCCAACGGCGAGCTCGGCGATATCCGCCTCGTGCATGCGGAATATCCGCAGGATTGGCTGACTGAAAATATCGAGCAATCCGGCCAGAAGCAGGCCGCCTGGCGCACCGATCCGGCGCAATCCGGCGCCGGCGGCTCCACGGGTGATATCGGCACCCATGCCTATAATCTCGCCTGCTTCGTCAGCGGCCTGGAACTCGATAGCCTCGCCGCCGATCTCGACAGTTTCGTGGAAGGCCGCCGTCTCGATGACAATGGTCATCTGCTGCTGCGCTTCAAGGCAAAGGGCAAGGAGAAGCCGGCCAAGGGCATGCTGTGGTGCAGCCAGGTGGCGCCGGGCCATGAGAACGGCCTTAAGGTTCGCGTCTACGGCACCAAGGGCGGCATCGAGTGGACGCAGGCCGATCCGAACTATCTGTGGTACACGCCGTTCGGCGAGCCGAAGCGCCTGATCACCCGCAACGGCGCCGGTTCCGGTGCGGCCGCGGCCCGCGTCTCGCGCATTCCGTCGGGTCATCCAGAAGGCTATCTTGAAGCCTTCGCCACGATCTACACCGAGGCTGCGCGTGCCATCAATGCCCAGAAGAAGGGCGTGGCGATCGATCCGGCCGTGGTCTATCCGACCGTCGATGACGGTGTAAAGGGTGTGGCTTTTGTCGAAGCCTGCGTTGCCTCTTCGAAGCGCAATGGTGCCTGGGTGAAGGTCTGATCTAGGTGCGGGGCGGCGGGTTGTCTGCTGCCCCATCCTTTTCGACTTCTGGCTGCAACGTTGCAGACTTGTCATTTCAGGACTGTACAAGGACGTTTTCGTTGGTTTACACCGCGCTCGGGCCTAATTCGTGAGCGCGGTTCGCTGCTATTCGACCGTCCCGCCGTTTGAAAGAAACGAGATTAGTCATGATTGATCCAAAGAGCTTCGCCGCCCGTTTCCCGGGCGATTTCACGTTCGGCGTCGCCACGGCCGCCTTTCAGATCGAAGGCGCCACCAAGGCGGATGGCCGCAAGCCGTCGATCTGGGATGCCTTCGCCAACATGCCGGGCCGCGTCTATCACCGCCACAACGGCGATGTCGCATGCGATCACTACAACCGGCTGGAACAGGATCTCGATCTGATCAAGGAGATGGGTGTCGAGGCCTATCGTTTCTCGATCGCCTGGCCGCGCATCATTCCCGATGGCATTGGTCCGGTGAACGAGGCCGGTCTCGATTTCTACGATCGTCTCGTCGATGGCTGCAAGGCGCGCGGCATCAAGACTTTCGCGACGCTCTATCACTGGGATCTGCCGCTGACGCTTGCGGGCGACGGCGGCTGGACGGCGCGTTCAACGGCTTATGCCTATCAGCGTTATGCCAAGACCGTCATGGCGCGCCTCGGCGATCGGCTGGATTCGGTCGCCACCTTCAACGAGCCGTGGTGCATCGTCTGGCTTAGCCACCTCTATGGCATCCATGCGCCCGGCGAACGTAACATGCAGGCAGCACTTCATGCCATGCATTATATGAACCTTGCGCATGGTCTCGGTGTCGAGGCGATCCGCGCGGAAGCGCCGAAGGTGCCGGTCGGCATCGTGCTCAATGCCGCATCGATCCTTCCCGGCTCCGATAGCGCCGAAGATCAGGCTGCCGTCGAGCGCGCTCATCAGTTCCACAACGGCGCCTTCTTCGATCCGATCTTCAAGGGTCAATATCCGAAGGAATTCATCGAGGCGCTGGGCGACCGCATGCCTGTTGTCGAGGATGGCGATCTGAAGATCATCAATCAGAAGCTCGACTGGTGGGGTCTGAACTACTATATGCCGATGCGCGTCTTCGATGACCCGTCCAAGAGCGGCGATTTTCCTTGGACGAGGGAAGCGCCACCGGTCGGCACTGCCAAGACCGACATCGGCTGGGAAATCTACGCGCCGGGCCTGAAGCACGTCGTGCAAGACCTCTACAAGCGCTACGAGCTGCCGGAATGCTACATCACGGAAAACGGCGCCTGCTACAATATGGGGGTCGTCAATGGTGAAGTCGACGACCAGCCGCGCCTCGATTACTACATCGATCATCTTGGTATGGTTGGGGACCTGATCAAGGATGGCTATCCCATGCGCGGCTATTTCGCCTGGAGCCTGATGGATAATTTCGAATGGGCGGAAGGCTACCGCATGCGCTTCGGCCTCGTACATGTCGATTACGAGACGCAGGTGCGTACCGTGAAGAAGAGCGGTAAGTGGTACCGCGAACTCGCCGCCCAGTTCCCAAAGGGGAACCATAAGGCGGTTTGATTTAGGGAGACGATGGGTCGCCCGAATCGTCGGCGCTTGATAGGTTTCGCACATGATCCAGCGCCCGCTCTCCCTTTACGCACTCTGCGGCAGCCAAAGGCAGGCTTCGACTAGCCTTCGGCTGCTGGAAGCCCTGCGGCTGATATCGCCTGACGGAGTTTCCATCGAAGTCTGCGATTTGATCGGCAGTCTGCCGATCTTCAATCCGGATCATGAGGGCGACAGGACGCCGCCGGTCGTCCAAAGCTTTGCGGCGAAGATCCGCGATGCGGATGGGCTGATCGTCTCCTGCCCGGAATATGCCCACGGCATTCCCGGCGGGTTCAAGAACGCATTGGACTGGCTTGTATCGCGCGACGAAGTGCCGTTCAAGCCGCTGATGTTTGCGCATGCCTCGCATCGCGGCGATCTTGTTCTGGAACAACTGATCGAGGTCCTGAAGACGATGTCGCTGCGGATCGTGCCGGAAGCTTTTCTGCGCGTGCCGCTCGCCGGCAAGAGCGATGAAGCCCAGGGGACGACCCTGGCGGAGGCCCAACGGACCGGCGCCTTGCAAGCGAGCCTCGATCGTTTCGTGCAGGCGATCCGCGCACACATGTGAACAGCTGCAACAGTGTCAAAAATACAACCCTTTACTGCAATAATCATAGGCTCGCTTTAACCGTTTCTTGAAGACCTGACGGCAGACTTCCCAGGCAAGGAGAAGTGCGTTGGGAGCAGTTTTCGGGTCAATTCGGCGGAATACGCAATTCGGTCGTCATTCTATCGTGACGGCCGTTTTGTTTTCGTTCGCCCTGGTGGTCACTGTCGTTACATTGATGGTGCTGACGGCGATCGGCCGGGTCGCAGACTATTCCAACAAATTGGACGACGAGCGCTCCTGGGAAACCACCGCCGGTGCGCTGAAGACCTTTGAAGGTCTGCTCGATGCCACGCTGCATGACTATGCAGCGCGCAACGCCGCCGCCAGGAATGTCTATGACGAAAACGACCAGGATTGGATCGCCGGCAACTACGGCGAGATGTCCTCCGACGGCGCGCTGTTCGACATGGCACTGGTCGTCGACGACAACAATAAGCCGATCATTGCCTATCAGGACGGCAAGCCGATGACCGACAGGATCGAGGATGTCTTCGGTCCGTCGCTCTGGGCCTTGGTGGATCAGGTGCGCAAGACCCGGGTGACCGGCGTTCCCGAGGCGAGCGGTTACGTGATGACCAGTAAGGGGATCGCCGCTGTTGGCGTCGGGACAATCCGCGAAAGCTCCGGCCATATCCCCGTGCCGGAAGGCAAGCGCCGCTATCTGATCTTCGTCCGGCACCTCGATGCAGCCAAGATCAAAATGCTTTCCACTACTTATGTTATCAGTGGCCTCAGGCTGGTGCCGCCCGACACCGTTGCGCGTTATGCCGTTTCGATCGTCGATCCGCTCGGCAAGCCGGTCGGACGGCTGGTCTGGAACTCACGCGGTCCGGGTGACGTAAGCTATCAGCGGGCCCGCCCGCTGGTGCTCGGTGCACTCGGCCTGGTCGGCATGTTCTTCGTCGTGTTGCTGATCCTCGGGTCGCTGGCGGGACGGCGGCTGAGGGCGGAAGAGGCGCTGGCACGGCAGGGCTCGCTCAGAGACCGGCTCAGCGGCCTTCTCAATCGCGAGGGCCTTCGTCTCGATGTCGACCGCTTGGTCGAGAATGCCCGGGCCGACGGCAGCAATGTGCTGTTGCTCTATCTCGACCTCGACGGTTTCAAGGAGATCAACGACTCCTACGGGCACGGCACCGGCGACCAATTGATCCGCGCTGTCGCGGCCGGGCTGAATGTGCTTATTCCGCCGAAGGCCATCCTTGCGCGGCTGGGCGGCGATGAATTCGCCGTCGCCTTTCCGACCAAGGAACTGAACGATGCGCCGGCGCTCAGACTTGCCGAGCAGGTGCTGGATTTCTTTGCCGAGCCGCTGGAGATCGGGCGCCGCGTGGTGGTCGTCGGCGCCAGTATCGGCATTGCCAGCTCGCCGGAGGGCCGCATTGGCCGCGAGGAGCTGGTGCGCCGCGCCGATCTTGCCATGTACAAGGCCAAGGAAGCCGGACGCGCCCGTATGGCCTGCTACGAGACAGCGATGGATGCCGACCGCGAAGAGCGCAACGCGCTGGAACTCGATCTGCGCAATGCGATCGAAAAGGAAGAGCTGACGCTCGCCTATCAGCCGCTGGTCGACGCCACGAGCCATGAGATCACCGGCGTCGAGGCTTTGGTGCGCTGGAACAGGCCCGGCCATGGGCCGATTTCGCCCGAAACCTTCATTCCCATTGCCGAAACGAGCGGCTTGATCGAGGCGCTTGGGCTGTTCGTGTTGCGCAAGGCCTGCGAGGCGGCGCGGCAATGGCCGGACCTGCGGATTGCCGTCAACGTTTCGCCCGGACAATTCCGCAATCCTGCCTTTGCCGATTATGTCCGGCATGTCCTGAACCATACCGAGATCGAAGCCGAGCGCGTCACGCTGGAGATCACCGAAGGCTACATTATCCAGAATCCCGAGCGTACCCGTCAGTCGATCGAGCGGCTGAAGCGGCTCGGCGTCAAGGTGGCGCTGGATGATTTCGGCTCTGGTTTCTCCTCGATCGGCTATCTCCGCCAGTTCGGCTTCGACCGTATCAAGATCGACCGGTCGCTGACCATGGATGTGCTGGAGGATAACCGCGCCCGCGAGATGCTGCAGGCGACGGTCGCTTTGGCGCGTTCGCTCGACATTCCAGTGACAGCGGAAGGCATCGAAACGGAAGAGCAGGGGAATGCCCTGGAGCTCTTCGGCTGCGACGAGCTGCAGGGTTATTTCTTCGGCAAGCCGCTGCCGGAAGCCGAGATCAGCAAGCGGCTGAAGGCACAGATGGCCCGGGTACTCGATGTCGAGCGTGACGCCGCCGCCTAGAGCGGTTCAGCGTTTCCGTCGCTTTCCCGCTCTATCCCTTTGTTTTACGCAATTGCGGACGGAAACCGCTTCGCACTTTCCTGGAATTGCTCTCAATTCAGCCGCCAATATGCTCCTGGCCGCGCTTGCGGGCGAGCGAGATCTGACGCTGCCGTTCGCGGTAACGCTCGCGGTCTGCCTCGGTTCGCTCGTGGTAGCAATGGCTGCAGGAGACGCCGGCTTCGTAGAAGGGCGAGGTGACCTCTTCTGCGGTGATCGGGTTGCGGCAGGCGTGGCAGAGCTTGTGATTGCCTTCCTTCAGACCATGTTCGATGGAGACGCGCTCGTCGAAGACGAAGCAGGCGCCTTCCCACAGGCTTTCCTCGGCGGGCACTTCCTCGAGATATTTCAGGATGCCGCCCTTGAGGTGGTAAACCTCGTCGAAACCCTGCTCCTTCATGAAGGCGGTCGCCTTTTCGCAGCGGATGCCGCCGGTGCAATACATGGCGATCTTCGGCTTGTTGTGCAGGCCCTCGTTCTGGCGCACCCATTCCGGAAATTCGCGGAACGTTTTGGTCTTCGGATCGACTGCGCCCTTAAAGACGCCGATGGCGGTCTCATAGTCGTTGCGGGTGTCGATGACGATCGTATCGGGATCGGAGATCAGCGCATTCCAGTCCTTCGGCGCGACATAGGTGCCGACGATCCTGTTGGGGTCAATGTTCTCGACGCCCATGGTGACAATCTCTTTCTTCAGCTTCACCTTCATGCGTACGAATGGCATTTTCGATGCCCGGCTTTCCTTATGCTCCAGGCTCGAAAACTTCGCCTGAGCGCGCAGAAAAGAGAGGACTGCGCCAATGCCGTCATCCGTCCCGGCGATCGTGCCGTTGATGCCTTCCTGAGCGAGGAGCAGCGTACCCTTGACCTCGCTTGCCTCGCAGAGCGCAAGCAGCGGTTCCCGCAGGGCCTTGAAGCGCGGGAAGGAAGCGAAATGATAGAGGGCGGCAACGAGGAACGCGCCTCCTGCCTCATGCCGTGGAGTAGAAAGGATGTCGGTCATGCCGCGGAAATACAATTTTGCGCGCCGGCAAGCAATCGGGATTCGTATTTTGACGTGGCGCTATCGGTTCACCCTCGCCAGCGGGGAGTTCCCTGTTCTGCACGAGCCTATAAGAATGCGCGCAAAAGCGACGCCGCGATGAGGTGCCGAGAAACATGCTGACCGTAAGACAATATGTCCCGGCGGATGCCGATCTGACCATACACATATTCCTGAGAGCAATCCGAGAGGTGGCGTCGAAGGACTACACTCAAGCTCAAGTCGACGCTTGGGCCAGGGTGGAAGACAGAGAAGCCTGGGCGAAACGACGGTCAAGCAGGCCGGCCTGGATCGTTCAGTACGGGAATGTGTCAATCGGATTTGCGGATCTGGTGCCCGACGGGCTCCTGGATATGATGTTCGTTCATCCCGATTATCAAGGTATCGGCGCAGCCAGTTTGCTCCTGGCGACGATCGAGGCAGAGGCAAGAAAGCAAGGAATCCAGCGCATTTTCACAGAGGCGAGCCTTACCGCCAGACCGTTCTTCGAACGAAGAGGCTTTCGCGTCCTGGCATCGCAGACAGTGGAAAAGCGCGGGCAGACGCTCGAAAATTTCAAGATGGAGAAATTTCTCGGAGAGACGGCCGCAACAAGCTGAAAGTCATCGCGATTTACTTCACTCTCCTGCTTCCAGCCAAAGCCGCTTGATCGTCCGCGCTTCACGCTGCGGCTCGTCGGCGAAAACCCAGCGGGCTTTGGTGAGTGCTTCCTGGCGGGCGGATTGTTGGCGGGAGATGATTGCCTCCAGTAGGCGGGCGCGGTCGTCGCTGCCGTTGAAGAGATGCGGCTCGCGATCGGTGACCTCGGATAGCATCGACAGGTCGAGATAGCGTCCGAGTATGTCGACCAGTTCCTTGGCTTCGAGCTGTTTTGCGCGCATGGCCGCCGGCCAGATGTCGCGCAGCAGCGCATGATGCATCCAGCAATCCTGGCTGCGTTTGCGCAACTCGTGAAACTGGTCGGTATGGCCTTCGGCGTGGCATTCGGAGAGCGCCTTCGTCGCCTTGCGCCCAGTCTTGCGCCAACTCTCCTGGAAGATACGCGCGGTCGCGCGCCGGCCGCTGCCGAAGGAGGTGGCGTTCAGCGCATCCAATGCTTCGCGGCAGGTGGCGACAGCTTTTTCCGCCTTCTCTTCGAGATCGGTTTCCTCCGCCGATAGCCGGTCACGCCGGGCCGTTAGCACATCGATGATCCGGGCAAGCGCCTGGGCCTCGTCCTCGGATGTCGCCGTTTCCTGTAGATAGCGGCCGGCCTCGATCAAGGCCGTGGCGTCGCGAACGCCAGAGAGCGTTCGCGCCATCTCCCGCAGCCTGTCGTTTTCCTGTTGCTGGAACTCCGGCGCCCGCAGGGCAACCAGCCGATAGAGCGCGCGGGCGCGTTTGATATGCTTGCGTGCCGTATGCACCGCCTCATGCAATCCATCCGGCCGGTCGGTGAGAGCCGCAATAGCCTTACCGAGCTGCTTCGCGGCGGCGGCTTGCACCTCGTCATCAAGGGCCCTGTCAGGCCGAATGCGATAACTCATCGTATTCCTGTTCGAATTGCGTCGCGAGCGCCTGGTTGGAGTAGCGGTATTCGCCGGTCACCTCGCGGCCGACCCAATCCGGCAATTCCGGATCGTCGCTTTCGTCCTCCATTTCGACCTCAGCGATTACCAGGCCGCGATGCACGCCTCGAAAAACGTCGACTTCCCAGACGAAGCCCTTGTAGGGAATCTTGTGGCGAATTTTTTCTATGACTAGGCCGATGGCGTTGCCGAGCAGCTCTTCGGCATCGGCGACGGGGATTTCATATTCGAATTCATCCCGCGTCATCGCCCTGCCGATCTTCATCGTCAGGGTCGCGACCGTGTGGTTCGTCAGGCGAACGCGAACGGAACGGTCGTCCATGGAGGCGACATAGGCCTGCCGTAAGATGAGTTTCTCGGAAACGAGGTCGCGCCAATGATCCCCCCGGACCAGAAACTTTCGCTCGATCTCTTTTGCCATGTGCCCGACATGCTCCGCCAGCATCATATCGAGGTAGACTAACGGAAGTTTTTGGCATTTCCTACCCGTCATGTTCAAACTTAGCTTTTGTCTCGACAAGGACCCTCCGGGAGGCTATTCCGAGACCGGATTTCAATCGTTTTAAGGGAGCACGCCGATATGGGCGAGAAAACCGAAAAGCTTCTTTCCATCCTGAAATTGCAGCCCGTCGTCCCCGTCCTCATCGTCGAAGATGCCAAGTCGGCCGTGCCGCTCGCCCGGGCGCTCGTCGCCGGCGGCTTGAAGGCTATCGAGATCACGCTGCGGACTGCCGGCGCGCTCGATGCCGTTCGCGCCGTTGCCGAGGAAGTCGAAGGCGCCGAAGTCGGCGCCGGCACCATCTTGAATGTTGCGCAATGGGAAGCGGCCGTTCAGGCAGGCTCCAAGTTCATCGTCAGCCCCGGCACGACGCAGGAGCTGCTGGACGTTGCCCGCACCTCCGACGTGCCGCTGCTGCCGGGTGCTGCGACGGCGAGCGAAGTCATGGCGCTGCGCGAGGAGGGCTACAAGGTGCTGAAGTTTTTCCCGGCCGAACAGGCTGGCGGCGCTGCCTATCTGAAGGCGCTGTCTTCACCGCTGGCAGGTACGCTGTTCTGCCCGACCGGCGGCATCTCGTTGAAGAATGCCCATGATTACCTGTCGCTGCCGAACGTTATCTGCGTCGGCGGCTCTTGGGTTGCGCCGAAGGAACTGGTCGCGGCCGGCGATTGGGCAGGGATTACCAAGCTTGCTGCTGAAGCCGCTGCGCTGAAGGGCTGAGCCTTCCGCAAAGTCGATCAAGGGGCGCGCATGGTCTCATGCGCGCCCTTTTGCTTTTCAGCGGATTTGTATTTGCGGTCACACCTTCCTATCTCCATTCCGCAATTTTGTTTGCGCATGATCTCGTCCAAAAACCGCTGCGTAGTTTTTGGGATCATGCTTCAGAAAGGACGGAGGACCATCGACATGATCGACGCCCGCAAGCTTCTGGACCAGTTCCTCGGATCGCAAGTTCCAGGAATGCAGGGAAGCGTGAGAGACAAGGCGAGCGAGGCCATCAATCTCGCCAGAGACAATCCGCTGGCGACCAGCGCCATTGCCGGCGTGCTATTGGGCACGAAGACAGGCCGCGACATTGCCGGGAACGTTCTGACGCTTGGCGGTCTCGCCGCCATCGCCGGGCTCGGCTACCAGGCCTACAAGAACTATCAGGCCGGCAATGCGCCGCAGCCCGCCCAGCAGGCGGAGCCGCAATTTCTGCCGCCGCCGTCCAACTCCGGCTTCAGCACTGCGCCCGCGATTGCCAGCAATGATTTCGCGCTTTCTCTTGTCCGCGCCATGATCGCAGCAGCCCGAGCCGATGGACATATCGATGATGCGGAGCGGCGGCATATTCTTGGCAAGGTGCAGGAAGCGGGCGTCGGCGCGGAAGCAGAAGCCTTTTTCGCGCGCGAGCTTGCCAACCCCGTCGATCTCGACGCTATCGTCGCATCGGCGCAAACGGAAGAGCAGCGCGTACAGGTCTACACCGCTTCGCGCCTGGCGATCGAACCGGATTCGCGGGCGGAACGCGGTTATCTCGATCTTCTCGCCGGCCGGCTTGGTCTAGCTGATGCGCTGGTCGACCATATCGAGGCAACGGTCGCGAGCGCTAAGGTCTGACCCTCGCCCAGAAAAGGGCCGGTTGCCTTTCGCGGGCGGCTGGCCTAAGCCTTCGCCGGACAACGAGTAGCGGCGCGCGAAGGAATGCCCATCTTGACGGATAAAAACAGTGAAACCCGCTCTACTGCGATCGCCGCCGCCATCATTCTGCTGGCCGCGATGGTGCTGCTGTACCTGATGCCCAACGCGATCGTTTGGCTCGGCAATATTTCGCCCTGGCTCGGCACCGGTTTCGGCGTTCTTGTTATTCTGGCCTTCTTCCTGGTCTTCTGGCTGAGAGCCCGCTACCAGAGGCGCAAGAGCCGGTAATCCCCGAGATCAGGTCTGTAGCGACGCGCCGAGCAGCACAATGCCGGTGCAGATGACCAGCAGTGCGCCGAGAATCTCGATGCCATTGCCGACCCATGTCGAGAGCGTTGAGCCGCGACCGGTGAAATGCACGGCAGTGCCCTTGGCGAAGACGGCGATAGTGGCGAGCAGCGATACGGTGAGCGCGGTGCCGACAGACATGGCAATGACGGAGAGGAGGCCGCCGAGATAGAGCCCATTCAGCATCGAGAAGGTCATAACGAGCAGCGCGCCCGAGCAGGGGCGCAGACCGACGGTGATGATGGCCGACCAGGCTTCTCGGACGCTGAATTTCTCGTTCGACAGCATTTTCGGGTCGGGCAGGTGCGAATGGCCGCAGGTCTCGCAGACCATGCCATTGCCTGCATCGTGGGTCGGATCGTCGCAATTATACCGGTTGCCCGTTTGCGGTGCGGCGCGGAAGTGGGAGAGCCTTTGGGCGGGAGCGGAACCGTTCGACGCATCTTCGAACAGCGACATGCTGATCGGGCCGGCCGATGTCGCGAGCTGCACTTCTCCACGCCGTGGCCGGTTTTGGAGCATCGAGCGCAGCTTGCGAAACAACAGCCAGCCGCCGAAGATGATCACCATGACGAAGCTGGTGATCTCCATCGCATTGGTGGCCATCGTCATGGTGATGCCCGAGCCGCGCAACACGAAATAGGCCGCACCGACGACGAGGACGGCAACAAGGCCCTGGATGAAAGCCGAGATGAACGAGATAACGATGCCGCGCTTCAGCTCGATCTCGTTTGCGACCATGTAAGAGGAGATGACGGCCTTGCCATGGCCGGGGCCGGCGGCATGGAAGATGCCGTAGGCAAAGGAAAGGCCGATCAGCGTCCAGAGCTGCCAGGGATCCCCGCGCATAGCCTCGATGGATTTGGTCAGCGCCCGATAGAAGGCCTGCTGCTCGTAATTCACATAGAGGAAGACCGGCGCCAGCGGCCCGCCGACCGGCTGAAAGCTCGGCTCCGCAGTGCCGATGCCAAGCGGCGATCCGGTGGCATGGGCAAGGCTTGCCGTCGCCAGGAAGGCGAGAGCCATTACCGGAAGCAGCTTCGCCGTCCGGAACGTCAGCATTGGACGTCTATCCGCGTTGCAAAGAGCTTCGACATGGTCGTTCCCGTCGGATCGTTGAAGAAGGCATCCGTTAAGGTCGCCTTGTTTTCGGCGATGACCTCGTCCGGATTGGGGCGCACGACCTTCTGCGTGCAGCTTTTGAAGGCATCGCCCTCCGTCACCAGCTCGTTGTCACTGGGGAAATCGATTGAGGTGTAGAGCGTGGGATCGTAGATGCCGAAGCTCAGCTTGTTGCCCTTCAGCGGCATCGGCTCGGACGGTTTCACGGCGAAGAACATCAGGAGCTGGCCGTCCCTGTAGTCGACATTGATGACGTCGGGCTTGTTCACCTTGATGGCTTTGCCGTTGAACGTCAGATTTGTGTAGTAGTCATAGTCGGCAAGCGAATCGCGGACGGTTTTTCCGACTTCCTTGAGCTCATCGGGATCGAGCTTCAGATTGGTGTTCTTGTCGAAATCCATCAGGACAGAGGAGGAGAAGACCTCGTCGAAGCGCCAGACATTGCGCAGTTCCTGCACGCTGCCGTCCGAGCCCGCGAGTACTTCCAGGCGGGCCTCCACGAAGATATGCGGATGCGCGGATGCTGCGGCCGGCACAAGCAACAGGCCGCCGATCAGGGCAATGGCATAGGCGGTCGTGAATTTTCTCATGCGTCCGATGTGTTTCGTGAGCATTGATTCGCCGCGTTTCTGGTCAGGAAATGAGACGGAATTGGGACCGGCGGCAGAGCCGAAATGCTCAGCCGTGCTTGCGGAACCAGTTATGCAGGTAGTCGACGAAGATGCGCACCTTGGCCGGAAGATAGCGGCGGTGCGGATAAACAGCGTAGATTCCGCGGTCGGTCGGAAGATAGTCGTTGAACAGCGTCAGCAGTTGCCCGCTTTCGATCGCCTTGCGGCCGATGAAATCCGGAACAACGGCGATGCCGAGGCCGGCGAGGGCAGCGCGTAGCGTCGCGTGCGGGCTGTTGACTTCGAGTGTGCCGTTGATGGCAACGTTGAAGGCGGTGCTGTCTGCGTCGACGAAACGAATACTCCCCTGCGAGCGGTTATTGGAGTCAATGATGAAAGGCACGTGCGTAAGATCGGCTGGACGTTCCAAGGCGGGGTGGCGGTCGAGGAATTCCTGCGTTGCGCAAAGATGGACGCGGAAGTCCGAGATCTTGCGGGCGATCATGCCGGAATCTTCGAGCTTGGTGATGCGCACGGCGACATCGAAGCCTTCTTCGATCAGGTCGACGAAACGGTCGTCGGCGGCGATTTCCAGCGAGAGGTCGGGATTCTCCTTGGCGAAGTCGATCAGCGATTGCCCGACATCGGCGTCGACGAAGGTACGCGGTACAGATACGCGCAGGCGGCCCTTGAGCTGCTGATTGCTCTCGCGCACGAGGTCGGCGAGGTTATCGATTTCCTTCAATATGTCGGAAGCCGTGCGATAATAGGTATGGCCGGCTTCGGTCATTGAGAATTGCCGGGTCGTGCGATTGAGCAAGAGAGCGCCAAGCTCGTCCTCGAGTTCTCGGACATATTTGGACAGCAGCGCCTTGGAGCGCCCGGTTTTCCTGGCAGCCGCGGAGAAACCTTCAGCTTCGACCACGTCGATGAAGGCGCGAATCCGGGTCAAAGTGTCCATACCGAAGCCCTCGTTAACTGTCGCAAGTTATTGAACAAAATGCGTTGATTTGTTCAATTATTTTTTTCGGGCATAGGCCAAAAAAATTCTTGATTATTACGGCGAATATTCCTATTTCGGGTTCAGCCCAAAGTCGCACGTGCCCGTGGGTGTCCGCCGATCCTCGATGTGGTGAGAAAATCGGTAAGGTACCTGGAATTAACCCCTCCAGTCGCTATTCCGGCCAACCGGAAAATGCGAGGACATCTGAAGCAACGACGGTGCGGGCCTTTTTGTTCTCTCCCGGCTTTCCATCAGCCGGGGTTACTGAAGAGGCACACCTTCATTGCCGGAAGTGCGGTTGGGATCTTCCCTCCAATCCATGGCAGACAAAGCGAATTAGCGCCGCTTGCGGCACTGGTTCATCATCCGCGCTTCGCGCATTTGCATGGTTCCGGGGTCTCCACCGGCTGGTACCTGAGCGAATGAGCGTCGCCCTTTGTCCTCTGGGTCTTTCTCCCGGAGCTTTTGGAATTGAAAGGGATTTGACATGACCACGCAACGTATTCGCGACTTCCTCGCTACCCGACGTCCGGACGGTCCCTGCCTCGTCGTCGATCTCGATGTCGTTCGCGACAATTTTCACGCCTTCCGTCATGCCATGCCCGACAGCGCCATCTATTATGCCGTCAAGGCCAACCCGGCTCCGGAAGTGCTGCGCCTGCTCGCAAGCCTCGGTTCCAACTTCGATTGCGCGTCCGTCGCAGAAATCGAAATGGCGCTCGATGCCGGTGCGACCGCTGCCCGCATCTCCTATGGCAACACGATCAAGAAGGAGCGCGATATCGCCCGCGCGCATGCGCTCGGTATCAACCTCTTCGCCGTCGACAGCCACGAGGAAGTCGAGAAGATCTCGCGTGCCGCTCCCGGCGCTCGCGTGTTCTGCCGCGTCCTGACGGACGGCGAAGGCGCCGAATGGCCGCTGTCGCGCAAGTTCGGCTGTGTCCCGCAGATGGCTGTCGACGTTCTCGTCTATGCCCATCAGCTTGGCCTGCAATCCTACGGCGTGTCTTTCCATGTCGGCTCGCAGATGACCAAGGTCGATGCCTGGGATGCGGCTCTTGCCGATGCCAAGCGCGTTTTCGTCTCGCTCGCCAAGCAGGGCATCCACCTGCAGATGGTCAACATGGGCGGTGGTTTCCCGACCAAGTACCTGCGCGATGTTCCGTCGGCGGAAGCCTATGGCAAGGCGATCTTTGCGGCTCTGCGCGCTCATTTCGGCAACCAGATCCCGCACACGATCATCGAGCCGGGCCGCGGCATGGTCGGCAATGCCGGCGTGATCAAGGCTGAAGTCGTCCTGATTTCGAAGAAGTCGGACAACGATGCCGCCCGCTGGGTCTTCCTCGACATCGGCAAGTTCGGCGGTCTGGCTGAAACCATGGACGAGGCGATTCGCTACCCGATCCGCACCGAGCGGGACGGCGACGACATGGAGCCCTGCGTCATTGCCGGTCCGACCTGCGATTCGGCCGACGTTCTTTATGAGAAGAACCTCTATCCGCTGCCGGTGACGCTCACCATTGGCGACGAGGTCCTGATCGAAGGCACCGGGGCCTATACGACGACCTACTCGGCTGTAGCGTTCAACGGTTTCGATCCGCTGAAGGCCTACATCATTTAAAAGCCAATGCCTGCCCCGTAATCAGCCGGGGCGGCACACTCACAATTCCCTTTAGCACCGCTGATAACGGTATTGGGCACGGGAGGCCGAGATGGCCGCTGTTCTTGATTCTGTCCGCGCATTTTTTGCGCCTTCCACTTTCACCCTCGACCTGGAAAATGCAGGCGATGTCGTTGCGCGCGAAAATCTGCTGGATCGCGCCATGGGCGCCGACCGCCGCAAGAAGTCGTCCGAGAAGCTCCGCCGCGGCCGTGTTCCGGCTGAAGGCTTGGCGCTCGTCGCCCGCGATCGTTCCGGCCATGTCATCGGCACGGTACGCTTGTGGAACGTCGAAGCCGGTGTCAATCGTGAGACTCGTCCGGTCGATGCGCTGCTGCTCGGCCCACTGGCCGTCGATCCCGCCTATGAAGGCAAGGGTATGGGCTCGGCGCTGATGCGCGCCGCCATTCTCGAAGCCAAGAAGCGCGGTCATGGCGCGATCCTGCTCGTCGGCGACGCGCCATATTACGAGCGTTTCGGCTTCTTTGCCGCAAAGACCCGCCATCTGGTGATGCCGGGCCCGTTCCAGCGCGAGCGTTTCCTTGCTCTCGAGCTCAAGGAAGGCTGGCTCGACGGCGCTGCCGGTATGATCGTTGCCAGCGGCCGCAAGCTCGCTCAGCCGCCGATCGCCAAGGCTGCATAAACAAACGAATAAAGCGGTTTGGCCGCTCTGTGAAACGCCAAACCGCTCCAAGGTTTCGATCCGCCTTCGCCCATCCAGGCGAAGGCCTTTCTATTTGGCTGCCTTTACGCTGTCCTTCGCCGGGTCGTAGCCATCCGTCAGCGTCTTCAGAAACGCGACGACATCGGCGATTTCCGTATCGTTCAGAGCCGGCGCATCGCCGAGCTTGCGGTTCATCGGCGCGTCGATGATGTCGATATTGGCCTGATATTGCGCCGGCAGGTCGGTGTATTTCAGCACCTTGCCACTCGCATCCTTCGGATAGATTTCGGCCGGATTGGTGTCTCGCTTGACGTAGAAGCGGGTGACGTCCTCCAGCGAGCGGTAGACGCCATTGTGGAAGAAGACGTGGCGGGCGGCGACGTTGCGCAGCGTCGGGGTCTTGAAGAGCCCGCAATTCTGCGGCTGGGCGGAGTAGGTGTCGTTGCGCAGCGGACCGCAGATGCCGGTGTCGTAATAATGCGGATCGGCATTGGCCGGGATATCAGGGTTGCGGGGCGCTCCAAGCGCCTCGAATTCAAAATCGGTGAAGTTCGGCATCTGGCCGTCGCCGGTCACCTTGTCGAGGTGGCAGGAGGCGCAGTTGCCTTTGTTCGGGTCGTCGAACAGTTTCAGCCCGCGCATTTCGGCGTCGGAGAGCAGCGCCTTGCCGCGCAGATAGTAGTCGTATTTGCTCGAATAGGGATGGAATGAGGGCTCTTCGATCTGATAACGCGCGATCGCAAAACCGGCTTCGGCGATCGTCATATCCTGATCGTCGAGGACATTGTTGCCGAAGAGGGTGCCGATGTCCTTGCAGTAGTTCTGCTTCAGCTTGACATAGACGCCGGCGGCATCGGCATTGGCCATCTCGAAGGGCGAGATCATCGGCTGCAGCGCTTGTTCTTCCAGCGAATCGACGCGGCCGTCCCAAAACATGCCGCCTTGTGGCACCAGATCGGGCGCGTTCGAATCGGCCTTGACGACCGCCTGCGCGGTCAGCGGCCCAGCGACGGGCGTCGGGGCGTTGGCGAGCGCCACGCCCGAGGCTTCGGTCATCGGTGCTGCTTCGGCCGCTTCGTCGGCGGCACTTTCCGCGCCGACGGAGAAGGAAGGCGTCGACATCTTGTAGGCTAGGCTCGGGACAGCGCGGATGCCCGGCTGGTCGAGATGCGGGCCGCCAAGCTGCACGGCGCGGTCATTAGCCGGCGCATAGTGATTTGCGGGATCATGGCAGGTTGCGCAGGACATCTGGCCGCCGCCTGAGAGCGACGGATCGAAGAACAGTTTCTTGCCGAGCTGCGCGACGGCGCTCAGCGAAGCCGTATTGTCATAGGTATTTGCGGCGACGGCATTGGCAGCGGGTTCGTTTGCCAAGCCGATGGTCGCCCCCGCGAGCGAGATGCCCGCGAGTGCGATCGGGGGAAGGAAATGCTGCTTCTTCAAGGACATTGTCCATCCCCTCTTTCTTAGCTTAGGAAGCGCTGTTACCGGTCTTCGTGTCGAGGATCAGCTTTGGCGCATCGCCCTTCGACCAGTCGAACATGTTGTTCAGCGGGCCGGAGATGGCATCGAACGAGCCGCCGCCGAGGCGTTCGCCGCCCATCCAATTGTCTTCGATGAAGCGCATGACGGAGGTCTGGTCTGTCAAAGTATGGTCGACGAAGTTGACCTTGGCATAGGGCGAGATGACCAGCAGCGGCTGGCGCGTGCCGTAGCCGCAACGGCCCTGGGCCGGCTGGCCGTTGACGCCCGGCAGCGGTGTGCCGGTGGAGCAGCCGTCCCCGTTCAGTACGTCGTAGCCTTTGACCCCGAGCTTGGACGGATTGACGACGGCGTGCGCATGGTCGTACCAGCCGTCGGAATCGTCATAGAGGATGATGATGGCGGTGTCCTTCCAGTCCGGCGAATCCTGGACGGTATTGACCACTTGCGTCACGAATTCCTGCTCATCGAGCGGATCGGAATAGCCGGCATGACCGTCCTGATAGGCTGATGCCTTCAGGAAGCTGACGGTCGGCATGTTGCCGTTTTTCAGGGCCGCATAGAAGTCGGTCATGTCATACTGGTGGTTTGCTGCGTCCGTGGTGCCGATCGCTGCAACGGAAGATGGGCGTGCATGCGTCGGATTGGCGGTCGAGGCGTAGTACTGGAACGGCTGGTGATGGGGGATGTAGTCGCCGTAATTGACCTTGGTGATGGCCGAGGTGGTCGCGCGCTTGCAGCCCGTCGTGCCGTCCGCATTGGTCGCCGTCAGATCGAAACCGCCTTCGAAGAAGCCCCAGGTGATCTTGTGTTCGTTCAGCATGTCGCCGATGTTCTTGCCGTACATCAGCGCCGTCTGGCCAACCGAGCAGACGTCGCCGGTCGGATCGAAGTCGCTGATGACAGTCCAGCCGCCGTTGCCGTCGGGCACGATGCGGCCCTTGGAGTAGGTGCCGTCGCTTTCCAGCGTGTAGCCGGGCGGCAGGATAGCGCCGTTGGTTTGGCCGGAGATGAGATTCAGGGCACCGGGAGTCGAAGGGCCGAAATTGGTGGAGAAAGAGTTGTCGTTCAGCGCATAGTGCTGGGCATAATTCCAGAGCGCCGTGACGGTGTTGCCGTCATAATAGCCCATGACCTGGCCCTTGGTGCCGAAAGCGCCGGCAGCACCCTTGGTGCCCTTCCCGGTGTTGGCCGGGAAAAGGTCCATCGCGAAGTTGTTATAGGCGGCCTGTTCGGCGGTATAGCCATGGTTTTGCGATTGGGTCGCCGCCTGTGTGCGGTCGAGCCGGAAGGGAGCGGCGGCATCGGCACCGTTCGCGGTGTTGGTCTTGTTGGGATTATTGTCGAGGAAACCGGCATGGGCGAGGGTGTTGATATCGCTCGGCGTGTTGTCGGCGGGCTTGAATGCGGGCTCACCGTCGAGATTTGCGGCCTTGGGGTAGGTCGCGAAATAATGGTCGAAGGAAACGTTTTCCTGGAAGATGACGACCAGATGCTTGATCGGCGTCGCGGTATTGGTCGGCGGCGCGTTGTCAGCGGCACCGGCGGTGGAACTGAGCGAAATAAGGGTAAGCGCGCTGCCGGCGGCGAGGGCGGCGCGACGCGAAAGACAGATCATTGTCATATCCTCTCGAGTGGGGGGCTGCGCCCCGACGCTTAAAATGCGCCGCGCCGAGGCGGAAAGAACCATTTCGAGCTATCAAGCGTCCATGACAGTTCTGTGAAGGTCGCGTCGGAAGAGGAAGGCGTTGCCTATGAAAGACGCAGTCAAGTTATTGATTTTACTGACGTGAAGGAGGGGCTCGCAGGCAGATGCGGCGGAGGCATGTGGTCTGCTACCTTATGTCACGGCTTTCGAGGCAAATGGTATTTTCATCACCCGCCCTCGTGGTTCGAGACGGCTGCGGACCTCCTCACCATGAGGGCTGTTCCTCTCGCTCCGCCGCCCAAGTAGTTCCCTGCTTGAGGCGGAGAAAACAATTTGATTTTCGAATACTGGCGCTCGTTCCGCCCTCATGGTGAGGTGCGCTGACGCCTGAGCGCAGCGATCGCGGCGGAGCCTCGAAGGACGAGGGTCGGCCACAGGGCTGCGGCACTTCAATTAAATATTCTGATCCATCGTCTCGGCCGGAATCTCATCGGCGCGGTGGATGCGGACAACCGTGGCGGGAACGCCGGCGACGGTGCAGTGGGCCGGGACCGGCTTCACGACGACGCTGCCCGCCGCTACCTTGCTGAAGGCGCCGACTTCAATGTTGCCGAGGATTTTTGCGCCTGCGCCGATCATCACGCCGTGTCGGATCTTCGGATGGCGATCGCCGGTTTCCTTGCCGGTGCCGCCGAGCGTGACGTTCTGCAGGATCGAGACTTCATCCTCGATAACGGCAGTTTCGCCGATGACGATACCGGAGCCGTGATCGAGCATGATGGACGAGCCGATCCTTGCCGCCGGATGAATATCCGGGCCGAAGACGAGGGAGGCCAGATTGGAAAGCCAACTGGCAATTTCCGGCCGGCCTTCCGTCCAGAGCGCATGGGCGATGCGATGGGTCTGCAGGGCGTGGAAGCCCTTCAGGTTCAACAGCGCGTGCAGATAGGTCGTGCAGGCGGGGTCACGAGTACGGACAGCGACGAGGTCTGCCTCGGTCGCCTGCAAGATTGCCGCGTGTCGCGTCAGTACGTCATGAAACAGGGCGAAGAGATCCCCGGTTTCGATCTTTGCGACAGAAAGCCGGGCGACCAGCACATTAGCGAGGCTTTCGGCATTCGATTGCGCCGCGATGATCTGCGCCGCGAGCAGCGGGCGCAGCGTCGGTTCGCGGCCGGCGAGATCGGCCGCGTCATGGCGGATCACGTCCCAGACGCTGCCGGCTGCGGCAGGGGAATGTCCGGCGATTGCCGTTCCTGTCTGGGACATGGGCCTATCTTTCTCTTCAAGCGGAAACGTCAACCACGCCGCAATCGCCGGCCTCGGAGGCAAAGGCGAGCAGCTTGCCGGATTTGCTCCAGCTCATTGAGGTGATCGCACCCTTGCCAGGACGGCGCAAGAGCGCTTCCTTGGCGTCGCCGATGCGCACCGCCAGGATCATGCCGTCAATAAAGCCGATCGCCAGGATCTCTTCCACCGGATGAAACTTGACCGAGGTCGCCATGATGTTGCCGCGGGTGCCGAGTTCCAGCGGCGCCTTGCCCATCGGACCATCCTTGCTTTGAAACGGCCAGACGATCGCCGCCGGTGCGCCGGAGGAGGCGAGCCACTTGCCCTTGTTGGACCAGGAGAGCGATTTCACCTTGGCGGGGTAGCCGGTCATACGCATATGCCTGGCCTCGGCGCCGGGCTTTGAGTCCATCTTCCAGCCGTGCAGTGCGTTTTCCTGCATGGTGGTGACGACGAACTGACCGTCGGGCGAGAAGGTGACGCCGGTATGGGCGCCCTTCCATTCCAGATTGATCGGCTGCGCGGCCATGCCGACCCAATGCAGCGACACGCCGTTATAGCGGGCGACCGCGATGCGCAGGCCCTTCGGCGCAAACGCGATGCCTTCGACGGTGCGCTCCTCGGCAAATTCCTTGACCGAGCCGTCCGCCAGCCGCACGAAGCTGCTTTTCCCATAGGCGTAAGCAACTGCGCCCTGCGGGCCGGCGGCGACCTGGGTGATCCATTTGCGCGGCGCTTCGGCAAGCATGGTGACGCCGCCATCCGCAGTGATCCGGAGAACCTTGCCGTCCTCGCCGCCGGAAATCAGGCTGTCGCTGTGCGGATCCCGAATGCAGGTGAGCATGCCCTGATGGGCTTCGGTCACCTTCTCGCCGCCTTCCAGACGATGGATCGCGCCGGCGGCGCTGGCGAAGAAGGGGGTCTCACCTAAAAATTCGACGGCCAGAACGTGGCCGTCGATATCAAGCGGAGCAACAGTCGGCATCAGGCGGCCGCCTCGCAGGCCTTGAAGCTCTTTTCCAGCTTTTCGCGGTCGAGCTCGCGGCCGATGAAGACCAGGCGGCTCTCATGCTTTTCGCCGTCTTTCCAGGGACGCTGATGATCGCCTTCGATGATCATGTGGACGCCCTGGACGACATAGCGCTCCGCGTCACCCTTGAAGGCGATGATGCCCTTGAGGCGCAGAATATTCGGGCCGTCTGTCTGCGTGACCTTCTGGATCCACGGGAAGAAACGCTCCGGATTCATTTCGCCGCCGCGCAACGAAACCGACTGCACGGTCACGTCGTGAATCGGCGACGGGGCGTGGTGATGGTGGTCGTGATCATGATCATGATCATGGTGGTGATGATCGTGATCGTGGTCATGATGATGGTGATCATGGTCGTGATGGTCGCAATCCGGGCCGCAGACATGATCTTCATGGCCGTGCTCGAGAAAATGCGGATCGTTTTCCAACGCGCGCTCGAGGTTGAAAGCGCCCTGGTTCAGAACGCGAGCGAGATCGACGCCGGAGCGCGTGGTCTTATAGACGCGGGCGGCCGGATTGATGGCGCGGACGATGTCTTCGATCTGAGCCAGCTCGTCCGGAGAAACGAGGTCGGACTTGTTGATGACGACGACGTCGGCAAAGGCGATCTGGTCTTCCGCCTCGCGGCTGTCCTTCAGCCGCAGTGGTAGGTGCTTGGCATCGACAAGTGCTACGACAGCGTCGAGTTCGGTCTTGGCACGGACATCGTCATCCATGAAGAAGGTTTGAGCGACGGGAACCGGATCGGCAAGGCCGGTGGTCTCGACGATGATGCCGTCGAAACGGCCGGGACGGCGCATCAGGCCCTCGACGACGCGGATAAGGTCGCCGCGCACCGTGCAACAGACGCAGCCATTGTTCATCTCGTAGATTTCCTCGTCGGATTCCACGATCAGATCGTTGTCGATGCCGATCTCGCCGAACTCATTGACGATGACGGCGTATTTCTTGCCGTGGTTTTCGGAGAGGATACGGTTCAGCAGCGTCGTCTTGCCGGCGCCGAGATAGCCGGTCAGAACGGTGACGGGAATGGGCTTCTGCGTGGCTGTTTCGGTCATGGGAGCCTCGAAATACGGGAGTTTGCCCCGGAGAGCGGAAAGTGATCGGGTTCCATATAAGGAGTTGGCGGCGTCAGTTCAAAGGCTTTTGTATGTTATAAGATCACATTAGGTTCGGGGCGGCAGGTTCGATGTCGGTCTGGGAGAAATCGTTGCCAATGAAGAGAAGAGGACAGCCATATTCCTTGGCGGTCGCATAGGCGAAACAATCGCCGTAGTTCAGCTTGGCCGGGTGGATGCCCTTACCCCAGATACTGTAGGCTTGGGCCGTAAGACGGGCGCGTTCCGGAGTGACCGGAATGATTTCGATGCTGAAGACCTGGAGCAGATCATCCATGTCTTTTCTGAGACCACGCATGGTTGCCACGATCAGGGCCTCGGCGTATGTGCCAGCGGAAATGATTATTCGATCCTGGCTTCGCATTGCTGCGTGGCACTGCTTGGCAGCGGGTTCGTCCTGTACTAGCGCCATCAGAGCCGACGTATCGACAACGATCACTTCGGAAG
The DNA here is from genome assembly GCF_036528765.1 of Rhizobium sp. BR 362. Taxonomy (NCBI): domain Bacteria; kingdom Pseudomonadati; phylum Pseudomonadota; class Alphaproteobacteria; order Hyphomicrobiales; family Rhizobiaceae; genus Rhizobium; species Rhizobium sp. BR 362. The sequence goes on along the minus strand of NZ_JARWGH010000006.1, from coordinate 167,181 downwards.
ACCATATTCATCATAGAGAAAATCTTGGCTTCGAGCCGCGTCAGGTCCTGGCGGAAGATTTTTTTCCTTCACCCGGCGTTGAATCTCCTTGATGGCCTCGTCCCGCTCTTCCGGGGTGAGAATCCTGCGCATCGGCTGTAAGCGCACTTCGGGATAACCGTCCTGCGTCAAAACGATTTCTTCTCCTTGATTGGCAAGGCGTGACAGCTCAGCCAACTGTCCTGCTGCATCTGCCATAGAAATACGCATGCTCTGTTTCCCGAGGGACAATCAATACTCGAATATTATGGTGTATTCCTCGGCTGCCTACAAGTCTCAGCCTATTTAAGCGCTCCGACATCAAATTCATCGACATCCTTCAACAGTTCCACCAATCCCTTCACCGCATGGGAAATTAGCCGCTCGCCCTTCTCCGCCGTTGCAGCCGCCGCATTGCCCGTAACCCCTTGTGCGCTGAGATCCGACATCTTCCAGCCAAAGGCATGGGGTCCATAGGCGCGCAGATGTTTGAAGCGTCTGATGAAATCGGATTGCCGGGAGGGAAAATCCGCAGCCTTCGTCATGTCGACTTTCTCCGGGTGGAGCGCCAGCATCACCGACGTCTCGATATCGCCGCCGTGGATATCGATAGCCTTGTCCTCCTGCGCGATCACCCCTTCCGGTACGCCGAAACGTGTCCAACTGGTCGCGATCGCCAGCATGTCGAAGCGCACGCGCGCTTCCGTCGCGACGATGGTCATCAGGGGCGAATTGCCGCCATGGGCGTTCAACATGACGAATTTGCGGATGCCGAGATGGTGCATGTGCTCGGCAATGCCGAGCCATCGGTTGACAGCTTCGTCGAAGGCGAGTGTCTTGGTGCCGGCGATATCCATATGCTCGATGGAATAACCGATTGGCTCCACGGGTAAAAAGGTGACCGGCAAATCGGCAGGCAGCGCCGTCTGCAGGCGGGCGACAATGCCTGCCGCAATCAAAGTGTCGGTTTCGAAAGGAAGGTGGGGCCCGTGCTGTTCATGGGCGCCAAGCGGCAGGACGGCGATCCAGTTTGCCCGGTCCGCAGGCGTCAGCGTCCTATCATTGTCATCGAAACGCGGCATAGGCTGTGCCATCTGCGGATGTGCCTCTTGTTTATGTCAATTAGCTGCGCAATGTCATACCCTGATGCTGCAGCGGCGGAAAGATCAACGGAAACACAATGGGTAAGAAGAACAAGGACGGAAAAAAAGGTAAGTCGGGTAAGAAGAAGGATCATGGCGACTATTCGCTTGCCGATCTGTCGCCGGCATTGACGCAGGCGGCACGGTCGATGCGTACGGTTCTGACGCGCAACCTGACGGCAAGCGGTCTTTATGCGGGCCAGGATGGCGTGATCCTCGCGTTGGCGGAGAGCGATGGCCTGCCAGCGGGGACTTTGGCGCAGAAGCTCGGAGTCAAGGCGCCGACCATGACCCGCACGATCGGGCGCATGGAAGCGCAGGGCTTCGTCGAGCGCCGACCCGATGCAGGGGATGCCCGGTTGACAAAAGTCTATCTGACCGAGACCGGACGCAACAGCGTCACGGAGATCACCAGCTCGGCGGCGGCTTGCGACGAGCTCGCTACCCGCGGTTTTTCAGAGAAGGATGTCCGTTCGCTCGTGCGCCTATTAAAGGCGATCGACGGCAATCTTCAGGCCGGCGATCATAACGAAGATGATGGGGAATTCTGAGAATCCTTGAGGATTCGAGTTGCGCGGCGCGATTTAAGCTTTTAATTAAAGTTTTTAAATTTCGATATCGTGAGATGTCGGGATTGCATATTTGCTGCGTTTCACGAGGGGAGGAGCGCATGGCGCAAAAGATAAAGCTTTCAACCATTGCAGAAACGCTGGGTATTTCAACGGCGACCGTATCCCTTGCCTTACGCGACAGTCCGCTGGTGGCGGTGAACACGCGCGAGAAGATCAAGGACCAGGCGCGCACGCTCGGTTATATCTATAACCGCCGCGCTGCGAGTCTGAGGACATCGCGGTCTGGGATCATCGGCGTCGTCGTTCACGACATCATGAACCCGTTCTACGGCGAGATCCTGAAGGCGATCGAGAGCGAGCTCGACCGCAGCCGTCACACCTTTATCCTTTCCAACCATTACGATTCCGTCGAGAAGCAGCGGACCTTCGTCGAAACCCTGCTGCAGCTCGGCGGCGATGGCATCATCATGTCGCCGGCAATCGGCACGCCGCCGGAGGATTTCGATATGGCGGAGGAAAATGGCATGCCCGCCATTCTCGTCGCCCGTTCGATGGAAGGGCTAGACCTGCCAACCTTTCGCGGCGACGACAGCTACGGCATTTCATTGGCGACGAATCACCTGATCAGCCTCGGTCACCGCACCATCGCGATGATCGGCGGCACGGATCAGACCTCGACCGGCCGCGACCGCTATCAAGGCTATGTGAACGCTCTGCGCAAGGCGGGTATCGAGGTCGATCCCGACCTGCGCATTCCCGGTGCCCGCTCGAAACAGGGCGGGTTCGAGGCCGCGGTTAATCTCCTGTCATTGCCGCAGAAGCCGACGGCCGCCGTCTGCTGGAACGATCTCGTGGCCATCGGCTTGATGAACGGCATTTCCCGCGCCGGCCTTGTCCCCGGCAAGGATATTTCGGTGACCGGCTATGACGATCTGGAGGAAGCCGCGATCGCGACGCCGGCGCTGACGACGGTGTGGAACGGCCAGGCGGAAGTCGGAAGGCTTGCGGCGCGCGCGCTTTTGGATAGGCTGGCGGGCAGCCACGAGCCGGACGGTATTCATCTCATCAAGCCGGAAATGCGCATTCGTCAATCGACATCTCCCTACCAGGCGCGCCAATAGCGCCGAACCGCATCTTCAAGAGGAAAGATCATGCCCGATAATCGAATCGCCGTCCTCGTTCCGGGGAAGATACATCCGCGCGTTCTCGAAACCCTCAAAGGCCGCTTCGATATCATCGCGCTCGACCAGGACGAGAGCCCAAAGATCGATGCCGAAACGGCGGCGCGTGTGCGTGGTGTGGCGGTGGCTGGCGGTTTCAATGCCGTTTGGATGGATGCCTTCCCGAATATCGAGGTCATCGCCAATTTCGGGGTTGGCTACGATGGCATCGACGTCAGGCATGCGGCCTCGAAAGGCATCGTGGTCACGAACACGCCCGACGTGCTCAACGATGAGGTGGCCGATACGGCCATCGCCTTGCTGCTGAACACACTGCGGCAGTTTCCGAATGCGGAAACCTGGCTGCGCGAGGGACGCTGGGCGAAGGAGGGGGCCTTTCCGCTCTCGCCCTTCTCCCTGAAGGGGCGTCGCGTCGGCATCTACGGTCTCGGCCGCATCGGTCTGGAGATTGCCAGACGGCTGGAGCCTTTCAAGGTGAAGATCGGCTATCACACGCGCTCGCCGCGCGACTCGTTGCCTTACGACTATTATCCGACCCTCAAGGAGATGGCGCAATCGGTGGATACGCTGATCTCCATCGTTCCGAGGACGCCGGAAACGCACAAGGTCATCAACGCGGAGATCCTGTCGGCGCTGGGACCCCAGGGCGTGTTCATCAATGTCGGCCGGGGCTGGTCGGTGGATGACGACGCGCTGATCGCAGCTCTTCGGAACGGCACGCTTGGTGCCGCCGGCCTCGATGTTTTCTACGATGAGCCGCACGTCCCTGCAGCCTATCTTTCTCTGCCGCATGTCTCGCTGCTGCCGCATGTTGCGTCCGCCTCCGTGCCGACGCGCAACGCCATGGCAGATCTCGTGACGGAGAATATCATTGCATGGTTCGGCAACGGCAACGTCCCGACGCCGGTGCCGGAAACCCCCGTGAAGGCAAGAGGCTGATTAAACGGCCTGGTGGTGGAGAGGGGCAGCTAAACACTGCTCCTTGCGCGCCGCATAATCGCGCACCGCATCACCGAAGGCGGCGAACAGCTTGCGTGAGGACGAATCCGTTTCCGCCCAATATTCCGGATGCCACTGGACGCCAACCGCGAAGGCCTTGGCGGCGATGACCGAGACGGCTTCGATCGTGCCGTCCTCGGCGATGGCTTCCACTTGCAGCCGCGGCGCCGTTTCGGCAATTGCCTGGCGGTGCAGCGAGTTTACGCGCACTTCGCCGGGGCCGATGACGCCAGCGATGCAGGAGCCTTCCTTGACGAACACGCTTTGGCGGATCGAATACATCGTGTCGCGATCGACATTCTGTAGCTTGCGGTGATCCCAGATGCCCGGCTGCTCCTGGATTTCGCTGGCGAGCGTGCCGCCCAGCGCAACATTTAATTCCTGAATGCCGCGACAGATTGCGAGCATCGGAATGGCACGATCGATGGCGCGGCGAATGAGCGGCAGCGACGTGGCGTCACGGGCCTGATCGAAGGGGCCGTCGCTCTCCCGCGCTTCCTTGCCATAAAGCGAGGGATGGACGTTACTAGCAGATCCGGAGACAAGCAGGCCGTCGACGCGGTCGAGAATGGCGTCGATGTCATTGCCGTCTTCCAGCGCCGGGACGATCAGTACCGTCACTTCCGCAGCTTTCATGGCCGCCCGGATGTACTGCTGTTGCACCGCATGCCAAGTCACTCCATCGAATTCGCGGAAATCGGCAGGAATGGCGACGATCGGTCTGGGCATGAAAGGCTCCGGAGAAATGCGAAACTGTGGGGATCGTTGAACCCCAAGCATGAATATGGTGTCAATGCCGAGGGCGGTCAAATCTACGCAAAAGGCCATCCTTCGGCAACGCGGATTGGTTGCGGGCAGGCTTTGTTTCCGTTCGTCATGACGATGTACAGGAATCGCCATAATGCAGTGCAAAAGCAACCTTGAAAGACAAGGCATGGCGTGATTAGCTCCATCGCTTGCGCCATGATCGGGAGAGCATCTTTCCCGCAACGCCATCTGTACGGGAGGTTTCGATGGATCGCCGTTCGTTCATCAGGCAGGCCGGAGCGCTTGGCGCGGGCGCGGCAGCCTCGGCGCTTGCCAGTCCCGCCGTGGCGCAGGAATATCCGAAGATCAACTGGAAGATGACCTCCTCCTTTCCGAAGAGCCTCGATACGATCTATGGCGGTGCGGAGGACATTGCGACGCATGTTTCGGACGCGACCGGCGGCAATTTCGTCATCCAGACCTTTGAAGCCGGTGAGATCGTGCCCGGCGCGCAGGCGGCCGACGCGGTGAGCGCCGGGACGGTCGATGCGGCGCACACCTGTTCCTATTATTTCTGGACCAAGGACCCGACCTATGCCATCGGCACCGCTCTTCCCTTCGGCCTCAATGCCCGGCTCACCAATGCCTGGTTCTACCAGGGCAACGGCAACAAGCTGATGAACGAGTTTTACGCCACGCAAGGCATTTTCGGCCTGCCGGCGGGCAATACCGGGGTGCAGATGGGCGGCTGGTTTCGCAAGGAGATCAATACGCTTGATGATCTCAAGGGCCTGAAGATGCGTATTGCCGGCCTTGCCGGAAAGGTCATCGAAAAGATCGGCGTCGTGCCGCAACAGGATATTCCCATCAATGACATCTATGCCGCACTCGAGAAGGGTACGATCGACGTGGTTGAGTGGGTCGGCCCTTATGACGATCTGAAACTCGGCTTTCAGAAGATCGCCAAATATTATTACTACCCGGGATGGTGGGAGGGAGGCGCTGTCGTGCACGCCTTCTTCAATCTGGAAAAATGGAACGCGCTGCCGAAGACCTATCAGACGATCCTTGCGGACGCCTGCGCCTTCGCCAATACCAACATGCTGGCCAAGTATGATCTGAAAAATCCGCAGGCATTGAAGGAGATCGTCAAACAGGGCGTGACGCTGCGGCCGTTCAGCCAGGAAATTCTCGAGGCCTGCTTCCAGGCGGCGATGGGAATCTATAGTGATCTTTCGAAATCGAACAATTATTTCAAGCGGATCTATGACGATCAAGTTGCTTACAAGAAGGACGCCTATCTTTGGATGCAACTTTCGGAATACACTTTCGATACTTTTATGATGATCCAGCAGAGAGCGGGCAAACTCTAGTCGTCCGCGTCCTTACTTCACTACCTGTTGTTTTAGTAATTAATGATTGAAGAAATATAGCCTGAGTAGAATCAGTTTTAGCTGATTGCACGAATACGATGCAAAATCTCACTCAAAATAAGTGTAAGTAACCGAGATGATTAGAAAATCCGTCCAGATAGCCCCTATTTGGGCAATCAAATTTTAAAAAGTTTCAACTAGAGTGCCTGCCGCATCAGGGGAACTCTGAATGAAGCCTCAAAGCCCGGACACCGTGCCGACAGATGTTTATCTGTCGTTCGTAAGTTCGCTTTTCGGAAACCGTAAAACGCTGTTTACGGGTGTGTTCGTTCACATCCTGACTTATGTCATCGTGTTTCTGAGCACGGGTGCCGGCATCTATCTCGGTCTTTGTCTCGCCTTTGCCGCCGTTTTCGCTTTCCGCATGCATTCGTTCTGGCAGTTCGACGCTGCCAATAAACACGCCTTTTCGCGCGCCGATATCGCTCATTGGGAAACGCGCTATGTGCTCGGTGCCGCCGCAACGGCAGGTATTCTCGGCATTGGCAGCGGCTATGCGATCCTGATCGTCCAGGACCCATTGGCAGAGTTCATCTGCATCGCGGTTACCATGGCATCGATGGTGTCGATCGTCGGCCGCAATTATGGTTCGCAAAAGGCGATCGATTTGCAGACCATGGCCTGCTGCCTGCCGATTATCGTCGCCTGCCTGATGTCGGAACAGCTCTACAAGTCCATCGTCTCGATCATGCTCGTGCCCTTCGGGTTGACCACGCGCTCAATGGCCAATGGCGTGCGCGAATTCCTTTACAAGAATGTCATCGCTTCGCGCGAGATATCGTTGATTGCCGACCGGTTCGACACGGCGCTCAACAATATGACGCATGGTCTGTTCATGCTGGATGCCGACAATCGCATCCTGGTCGTGAACCGCAAGGCTTGCGAGCTCTTGAACCTTGCGCATCAGGAGCAGCTCCGGGATTGCGAGTTCGATGTCGTGCTGCGCTACGGCGCCCGCCATGCCTTCATCGACGGCTCGCTGCCCGGCCTGATCCAACGGCAGATGGCGCAGCTCGTCAGCGGCTCGCTATCGCGCACCCTCATTCAGTTCAATGAGGATCTGTTTTTGGAATTTTCGGCAAGCCGTCGCGCAGATGGCATTGTCATTCTGATTTTCGAAGATGTGACGCCACGTATTCGCGCCGAGCGCAAGATCCTGCATATGGTGCGCTTCGACCCGCTGACCGGTTTGCCCAACCGCGAATATTTCGTCGATATGGTGAAAGAAAAGCTGGCCACTCGCGCCCAAGAGGGCCAGATCGGCCTTATGGTTCTCGATGTGGACGACTTCAAGCACGTCAATGATACCAAGGGACATTTTATTGGCGATCGGCTGCTGGTCGCCATCGCCGCGCGGCTGAAGGAGAGGGCGGGAGACATGGCGCTTTCCGCTCGCCTCGTCGGGGATCAATTTGTATTGTTTTTCCCGAACGAAGATGGCGAGCCGGATCTGGACAGCCGCATGCGGGCGCTGCACGCCGCCATGGCCGGTCTCTACGATGTCGACCGCAATAGTCTCCGCGTTTCCTTCAGCGGCGGCTATGTGACCATGTCCAGCCGCGAGTTCCGTCCGGAGGAATGGCAGATCAAGGCCGACCTGGCGCTGTTCGAGACCAAGTCGCGGATGAAGGGTGGCTGCTCGGCCTTTGAGCAGGAGATGGATGCCCGCTACGTCGAGCGGCAGAAACTGAAAGAGGATCTGCGCGAGGCAATCGAGGGCGGCAAGCTGCATGCCGTCTATCAGCCGATGTTCAAGCCGGATGGCAGTCGCATCGATTGCTGCGAAGCCCTGTCGCGGTGGGTGCATCCGGAAAAGGGCTCGATTCCGCCTAATGTGTTCGTGCAGATCGCAGAGGAAATGGGCATCGTGACCGGCATCACCCGCTTCATGCTCAACCAGGCATGCCGTGACTGCGCCACCTGGCCGCAGTCGATCTCGGTTTCCGTCAACCTCTCGGCGCAGGACCTGCGCAGCAACGAAATCGTCACCATGGTCATGGAAGCGCTCGATGCATCGGGACTGGACCCCTCGCGGCTGCATCTGGAAGTCACCGAAAGCTGCTTGATGGACGAACTTGCGACCGTGCGATCCATCCTTACCGATCTGCGCGCCAAAGGCATCACTATCGCCATCGATGACTTCGGTACCGGCTTCTCCAGCCTCAGCTACCTCGATACGCTGCCTGTGGATATCGTCAAGATCGACCGCTCCTTCGTACGGGACATCACCACGGACAGCCGCCGTTTCAAGCTCCTGTGCGGCATTGCCGATCTTTCACGGGCTCTCAGTCTGGAAATCGTCATCGAGGGCGTGGAAACGCCGGAGCAACTATCGCTCATTGAACAGTATGATTTAGCCGACATCATCCAAGGCTACGTGTTTTCAGTCCCCGTGCCGCGGGATAGCATCGCCGAGATGGTGGATAATCTCCGCCGCCACCAGCCGGCCATGCGGCAGGATAATGTGGCCTAGACTTCGTCAGGGGGCGTCCGCATTCTTCGTGCTCGCCGCGGCCTTTCAACCGAACTCAAGCTCTTAGTAGAACTCCGCAGTTTTGACCGCGGGTAGATGTTCTGTGACCGATACTTCTTTGCTTCACGTAACGTCAGGTTCTTCGCTGCGCCGCGAATAGAACGGCCAGTTTAGCTGCAATAATTAATAAATAAGAACCTTTGAATATTCGAATCTATACCGGTATCATTAGATGAAAAATTAACCTTAACGAACAAATAATTAATAAAAATTAAATCTAATATTGATCAATTTTTCAGTTAATACCAATAATGATCCGTTAAAGTTAATGGATAACGGATCATGTCTTATATGAGTACTTTGCAAAATAGCTTCGCCGGCAAGCTAATGGAGGTGCTTGATCATGTTGAATACCGCCGGATTGAGAGCAGCGAGGACATGGAGGATGTCGCCCGCCTGCGTTACAAAGCCTATAAAGCGCGTGCGGTTTTGCCGGTTGCTGCCAAGAGCATGATCGACGACATCGATTTCGACGAGCAGGCCTACGTTTTCGGCGTCTATTATTACGAAGAGCTGGTGAGTACGGTGCGGATACACCATGTCACGCCGGATCATCGCGTTTGCCAGTCGACCGGCATTTTTCCCGATGAAATCCATGCCTTTCTCGATGCCGGCATGACGTTGATCGATCCGGCGCGCTTCGCCATCGATCCTGATTTCGAGCTCGAAATGCCCGCTTTGCCTTATTTGACGCTGAGACCGGCAATCGTCGGCGCGATCTATTTCGACACAGATCGCGTCATGCAGCACATCCGCCCGGCGCATGCCGCCTTCTACAAGCGTGTCTTTTATGCCGATACCATCGTGCCGCCGCGCATGACGGAAACCTATGGTTTCGAACTGACGTTGCTTGCTTCGCGGTCGAAGGAAATTCGCGGCAAGCTGATGCAACGATATGCCTTTTTCAATTCGGAACCCTATGAGCGGCGGATGATGTTCTCCCGCGGCGCCGACGGCGGCACGCACCCGTTGACGATCTTGCCAACGGCGCGATTGGCCGCGGGCGGCCGCACCGTTGGCCGGCAGCAATTCGGCTGAGCCTTATCGGGCCTCTGCGGCGTTCTCGTGCATTGCATTTTTCGCCGCTTTGTGTAACGCCTCGATTGAGGAAATTTGGCTGCGGTGCTTCTTCGAGAATCACCGCAGCTTTCGAGGCCGAACTCCAGCCGACGGGCGATTGCAAGGCCGGTCGGGGAGTGCATTGAGGGGAGATTTTAAATGGCCGAACATCAAGCCGGACCGGTCGAAACCGGTGCTCCGATGGATTACAGGGAGCATGACAAGACCTATCATGGGTTTCTTCTCGTCGCCAGGGTCGGATCTGCGATCATCGCCGCGCTTTTGATCGCAATGGCAGCCGGTTTCTTCGGTCATGCCGGCTTCCTCGGCGGCCTGCTTATTTTCATCGTTCTTTCAGTCGTCGGCACCATACTTGTGCGCTGATTTTCCAGCGCGCTGATCGATGCAGGGCCATTCGGCCCGCGCCTTTCCCGGAATCCCAGCCTGATTCTGCAGGCTATTGCGCCGCTGCATCCAGTGGCGCTGTCGTTTGACGCGAGGTGGTATCGTTGGGCAATCTGGTTTTCGTCGCCAAGGAGACGGTGGCTGATGAGGCGCGTGTCGCGGCGTCCATCGAAACGGTGAAAAAAATGAAGGGCCTTGGCTTTGACATCGTGGTCGAAGCCGGCGCCGGCGTTCTGTCGCGCATTCCGGATAGCGAATACGAAGCTGTCGGCGCGCGTATCGGCTTCGCTCAGGATGCCGCCCGGGCCGATGTCATTCTCAAAGTGCGCCGGCCGACCAGCGAAGAGATCGCCGGTTACAGGAGTGGCGCGATCGTTATCGCCATCATGGATCCCTACGGCAACGAAGCAGCGCTTGCCGACATGGCGCGCGCCGGGCTGACGGGCTTTGCCATGGAGCTGATGCCGCGCATCACCCGTGCGCAGTCGATGGACGTATTGTCATCGCAGGCCAATCTTGCCGGCTATCAGGCGGTGATCGAGGCAGCCGCGGTTTATGACCGGGCCTTGCCGATGATGATGACGGCAGCCGGTACCGTGCCGGCGGCAAAGGTCTTCGTCATGGGTGCCGGCGTCGCCGGGCTGCAGGCGATCGCAACAGCGAGACGATTGGGCGCGCAGGTGTCGGCGACGGACGTTCGTCCTGCCGCCAAGGAGCAGGTCGCCTCGCTCGGCGCCAAATTCATTGCCGTCGAGGATGAAGAGTTCAAGGCGGCGGAAACGGCCGGCGGCTATGCCAAGGAGATGTCGAAAGACTATCAGGCCAAGCAGGCTGCGCTGGTGGCCGAACATATCTCCAAGCAGGATATCGTCATCACCACGGCCTTGATTCCCGGACGACCGGCGCCGCGGCTTGTCAGCCACGAGATGCTGAAGGCGATGCGCCCCGGTGCCGTTGCCGTCGACCTCGCCGTCGAACGCGGCGGCAATATTGAAGGCGTCGAATTCGGGTCCGTCGCCGATGTAGAGGGGGTCAAGGTGATCGGATATCCCAACCTGGCCGGCCGCATTCCGGCAAGCGCGTCCGCTCTCTATGCCAAGAACCTCGTCACCTTTCTGGAAACGATGGTCGACAAGAACAGCAAGAGCCTCGGGCTTAACCGGGCCGATGAGCTGATCAAGGCGACGATGCTGACCGATGGCGGCGAAGTCGTACACCCGAATTTCGTCGACCCGGATCAGCCGACGGTCAACAAGGGAGATCTGTAGATGGCCAGCCAAGCAATGGATCAAGCGCTCCAGCAATTGAATGACGCCGTCACCGCCGTGACGACCGCTGCTGCGCAGGCGCCGGAATCCGTCAGCGCTGCCTCGGGCGGTGCGATCGATCCCTTCGTATTCGAGCTGGCGATCTTCGCATTGGCAATCTTCGTCGGTTATTACGTCGTGTGGTCGGTCACTCCCGCCTTGCATACGCCGCTGATGGCCGTGACGAATGCGATTTCTTCGGTCATCGTCGTCGGGGCGCTTCTGGCGGTCGGCATTTCCGCCAGCGGGCTTGCCACCGGTTTCGGCTTCGTGGCGCTGGTGCTCGTCTCGGTCAACATCGTCGGCGGCTTCCTTGTCACCCAGCGCATGCTGGCGATGTACAAGAAGAAAGACAAGTGAGGGCGGCATGCTGAGCAATATCGCGGCCTTCCTCTATCTCGTCTCCGGCGTGTTGTTCATCCTGGCGTTGCGCGGCCTGTCGCATCCGGCCACCAGCCGCCGTGGCAATCTCTACGGCATGATCGGCATGGGTATCGCCATTGCGACGACGCTGGTTCTCGCGACACCCTCCTTCGGCGGCTTCGTGCTGATTATCCTCGGCCTCGCCATCGGCGGCGGGGCAGGGGCCTATATTGCCCGCGTCATCCCGATGACCTCGATGCCGCAACTCGTCGCCGGTTTCCATTCGCTGGTCGGTCTGGCGGCCGTGCTGGTCGCCGCCGCGGCGCTCTATACGCCGTCCTCCTTTGGCATCGGCGCGATCGGTTCGATCCACCATGAGGCACGCGTCGAGATGGCGATCGGCGTTGCGATCGGCGCGCTGACCTTCACCGGCTCGATCATCGCATTCCTGAAGCTCGACGGCCGCATGTCCGGCAAGCCGATCCTGCTGCCGAACCGGCATATCATCAACGCCGTGCTGCTGGCGCTGATCCTGTTCTTTATCGTCGGCTTGGCAATCAGCGAAAGCCACTTCCATTTTTGGGCAATCGTCGCCCTAGCTCTGGCGCTTGGCGTGTTGCTGATCGTGCCGATCGGCGGCGCTGACATGCCGGTCGTTGTCTCGATGCTGAACTCCTATTCCGGCTGGGCCGCGGCTGGCATTGGTTTCACACTCGGCAATCTGGCGCTGATCATCACCGGCGCTTTGGTCGGCTCATCGGGCGCGATCCTCAGCTATATCATGTGCAAGGGCATGAACCGCTCCTTCATCTCCGTCATTCTCGGCGGTTTCGGCGGGGAGACGGCTTCTAGCGGCGTCGATAACAGCGACAAGACGGTGAAACTCGGTTCGGCGGAAGATGCCGCTTATCTGATGGCCAATGCATCAAAAGTCATCATCGTGCCGGGCTATGGCATGGCAGTGGCGCAGGCGCAGCATGCGTTGCGCGAAATGGCGGACAAGCTGAAGGCGAATGGCGTCGACGTGAAATACGCTATTCATCCCGTCGCCGGCCGCATGCCGGGCCATATGAACGTGCTGCTGGCCGAGGCGAATGTTCCCTATGACGAAGTCTTCGAGCTGGAAGACATCAATTCTGAATTTGCCCAGGCCGATGTCGCCTATGTCATCGGCGCCAACGACGTCACCAATCCGGCTGCACGCGACGACAAGACGTCGCCGATCTACGGCATGCCGATCCTTGACGTCGACAAGGCCAAGACCTGCCTCTTCGTCAAACGTTCGCTCGGCTCCGGCTATGCCGGTATCGACAACACGCTGTTCTACAAGGACGGCACGATGATGCTGCTCGGTGACGCCAAAAAGGTCACCGAGGAGATCGTCAAGGCGATGAATGAGTAGTGATCCAGCTCGCCAAACCTTGACGAAATGTGTAAAATTCGTATTTTACACATTAGAGGAAGGATACTGGCATGGCTGAGGTTTTGAGAGTTTCCGCAACAGATTTTTCGAGAAGTTTCGCAAAATATCAAGATGAAGCGATTGCCGCCAAGGTCATCGAGATCACTAGTCATGGCCGTGTGGTTGGTGGCTATCTCTCTGCCAGTGAACTCGCTCATTATGAGCTGCTGAAGCGCAGGGAGCGTGAAGTTCTGATCGTCGGCGAACTGGATGATGAAACGATATCCGATATTGAGAATGCTCAATATGGTGTCGTTCCGAAGTGAAATATCCCGATCCGGCGCCGGGCCTTGTCATCCGTTATGCGTTTCTCTGGAGCAGTGAGCACGAGCAAGCTATCTACGAAGCAGCAAAGGATCGGCCTTGCGCGATCGTATTAGCTGCGAAAATCAAAGATAGCTTTCTCGTTCAAACCGTCGTTGTTCCAATAACCCATTCCAAACCTGCTGATGGTGATCCAACGGCATCCCTAGAAATTCCGAGGGAAATCTGCAAAAAACTCGGTCTCGATGGAGAGAGGCACTGGGTGCGTCTCACCGAGCTTAATCGATTTGTCTGGCCGGGATATGATCTCCGTGAACGGCCGGACGCATCCGGCCGTGTTGACTACGGATTTCTGCCCGAAGCTTTTTTCGAGCAGATAAGGTCGGCCATCGTGGCGAGAAGCAAAATGCTGAGACTGCGATTCACGCCAAGAGATCAATAGAAAGCTGCTCAAATGGAAGCAGGTGCCAGCGTCATCTTCTCAACGCCAATGGCGACATTTACGCCTTCCTGGGCCTGAACGTTGAGAGGTTGCAGCATAAAGGCCCTGTTGGTGCCGCCGGCAATGACCTTGGCGCCGCCACCGGCTGCGACGCTGGCATCGGCGCCGACGCCGTAATATTCGCCGGCCAGTGCGATGTCGGTGAATGGCGTGCCGGTTTTGGCAAGTACGGCCCAGATCATAACGCTGCGGCCGGTAATGCCGAGATCGACGCCGTATTTCTGGATCATGCCGGCATAACGCGCAATCGGCCCGCCGCCGCTCGGTTCAAACGTGCACATCAGGTTCTTCTGCGACATGATGATCATACCGGTGGAACCTTCCGACGTGCAGGTGAGCGTGCCGAGGGTAGCGTAGTCCGCTGAATTTGCAGGGGCAGCCCATACCGCGGCGGATAGTGCTGCGGAGGCCAGTAGAACGTGCTTCAGCATGGTCTTTCTCCTCTGGATTGACCAATGACGAAGCTGGAACGGTTGCTATCGGTTGAATGTTCCGGGCGCGGCGAGTTATGTCCGCTCGCGCTCGCGTTCCATGGTGCTGCGCAGCGCGTTCAGCACCCAGACGAGCCCTGTCGCACGGAAATCGATCTCGACGCTGCCGCTGAAAGCGGCGGCCGCGTGCGCCTTGGTGACGGTCGTGCCGAAGCCGGTGATTGTCGGCGTCTTGACAGTCGGGCCGCCGCTTTCCGTCCAGGTGAAGCGAAGCATTTGCCCGATTTCGCCGTCGGCGGCGGTCCATTCGATGGTGATCTTGCCTTCGGGAGCGGAGAGCGCGCCGTATTTCACCGAATTCGTCGCCAGCTCGTGCAGAATCAAGCCGAGGTTCTGCACGGCTTCCGGCTTCAGCAGGAAATCTCGGCCCCTTATGTCGAGTTGCTGCGGTCCCTGAAGGAAGGTGGCGAGATGAATATCGATCACCCGGCGCAGCGACACGCCGGACCATTGTTCGCTGGTCAGCACCTCTATCGAGCGTGCCAGCCCTTCCAGCCGGTCGGCGACGGCGCGTTGAAAAGTGTCGACACTGTCGGTTTGCCGGGCGAGCTGGCGGGTCATTGCCTGGGCGAGCGCAAGCAGATTCTTGGTGCGGTGAACAAGCTCGTGCATGACGAAATGCAGCCGGTCTTCCGTTTCGCTGCGATCGAAGGATGCGTTGGAAAGTGCCATCGCCATCTGATTGGCCTCGATGACACTGGTCTCGATCGGCGAGACGATTTCGCCCCGCCCCATGCGGTCTGCCATATCGGCGATGTTCTGGATAGTGGTGCGCACCTGGCGCGCCAGCGCGTAGACCGCGATCAGCGCGATCAACAACAGGGTTACGCCACCATAGATCAGAAAGCGCCAAGTGCTCATCAGCGAAGCCTGCGCCGGGGCAATAGGACCCCACACAACGGCTTTCCACGACCAGCCGGGAATTTGCGCATAACCAAGCAGGGAGTGCGGCAGGACCTTCTCATCCTGATAGACGCCGCTTGAGGCAATCAGTTTCGGGAGAATATCCTTGTTGAACGGATCGCCGGGGGAATGATTGGCCGGGCCGCTGCCGGCAACGATGTGGCCGGAACTATCGATGACGGCCGCCGACCAGCCCGGCGCGAGGGCATCGGTCGTCACGAGCTTGGCGAGTTCATCGGCATCCTGGGTCATGGCGAGGGCCGCACCGGCCGGCGAATGATCGAGCGGCAGGGTGACATTGTAGACCCAGCGGCGGACGATCGATCCGACAAAGACGTCCGACGCCTCGATGCGGCCCGAATTCAGCGCCGATTGCAGGGCGGCCGGGTTGCCGGTCTTACCGAGCGGCTTGCTGAGCGGCCAGCGTGTATTTAGCCGCATCTGACCGTCCTTGTCCAAAAGCAGGACGAACAACGAATCGGTACGCAGCACCGTCTCTGTTCGGTCGAAGAAAGTGACGATATCATTGCGCTCCAATTCCGGCGAGGATGAGAGCAGACGCAGGGTCGTCGCCATGTCCTGCAATTGCCGGTCGATGGTACGCGCCAGAGCCTGGGCGTCCTGAACCGTATCGCGCTTCAGAACATCGCGTTCGTTGTTCTCGAGCTGCACCAGCAGCAATGCCACGAAAGCGAGAATCGGCAAAGCAATCGCCAGTGCTATGGCGATCAGATAAGCCCCAATGGAAGCCTTTGGGAAACGTGGCTTTCTCATGGTGCGATCAACCGATCGGACCACCACAGGAATAAAAAGCGTCCACCGAAAGGGGAATAACGGTCTTGATCATCATGTCGAGCGCCCCCATGCTTTTACCCGAGCAGCATGCTCTCGAAAGTGCCATGTTAGGGCTCGGTAAATTGCGTTGCAACATATGAAAAGTCACCGCCGTTAAATCGTAAGTGATACCAGACACTTTGAAGCTGAGCAGTCATTCGCTTGTGGGCGCGAATCGCGACAGGCGAAATGGCGCAAGCTGAGGGTCGGGATCGCCTCCGACAATCTCCGCCGCCGCAACCGATCCGACGAGCGGCGCCAATGTAACGCCGGAATGCAGGACCGCGAGATAAAGGCCGGGCGCGCCATCGACGCCGCCGATGATCGGGAAGCCATCTTTCGGCGTGGGACGATAGCCGATCGTATAAAAATCGAGTTCGAGCTTGTCGCCGCCACGCAGCGTGGCTTTGACCTTGGCAAAAAGTTCGTCCGCGGCTTCTTGCGGCTTTTCGCCCGGATCGGTACCGCCGAAATCACTGCCGGCAATGACCCTGCCTTCCATCGTCTGGCGCATGTGCAACTCAGGCGCCATAACGAGGCCATTCAGCAATCGGAGGCTGGGACGGGAATGAACGATCAGGCCCGGCGGCGTTTCGATGGGCACATCGGTGCCGACGGATGCGGCGAGTGCCGCGGTGCCGGCGCCGGCGGCAAGAACGACATGATCGGAAAGCAGCACTCCGCCCGTCGTTTCGACGCCCGTAATCCTGCCATTTTCCCGCAGGAGCCGTTTGACCGCCGTGCCATAGGACAGGGTCGCGCCATGGCGGGCGGCGTCCTCCAACAGCAAATTGGCGGCGGCAACCGGTTCGACGGCGCCTTCTTCGGCAACGTGAAGCGCAAAAGCGGGCGGATTGGCGAGATTGGGCTCGAGGGCAGCGCTTGTTTCGCGATCGATCCGCTTTATGCCATAGCCCCAGCCGCGCTGCCGCGCGGCATAGGCCTCCAATTCGGCTTCCGGTAGATCCCAGCAGAGCCCGCCGCACCAGGAAAGCGGCAGGCCGGGAAGATCAGTCGCCAGCCGCGACCATTCTGCCATCGAGCGGCGTCGGAAATGGAAATAGAATTCCGGATTGCCCCAACTGGCATTGATCCAGGCGAAAGAACTCGGCGTTGCCTCGCCTCCGGCCTTTGCCGCGATCACGGTGACGGATGCGCCCTTGCGCGTCAAATGCCAGGCGATGGAAGCGCCGATGATGCCGGCGCCGACGACGATAATGTCTTGGGGAGAAGGCATGCGGTGTCTCTTATCCGAAGGTTGGGCCGGAGGGAGACTAAGCGTTCAACAGCGCAAAGAAAAGCCGCCGGGCGTGTGATCGCGCGGCAGCCCACTGTTGTTCTCTGGCAATTGTGGCAGAAAAAGCGCCATGCGCTTTTCCTGCAAATATTTTAGGCGCCGGCTCCGACACGCGCCAGGCCATCCTTGGCCGGCTGGTAGCTCGGATCGAGATTAACGGCGTGCTGATAGGAACGGCGGGCTTTCGCCTTGTCGCCCCGACGCTCATACACGAAAGCCTGGTTGGCCCAGGATTCGGCGACCTTGTTGTTAAGGTCGATCGCGTGGTTGAAATCGGCAAACGCGTTGTCGTCGTCGTTCTGCGCGAGATAGGAGATGCCGCGGCTGTTATAGGGCTCGGGCGAGTTCGGCGACAGCGAGATTGCCTTGGAGAAGTCGTCGATCGCCTTATCCTGCTGATTACGCTTCTGATAGATTACGCCGCGGCCGTTATAGGCGCGGCCGTCCGTCGTGCCGAGGCTGATTGCCTTGGAGTAGTCGCTGAAAGCATCGTTGTCACGGCCGGACTGGCGGTAGAGATTGCCGCGGCCGATATAGGCGACATCATAATTGGGATTGATCTGCAGCGCGGCGTTATAGTCGGCGACCGCTTCCGGCAGCTTGCCCATATTGCGATAGATGAGCGCGCGGTTGGCGTAGGCCTGATAGAACTTCGGATTGAGCTGGATTGCCTGGTTGAAGTCCGCAAGGGCACGGCTGAATTCGCCACCGCGGCCATAGGCCGTGCCGCGGACGTTATAGCCTTCCGGATCCTGTGGATTGGCATTGATGACCGAAGTCAGCGAGGCGATGTTTTCCGAAGAGCCCTGCGCCTTGTCGATGCGGATCACCGTATCGGTGGAGGCGGTCTGGCAGCCGGAAAGGCCGATTGCAGTGAGAAGAGCCAAAGCGGGCAAGGCAGTAGCGCGCTTCAAAACAAAAACAGACAGTTTCGAAGAGCGGAACTGTTTGGACGTCGTGATTGCCATTATCGGGTTCGCTTTCCCCATGCGTTATATCAGGCTGTTTTGATTAATTCCGTTTGCCCGGACAATAAATCAAAAAGGCGGCGGCGAACGACTCGCCCCCGCCAGACATGCATCTGAAAACGTCGAAAAAACGACGATTAGCGTGCGACCAGACCTTCGCGCTGTGCACGCTTGCGCGCCAGCTTGCGAACACGGCGAACAGCTTCTGCCTTCTCGCGAGCACGCTTCTGCGACGGCTTTTCGTAATAGTCGCGCATCTTCATTTCGCGGAAAATACCTTCGCGCTGCATCTTCTTCTTGAGAGCGCGGAGAGCCTGATCGACATTGTTATCGCGGACAAGTACCTGCACGAGAATCACGTTCCTTTGGTTTGGTTGATGCCAGCGGCGACTGCAGCGCCAGGAGGCAAAACAATAACGTTCGCGCGGCCGCAGCCTTGCGATTGGTAAGGCGGGATAGCAGATCGGTTTGTCAAAGTCTAGCCAGATCGTGAGTTTGCAGAGGAAAAAGCAGTTTGTCGAGCGTGAATTGAGACGGCGCCGCCGCACCCGCGTAGCAGGCGGGGACGCGAGCCGGCAAGAATGTCCCCTCGGAGACCCGGCGCTTGTTCCTCCACATCCATAGCTGACGGCGAAATCATCCGAGAATCCTATGGAATGCGGCGGCGGTTTTATTATTCTTTTTAACCGTGTCGAAAGCCGGTCGTGAATGCGTCGCAAAAGAGCCGTTGTGTCGGTTTTTGATTTGCGATTTGTATGGCCCAGAAAAGGGCGTCTTGCCTGAAGGAGTTGAGGGCGAATGCGTAAATACTCGGTTTTTGCCGTGGCAAGGGAAGCGATGCGGGCTCACAAGGGCTGGGAGGCTCAATGGACCTCGCCTGAGCCGCGCAAGGAGTATGACGTCATCATCGTCGGCGCTGGCGGTCATGGCCTCGGTGCAGCCTACTATCTTGCCAAGGAGCACGGCATCACCAATGTCGCCGTTATCGAGAAGGGCTGGCTCGGCGGCGGCAATACGGGCCGCAACACGACGATCATCCGCTCGAACTATCTCTACGAAGAGAGCATGCACATCTATGAGCATTCCATGAAGCTCTGGGAGGGGCTTTCTCAGGATCTCAATTACAATGTCATGTATTCGCCGCGCGGCGTGATGATGCTGTCGCACAATATCCACGATCAGCAGTCCTTCAAGCGGCATATCCATGCCAACCGCCTCTATGGCATCGACAATGAATGGCTGACGCCGGAGCAGGCCAAGGCCTACTGTCCGCCGCTCGATATTTCGAAGACGGCGCGCTACCCGATCAATGGTGCCGCCCTGCAGCGGCGCGGCGGCACGGCCCGTCACGATGCGGTCGCCTGGGGCTTTGCCCGTGCTGCCTCGGATCGTGGCGTGCACATCATCCAGAATTGCGAAGTGACCGGCATTCGTCGCGGACCGGATGGCCGCGTCACCGGTGTCGACACGACCAAGGGCTTTATTGCCGCCAAGAAGATCGGTGTTTCCGCCGCCGGGCACACGACGGTCGTCATGCAGATGGCCGGCGTCCGCGTGCCGCTGCAGTCGAGCCCGCTGCAGGCGCTGGTTTCCGAGCCGCTGAAGCCGATCTTCCCCTGCGTCGTCATGTCGAACACGGTGCATGCCTATATTTCACAGTCCGACAAGGGCGAACTCGTGATCGGCGCCGGTACCGACCAGTATAATTCCTATAGCCAGACCGGCGGCCTGCAGATCATCACCCATACGCTGGATGCGATCTGCGAGCTCTTCCCGATGTTCCGTCGCGTCAAGATGATGCGCTCCTGGGGCGGTATCGTCGACAACACGCCGGATCGTTCGGCGATCCAGTCGAAGACGCCGGTGCCGGGGCTCTATGTCAATTGCGGCTGGGGCACGGGCGGTTTCAAGGCGACGCCGGGTTCGGCCAATCTCTTCGCCCATCTCATCGCCCGCGATGAGCCGCATCGGTTCAATGCCGGGCTGAATCTGGAACGCTTCCGCACCGGTCGTTTGATCGACGAGGCGGCAGCGGCCGCCGTGGCGCATTGATGCTGGCAACGGTTCTCGGGATAGCTGTTGTGACAGGGTCCCGTTTCCGGGCCGGTTCTGCGCCCAGCCTGCCGGGACAAATATCTCCGGCTCCGAGCTTTAACACAGGTAGAAAACGATGCTGCTGATTTACTGCCCCTATTGCGAGGAAGAGCGTTCGGAACTCGAATTCCGCAACGCCGGCGACGCGCATATTGTGCGGCCGGCCAATATTGCCCAAATCTCGGATGAGGAATTCGAGGAATATTTCTTCCTGCGCGACAATCCGAAGGGTCTGATCTTCGAGCGCTGGCGGCATATCCACGGTTGCGGGCGCTTCTTCAACGCTGCGCGCGACACGGTGAGCGACCGCTTTTACAAGACTTACAAGGCCGGCGAGCCGAAGCCGGATATTTCGACGCTGCTGCCCGCGGCCCCTGAGCCGGTGGTGCAAGAGCACAAACTGCAAGAACAACCGGCACAAGAACAAGCACCACAAGAACAAGCACCACAAGAAGAGGGATTTGCGAAATGAGCGGCGCCAACCGTATTGCGGGCAAGGGCCGTCTGACGCCGGCCAGAACCGCTCGCTTCACCTTCGACGGCAAAAGCTACACGGCGCTCGAGGGCGACACCGTCGCTTCGGCGCTGTTAGCCAACGGCATTCATCTCGTCGGCCGCTCGTTCAAGTATCACCGTCCGCGCGGCATCCTGTCGGCCGGCGCGGAAGAGCCGAATGCACTGCTCGACATCTCCCGCGATTCCGCGCGCCGCCAGCCGAACGTGCGCGCCAGCGTCCAGGAGGTCTTCGACGGCATGAAGGCGCAGTCGCAGAATCGCTGGCCGTCTCTCGCCTTCGATGTCGGCGGCGTCAACAATCTCATGTCGCCCTTCTTCGCCGCGGGTTTCTACTACAAGACCTTCATGTGGCCGAAGGCCGCCTGGAAGAGCATCTACGAGCCTTTCATTCGCCGCGCCGCCGGTCTCGGCGTTGCGCCGACGGAGGAGGATCCGGATCACTATGCCGGCCGCTACGCGCATTGCGACGTGCTAGTGGTCGGAGCCGGCATTGCCGGTCTTTCCGCCGCACTCGCAGCAGCCGAGACAGGCGCCAAAGTCATCCTCTGCGACGAACAGTCGGAAGCGGGCGGGGCGCTGCGCTTCGATGCCAGCGTCAAGATCGACGGTGTCCAGGGCTATGACTGGGCTCAGGATGTCGCCGCCAAGCTCAAGTCGATGGACAATGTCGAAGTGCTGACCCGCACGACGGCGTTCGGCTATTACAACCACAATTTCATCGGTCTCGCCGAGCGTGTCACCGATCATCTCGCAAGGCCAGGCCGGCATCTGCCGCGCGAGCGCCTGTGGCAGGTCCGCGCCAAGCGCGTCATCATGGCGACGGGTGCGATCGAACGGCACATGGTGTTCCCGAACAATGACCGCCCGGGCATCATGCTGGCATCTGCGGCGCGCACCTATCTCAATCATTACGGTGTTGCCGTCGGTGCCAGGATCGGCGTCTACACGGCCCATGACTCTGCTTATGAAGCCGCCTTCGACCTGAAGCGCGCCGGCGTCTCCGTCGCGGCGATCGTCGACAGCCGCGCGCGTCCCGGTGAGGCTGTGCTTGCCGAGGCGAAGCGGCTCGGCATCGAGGTGCTGACCGACTATGCCGTTATCGACACCTCCGGCAAGCTCCGCATCGCCTCGATGACGGTGGCGCGCAATGGCAGCAGGGGCTCGCGCAAGATCGCGATCGATGCGCTGCTCGTATCCGCCGGCTGGACGCCCTCGGTGCATCTGTTCTCGCAATCGCGCGGCAAGCTGAAATTCGATACGGAGAAGCAGCGTTTCCTGCCGGGCACCTATGTTCAGGATTGTCTTTCCGTCGGTGCTTGCAATGGCACGGACGGGCTGCAGGCGGCGATCGAGGAATCGCTTGCCGCCGGCGAATTAATGGCGCGGGCTGCGGGAGCAAGCGGCGAGGGCGGGAAGATCCTGCTGCAGGCCGAACAGGACTTCGAATGGACCGGCGGCATGATCGGTGCGGCCGAGGGGGCGGGACCCGATACCAATGCCAAGGCTTTCGTCGATTTCCAGCACGACGTCTGCGCCAAGGATATTCGCCTTGCCGTGCGCGAGGGCATGCATTCCATCGAACATATCAAGCGCTTCACCACCAACGGTATGGCCTCCGACCAGGGCAAGCTCTCCAACATGCATGGCCTGGCAATTGCCGCGGAAATGCTCAACAAAGACATCCCGAAGGTCGGCCTTACAACGTTCCGCGCGCCTTATACGCCGGTGACCTACGGCACGCTGATCAGCCATTCGCGCGGATCGCTCTTCGACCCCGCCCGCAAGACGCCGATGCATGCCTGGGAAGAGGCGCATGGCGCCATATTCGAGGATGTCGGCAACTGGAAACGCGCCTGGTTCTATCCGCGCGCCGGTGAGACGATGCACCAGGCTGTCAATCGCGAATGCAAAACGGCACGCGAAGTGGCTGGCGTATTCGACGCCTCGACGCTCGGCAAGATCGAAGTGGTCGGGCCGGATGCGGCGCAGTTCCTGAACCTGCTCTACACCAATGCCTGGGATACGCTGAAGCCCGGCCGCTGCCGCTACGGCATCATGACGCGCGAGGACGGCTTCGTTTATGACGACGGCGTCGTCGGCCGTCTGGCGGACGACCGGTTCCATGTGACGACCACCACCGGTGGTGCGCCGCGCGTGCTGCAACACATGGAAGACTATCTGCAGACGGAGTTCCCGCATCTCAAAGTATGGCTGACGTCCACCACCGAGCAGTGGGCTGTTATCGCCGTGCAGGGACCGAAGGCGCGTGAAATCGTCGAGCCGCTGGTCGAGGGGCAGGATCTTTCCGACGAGGCCTTCCCGCATATGAGCGTGGCCGAGTGCAAGGTCTGCGGCGTGCCCGCCCGGCTGTTCCGCGTCTCCTTCACGGGCGAAGTCGGCTACGAAATCAACGTGCCTGCGGACTACGGGCAGTCGGTGCTCGAAGCCGTCTGGGCCCGGGCCGAGCCGATGGGCGCCTGCGCCTACGGCACCGAGACCATGCACGTGCTGCGCGCAGAAAAGGGCTACATCATTGTCGGCCAGGATACCGACGGCACGGTGACGCCTGATGACGCCGGGCTTTCCTGGGCGGTTTCGAAGAAGAAGACGGACTTTGTCGGCATTCGCGGCCTGAAGCGGCCGGATCTCGTCAAGGAAGGCCGCAAGCAGCTCGTTGGTCTCGTTACCCGCGATCCGAAGGTGGTGCTGGAGGAAGGCGCGCAGATCGTCGCCGATCCGAACGAGCCGAAGCCGATGACCATGCTCGGCCATGTCACCTCGGCCTATTGGTCGGAAAATCTTGGCCGCTCCATAGCCTTCGCGCTGGTCGCCGGCGGGCGCGAGCGCATGGGCAAGACGCTTTACGTGCCGATGCCCGATAAGACAATTGCCGTCGAAGTGACGGATCTGGTGTTCTTTGACAAGGAAGGAGGCCGGATCAATGGCTGATGTTGCAACCCGTAAACTGCCGCTCGCCGGCCGCCACGGCGGCTCCTCCACAGTCCGGCTGACGCCCGCGGTACCCGCAAGCCGTATTTCGCTGCGCGCACCGGCGGAGTCGCTCGACGGTCTCTCGTCAGTGCTCGGTTTCAGCCTGCCGCGCCGGCCGAAGACATCGGCCCGCAGCGATAGCCGCTATGCTTTGTGGCTGGGACCGGACGAATGGCTGGTCATCGACGAGAACGGCACGGACCTTGTCCGCCTCGCCGCTTCCGCCGGCGTTCTACATTCGGCTGCCGATGTCTCTCACCGAAACACGGCGATCATCGTTTCCGGCCCGGGCGCGGAAGCGACCCTCGCCGCCGGTTGCCCGCAGGATCTGTCGCTGCAGGTTTTCCCGGTTGGGGGCTGCTCGCGCACGCTGTTCGGCAAGGCGGAAGTCGTGCTGCTCCGCCTTGATGACGAGACGTTCCGCCTCGAAGTCTGGCGTTCCTTCTCCGACTACGCCTTCGGTTTGTTGGCCGAAGGCGCGGAGGATGCGCAAAATACCTTTTCTCCTTGAGGAGAAGGCGCCAATAGGCGGGACGAGGGGCGAAAAGCGATAGCTTCGAGCGCAGCAAGCGGAAGACCTTCGGACCCTGTTGGGGTGAAGGTGGAAAGAGGCTTTACGCTTCCGGCCGATCCTTCGGGTCGAACTGTGAAATGGTTGTCCAGGTCGCGGTCAGGGCCGGTTTGCGCTCGTTCTCGATTTCGACGCTGATGTCATAGGTCAGCATCAGCATGTTGGCGCCGCGCAGCCGGGTTTCGGCGAGCACGAAATGGCCGCGCACCCGTGCGCCGCATTTGACCGGCGACATGAAGCGGACCTTTTCGAAGCCGTAGTTGATGCCCATCGTCTGCTCGCGAATTTTCGGCAGGCCGCTGTAGTTCATCGCCGAAAGCAGGGAGAGCGTCAGAAAGCCGTGGGCGATGGTGCCGCCATAGGGCGTTTCCGCCCTGGCGCGCTCGGGATCGACATGGATGAACTGGTGGTCGAGCGTCGCGTCGGCGAAAGTATCAATCATCGTCTGGTCGACCGTGATCCAGTCGGAAACGCCGATCTCGGTTCCGACAAGCTTCATGATCTCAACAAGCGAAATATCGCCGGGCATTTCATCCTCGTCAGGTTTTGCTGCTTCTTGCGACCTTTCTGGTGAATAAAACCGGAAAGTCAACGGGCTCAGTTTTCGATGAGGAAACAGACCGAACGCGCCGGCACGGTGATCTCGTCTTGAACCGTCGTCGTTTCCTTCGGGTTCAGCAGCGACCAGCCGGCTTTGCCTGAGTCCGGCAGCTTGATGCGTTGTTCCTCTCTCGTGCGGTTCAGCAGCACGGCGAGACGGGTCTTTTTGCCGCTGCCGCGGTCCTGCGTGCCGATCGCCATACCGAGCACGCTCGCATCCGGCGTCTCCCAGTCGGGTACGGTCATTGCCGTGCCCTTCGCAGAGAACCAGAGGACATCGCCGTTGCCGTTGAAAAATTCCATCTCGCTGAAGGCGCTAAAGCGGCGGCGGAGGCTTGCGAGCCAGGCGGTATGGCCAATCAGCTCTTCGTCCAGCGTCGCCCAGTCCATCCACGTGATGTCGTTGTCCTGGCAATAGGCGTTGTTGTTGCCGCGCTGGGTGCGTCCGCCTTCGTCGCCGGCCGTCAGCATGATCGTGCCGCGCGTGGAAAAGAGCGTCGACAGCAGCGCTTCGATGTCGGTGCGGCGTTTGCCGAGGATGTTCGGATCGTCCGTCTTGCCCTCGACGCCGTTGTTCCAGGAGAAATTTTCGTTATGGCCATCGCGATTGTGTTCGCCGTTCGCCTCATTGTGCTTGTGTGCGTAGGAGACGATGTCCATCAGGGTAAAGCCGTCATGGGCCGCGAGGAAATTGACGCTGCGGGTCTGGGTGCGGCCGTCGCGGCCGAAAGCGGAGGAAGAGCCGGCAAAGATGGTGGCGATATCGCCGATCTTGTGGTCATCGCCGCGCCAGAAGCAGCGCAGATCGTCGCGGGCGCGATCGTTCCATTCGAGGAAGGGCGCCGGAAAATTGCCGAGTTGGTAGCCGCCAGGACCGATGTCCCAGGGTTCGGCAATCATGATGCGATCCTGAAGGACCTCATCGGCAAAGAGGGAGCGCAGCGTGAGGCTTTCTGGGTCGAAACCCTTGGCGGTGCGGCCGAGCACGGTGGCCAGATCGAAACGGAAGCCGTCAATGCCGGCGTGGAGCACGAAATGGCGCAGGCTGTCGATGATGAGCTGGCGTGTCGCCGGCTGATCGCAGGCAACCGTATTGCCGGTGCCGGTGTCGTTGATCAGCATAACTGGCTGGTTCGGGTCATGGTGGAAATATACGGGATTGTCGAAGCCACGCAATGACAGCGTCGAGCCATAGCGGTCGCTCTCGCCGGTGTGATTGAAGACGAGATCGAGGATGACGCCGATGCCCTCCGCATGCAGCGCTGCCACCGTCTCGCGCAATTCCTTGACACCACCGGGCGCGAGGCGGGGATCGAGGGCCATGAAGGCGACGGGATTGTAGCCCCAGCCATTGGTGAGGCCGAGTGGCGGCAGGTGCCGTTCGTCAATCCATGCGGCGATCGGCATCAGCTCTACGGCGTCGACATGCAGCCGCTTGAGATGGGCGATGATGGCCGGATGGGCGAGGGCGCCCAGCGTGCCGCGCTGCTTTGCCGGCACGTCCGGATGCAGTATGGTGAAAGGTTTGACGGCGATTTCGTAAATCAGGCCGCCCGGCTTGAACAATGGTTTGGCCGGCTTCACTGGTATGTCGCGCGAGACGATCGCCTTCGGCACCAGATCCTTCGTATCCTCGCCGAATGTGCCAAGGCGTGGATCGTAGCGGAAGGGCCTGTCGATTTCTTTGGCATAGGGATCGACAAGCAGCTTCGACGGATCGAACCACAGGCCCTGATCCGGATCGTATGAACCAAAAGCGCGAAAGCCGTAACGCGTGCCTTCCTTGGCCTCCTTCATAAAAAGACGATGCTCGTCGCCCTCGCGGGTGAGCGGCAGACGCGCGATCTCCTTGTGGCCTTCGGCGTCGAACAGGCAGAGCTCTATGCGCTCGGCATGTTTGGACAGGACAATAAATTCGACGCCCGTCTCGGTCAGGGTTGCGCCCAGGCGGCGGGTTGTCGGCTCGGACATCTCTCGGGCTTTCCGGATGGCTAGAGGTCGTCCCCTCTCCCCGCACGCGGGGAGAGGGCTAGGGTGAGGGGCGGCGCGTCCGGCAATTGCGCAGTCGCGGTAAATTTCGAGAAGGCCCCTCATCCGACCAGTCGCCGCCAAACTTCGTTTGGGCAGCTCCTGGCCACCTTCTCCCCCGCATCGCGGGGCGAAGGCGCCTGGCGGCAATCAGGTAATCACTGTCGGCGCATCGCGGCCGGTGCGGCCCTTGATATCGGCGATATCCTGCGCGGCAGCGATGAGGTCAGCGAGCGCTTCCTGTGTCTCGATGTTATGGCGGGTCGAATCCGGCTCGTAGCGCTCGATATAGACGCGGAGCGTCGCTCCCGTCGTGCCGGTGCCGGACAGGCGGAATACGACGCGGGAGCCGCCTTCGAACAGGATGCGAATGCCCTGATGCTGGCTGACCGATTTGTCGACCGGATCGTGATAGGCAAAGTCGTCGGCGGCGGAAACGGTGAGATCGCCGAACTTCGTGCCCGGCAGGGTCGGCAGCTTTTCGCGCAGAGCGTCGATTAGGCCATTGGCGGCATCGGTATCGACGCCTTCGTAGTCATGGCGCGAATAATAGTTGCGGCCGTAGGTCGCCCAATGCTGGGTGACGATATCGATGACGCTTTCGCCGCGCACTGCGAGGATGTTGAGCCAGAGCAGCACGGCCCAGAGGCCGTCCTTTTCGCGGACGTGGTTGGAACCCGTGCCGGAGCTTTCCTCGCCGCAGATCGTGGCCATGCCGGCGTCGAGCAGATTGCCGAAGAATTTCCAGCCGGTCGGTGTCTCGTAAATGCCGATGCCGCGCTTTTCTGCAACGCGGTCGGCGGCACCGCTGGTCGGCATGGAGCGGGCGATGCCGGCAATGCCGTGCGAATAGCCGGGCGCCAGATTGGCATTGGCGGCCAGGATCGCCAGGCTGTCCGACGGCGTGACGTAGATGCCCTTACCGATAATCAGGTTGCGGTCGCCGTCGCCATCGGATGCCGCGCCGAAATCGGGTGCATCGTCGCCCATCATCTCGTCGTAGAGTTCTTTGCAGTAGACGAGATTCGGATCGGGGTGATGGCCGCCGAAATCCGGCAGCGGCAGGAAATTGCGGACCGAACCGCCCGGCGCGCCGAGACGGATTTCAAAGATTTCCTTGGCATAGGGGCCGGTCACGGCGCTCATTGCGTCGAAGCAGAGGCGGAAGCCGAGGCTGACGAGGTTGCGGATGGCCCCGAAATCGAACAGCTCTTCCATCAGAGCGGCATAGTCTTCGACCGGGTCGATGACCGAGACGATCATGCCGCCAACGTCTTCGCGGCCGATGCGATCGAGATTGATGTCGGCGAAATCGGCGATCTTATAGCTTTCGATGACCTTGGTGCGCTCATAGATCGCATCGGTGATCTTTTCCGGCGCGGGGCCGCCATTGCCGATATTGTACTTGATGCCGAAATCCTCGGTCGGGCCGCCGGGATTGTGGCTCGCCGACAGCACGATACCGCCGAACGCCTTGTATTTGCGGATGATATTCGAGGCGGCGGGCGTGGAGAGAATGCCGCCCTTGCCGACCATCACTTTGCCGAAGCCATTGGCGGCGGCCATTTTGATAGCCTTCTGGATGACTTCGCGATTGTAGAAGCGGCCATCGCCGCCGATAACCAGGCACTTGCCCTGATAGCCTTCAAGCGAATCGAAAATCGACTGGATGAAGTTCTCGGCGTAGTTCGGCTGCTGAAATACGGGAACTTTCTTCCGGAGGCCGGACGTGCCAGGCTTCTGATCCGCATAGGGTTTGGTGGGAATGGTTTTAATCATTTGATTAAGCGCCTCTCGAGACAAGGCTGGAGTAGAGGGCTGCATAGCGTTCTGCGCTCTTGCCCCAGGATACGTCGGATTTCATGCCCTGCTTTTGCATCTGCGTCCAGACCTTTCGATCCTGGAAAAGGTGCATGGCGCGGCGTACGGCTTGCAGCAGCCCTTCGGCAGTGATGGGCGAAAACTGAATGCCGGTCGCGACTTTTGCCTGCAGCGCGGCGTGGTTGGCATCTATGATGGTGTCGTTGAGGCCACCCGTACGCGCAACGATCGGCAAGCAGCCATAGCGTAAGCCATAAAGCTGCGTGAGGCCACAGGGTTCGAAGCGGGATGGAATGATGATGGCGTCGCAACCGGCCTGCATCAGATGCGACATCGGTTCGTTATAGCCGGCGGAAACACCGACGCGGCCGCGATGGCGGCCGGCGGCGGAAAAAAGCGCGCCTTCGAGGGCGGCGTCGCCAGCCCCGAGGATGGCGAGCTTGCCGCCCATGCGGACGATATCGCTGGAAATGCGGGCAAGCAGGTCCATGCCCTTCTGCCAGGTCAGACGGCTGACGACGCAGAAAATCGGGCCGTCATCGTCGTCCAGACCAAAATGCTCGACCACGAGTTTGCGGTTCGCGGCGCGATCTTTCAGCGTCGCGGTTCCATAGGTCTGCGCAATCATCGGATCGGTTTCGGGATTCCAAATGCCATCGTCGATACCGTTCACAATTCCGTGCAGGCTGTCCGCGCGGCTGGCGATGACGCCTTCCAGACCCATGCCGAATTCCGGCGTCAGGATTTCCTCCGCATAGGAAGGGCTGACTGTGGTAAGCGCATGGGCGGTCTGAAGCCCGCCTTTCAGGAAGCCGACATCGCCGTAATACTCGACACCTTCGATCGAAAAGGCGTGCGGAGGCAGGCGCAGCCCGGGAAAGATATCGGAGCCGAATTGGCCCTGGAAGGCGATGTTGTGAACGGTGAGTACGCTCGGCAGTTCCGGCGTCGGATAATAACGCATGTAGACCGGCACCATGGCCGATTGCCAGTCATGCACATGCACCAGATCTGGCCGCCAGCCGGGCAGCAGGCCGGCGGCAATTTCCGCGCCGGCGAGCGACAGGGCGGCGAAACGCTGCCAGTTGTCGGGATAGTCCTTGCCGGTGGCGTCGACATAGGGACCGCCGCTGCGGTTGTAGTAGGCCGGCGCGTCGAGCACGAGGAGGGAAATCCCGTCCTGCTCGGCTTCGAAGACAGTGGCTTTCTCGCCAAGCAGATCGGAAAACTCGAGACAGGCCACCGGATTGCGAATGGCCTTCATGACCGCGGGATAACCCGGGATCAGGGTTTTCGTGTCGACACCATAGGGCTTGAGGGCGATGGGCAGGGCGCCGGCCACATCGGCCAAGCCCCCTGTCTTAATCAAAGGGAAGACTTCGGACGAAACCGAAAGAACTTTCATATGTCAGATATCCAGCTTGTCGATCATCGTCTGGGTGATCAGGCAGATACCACTTTCCGTCCGTCGGAAGCGTTTGCCGTCCAGCTCGGGATCCTCGCCGACCACCAGGCCTTCCGGAATGGTGACGCCATGGTCGATGACGACATTCTTTAGCTGGGCGCGGCGGCCGATCTTGACGCTTGGCAGCACCACGGCCCCTTCCAGCTTGGAGTAGGAATTGGCACGCACGCCGGTAAACAGCAGGCTGTTCGACAGGCTGGCACCCGAAATGATGCAGTCGCCGGCGACGACGGAAGAGACGGCCGAACCGCGGCGGTCCTCGTCGTCGTGGACGAACTTGGCCGGCGGAGTGATCTCGGCATAGGTCCAGATCGGCCAGGACTTATCGTAGATGTCAAGTTCCGGCACCACGGCGGTGAGGTCGATGTTGGCCTGCCAATAGGCGTCGACGGTACCGACATCGCGCCAATAGGCTTCGCGCTCGAAATCGGAGCGAACGCAGGATTGCGTGAAGCGGTGGGCGACGGCTTTGCCGTTCTTGACGATGTAGGGAATGATGTCCTTGCCGAAATCGCGGCTGGAATTCGGGTCGGCCGCATCGCGGCGCAGGCATTCGATCAGGAATTTCGTGTGGAAGACGTAGATGCCCATCGACGCCAGCGCGAAATCGGGGTTGCCCGGAATACCCGGCGGATCGGCTGGCTTCTCGACGAAATCGATGATCCGGTCCTTCTCGTCAACATGCATGACGCCGAAGCCGACGGCCTCCATGCGCGGCACTTCGAGGCAGCCGATAGTGACGTCGGCGCCGGAATCGACGTGCTGCTGCAGCATCCATTCATAGTCCATCTTGTAGATATGGTCGCCGGCGAGGATGACCATGTATTCCGGACCGTAGGGCTCGATGATGTCGATGTTCTGGTAGACGGCGTCGGCCGTGCCTTCGTACCATTGCGTTTCGGAAACGCGCTGGCTGGCCGGCAGAATGTCGAAGCTTTCATTACGCTCCGGTCGCAGGAAGTTCCAGCCGCGTTGCAGGTGGCGAATGAGGGAGTGCGCCTTGTATTGCGTGGCGACGCCAATGCGGCGGATACCGGAGTTCAACGCGTTGGAGAGCGCGAAATCGATGATGCGAGCCTTACCGCCGAAATAGACGGCAGGTTTGGCGCGGCGGTCGGTCAGCTCTTTCAGGCGGCTGCCTCGGCCACCGGCAAGAACGTAAGCCATGGCGTCGCGGGCCAGTGGCTGGATACGTTTTTCTACCATTTCAGTCCTCCCTGTCTGTGATGTCAGAATTCCGGCTCAAGCATGATCGTCGCCAGGGGAGGTAGCGTTATCGTCGCTTGTATGCCCCCGCCCGCACTGACGGCCTGCACGCGCCCGCCATTGCCCTTGCCGCTGCCGCCGTAAATGTCGGCATCGGTATTCAGTATCTCGCGCCACCGCCCCTCTGCTGGCAGGCGCAAGGTGTAATTCTCACGGTAAACCGGCGTGAAATTGGTGATGACCGCAACCGGCTTCTCGCCGGGCGCCTTGCGCAGCCAGGCAAAGACCGAATTCTCGAAGTCATCGACGATCAGCCACTCGAAACCTTCGCCTTCGCAGTCCCGGGCATGCAATGCCGGTTTGCTGCGATAGGTGAAGTTGAGATCACGCACGAGGCGCCGCATGCCCTCATGCATGCGATATTGCAGGAGATTCCAGTCCAGCGCACGGGCTTCGCTCCACTCGCTCCATTGCGCGAATTCCTGGCCCATGAACAACAGCTTCTTGCCCGGATAGCCCCACATGAAAGCGTAGTAGGCGCGCAGGTTGGCGAACTTCTGCCAGTCATCGCCCCCCATTTTAGCGATCAGCGAACCTTTTCCGTGCACGACTTCGTCATGGGAGAGCGGCAGAACGAAATTTTCGGAAAAAGCGTAGATCAGGCCGAATGTCAGCTCGTTGTGGTGATATTTGCGGTGCACTGGCTCGCGGGCAAGATAGCTCAGCGTATCGTGCATGAAGCCCATATTCCACTTGAAGCCGAAGCCGAGACCGCCTTCGTGGACCGGCTGCGAGACTTTCGGCCAGGAGGTCGATTCCTCGGCGATCGTCATCACGCCCGGGTGCGATCCATAGAGCCTGGTATTCATCGACTGCAGGAAGCGGACCGCCTCGAGATTCTCGTTGCCGCCATATTCGTTCGGGATCCATTCGCCGTGCTTGCGGGAATAGTCGAGATAAAGCATCGAGGCGACGGCATCGACGCGCAGGCCGTCGAGATGAAACTTCTCGGCCCAATAAAGTGCGTTGTTCTGCAGGTAGGCGAGAACTTCGGTGCGGCCGAAATTGTAGATCGCCGTATTCCAGTCTGGATGAAAGCCCTTGCGCGGATCTTCGTGCTCGTAAAGCGCGGTGCCGTCGAACCATCCCAGGCCGTGTTCGTCGGTCGGGAAATGGGCTGGCACCCAATCGAGGATGACGCCGATGCCGACCTTGTGACAGCCGTTTACGAAGCGGGCAAAGCCTTCCGGTTCGCCGAAGCGGGCGGTCGGCGCATAAAGCCCGGTGGTCTGATAGCCCCAGGACGGATCGTAGGGGTGCTCGGTGATCGGCAGGAATTCGATATGGGTGAAGCCCATATCGGCGCAATAGGGAATAAGGCGCGAGGCAAGCTCGTCCCAGGAGAGCATCGAGCCATCGTCGCGGCGCTGCCAGGAGCTGGCATGCACTTCGTAGATCGAAATCGGCTGCCGGCGCTTATCGACGCTGGCCCAATGGTCGAGGTGCGCCGCGTCTTCCCAGACCTGGTCCATTTCGTTGGCGGTGACCGAGGCGGTTTTCGGCCGCAGTTCGCTGCGCCGGGCGAAGGGATCGGCCTTCAGCGGCAAAAGCACGCCATCATGGCCGCGGATTTCGAACTTATAGGCGACGCCGGCCGGAACGTCCGGCGCGAAAATTTCCCAGATGCCGGAGTCCGAGCGAAAGCGCATGACATGCCGCCGGCCGTCCCAACCGTTGAAGTCGCCGACCACTGACACGCGCTGGGCATTCGGCGCCCATACGGCGAAGTGAAAGCCCTGCACGCCCTCATGCTTCAATGGGTGTGCGCCCATCTTATCGAACAGACGCAGATGCGTGCCCTCGCGGACGAAATAGTCGTCCATCGGGCCGAGGACCGGGCCGAAGCTGTAGGGATCGGTCACCGCCCATTCGGCATCGCCGCGCCGGGCGCGGTAGCGCACCGGCTGTTGTTTGGTGACCGTGATATTTCCGGAAAAGAACCCGGCTGGATCGAGACAATCCAGTTCACCGATGACGGAGCCGTCCAGCGCGGTGGCGGTGACGGCTTCTGCGCCGAGAATGAAGCAGCGGGCGATGAACCCGTCGTCCGTGCGATGTACGCCGAGAACGGCGAATGGATCGGAATGTGTGCCTGCGAGAATTGCAGCAATCTCGTCTGCCGAAATGTCCCTCAAGGCGATGCCGTCAGCGGGTCTTTTCGGCTTTTTCATCCGGCTCTCCAGATTTCCTTGGCATATTGACGGATCGTCCGATCGGAGGAGAACCAGCCCATCCGAGCAGTGTTGTTGATTGTTTTCGCATACCACTCGGAGGGCTTGGCCCAGAGGGCATCGACCTCGCGCTGGGCGGCGGCATAAGCGTCGAAATCGGCCGCGACCATGAACCAGTCATGAGCGTAAATGCCGTCGATCAGGCTGGCATAACGGCCCCGGTCGTCTGGAGAGAAGACGCCCGAGGCGATGGCCGAAAGCGCCTGCGCCAATTCGCGCGAACGTTCGATGACGGCGCGTGGGTCGTGGCCGTCGCTGCGCAGATTGGCGACCTCGTCGGCCTTCAGACCGAAGATGACGATGTTGTCTTCACCGACATTGTCCCGCATTTCGACATTGGCGCCGTCCAGCGTGCCGATGGTGAGGGCGCCATTGAGGCCGAATTTCATGTTGCCGGTGCCGGATGCCTCCATGCCGGCAGTCGAAATCTGCTCGGAGAGGTCGGCGGCCGGAACCATGACTTCGGCCAGCGAAACATTGTAGTTCGGAACGAAGACGACCTTCAGCAGGCCGCGCACCGACGGGTCGTGATTGATGACGCGGGCGACGTCGTTGATCAGCTTGATGATAAGCTTGGCGTTGTGATAGCTCGGCGCCGCCTTGCCGGCGAACAGTTTTACGCGCGGCTGCCAGTCGAGTTCCGGGTGCGAGCGGATCTGATCGTAAAGCGCGATGGCTTCGATGATGTTCAGAAGCTGGCGCTTGTATTCATGGATACGCTTGATCTGGATGTCGAACATCGCATCGGGATCGAGCTTGATGCCCATGCGGCTGGCGACCAAGTTGGAAAGCTGCACCTTGTTGGAGCGTTTGACGGCGGCGAACTTTTCCTGGAAGGCGCTGTCGCGGGCGAATTGGTCGAGCGGCTTCAGCTTCTCCGCATCGTCGAGAAACGCATCGCCGATGGTTTCGCGAATGAGACCGGTCAGGCCGGGATTGCACTGCATCAGCCAGCGGCGCGGCGTGATGCCGTTGGTCTTATTGTTGATGCGGTCGGGATAAAGCTTGTGAAGGTCAGCGAAGACGGTGACCTTCATCAGATCGGTATGGAGCGCCGAGACGCCATTGATCGAGTGAGAGCCGACGAAGGCGAGATTGCCCATGCGCAGGCGGCGATCGCCGTTTTCATCGATCAGCGAGATGGAGCGGATTTCAGCGTCGCTGAAATTGCGGGCCTTGCGGGCTTCGACCAGGATCTTGGCATTGATCGCATAGACGATCTGCATGTGGCGGGGCAGCAGCCGTTCGAACAACGGCACGGGCCAGCTTTCCAGCGCTTCGGGGAGAAGCGTGTGGTTGGTGTAGCCGAAGGTGTTGCGCGTGATGTCCCAGGCGGCGTCGAAGTCGAGACCGTGAACATCCACCAGAAGGCGCATCATTTCGGCAACGGAGACAGCCGGATGGGTGTCGTTCAGTTGGATCG
Organism: Rhizobium sp. BR 362; assembly: GCF_036528765.1. Taxonomy (NCBI): domain Bacteria; kingdom Pseudomonadati; phylum Pseudomonadota; class Alphaproteobacteria; order Hyphomicrobiales; family Rhizobiaceae; genus Rhizobium; species Rhizobium sp. BR 362. The sequence continues at coordinate 131,695 of NZ_JARWGH010000006.1, read as the reverse complement.
CAACCTTGTCGGCAAGATTGGTGAGATCGTCATACTGCTGCAGATGACGGCGCAGGATGTCCTGCAGCGAGGCCGACGAGAAGAAGAACTCCTGACGCAGGCGCAGTTCCTGGCCGGCGGGCGTCGCATCGGCCGGATAAAGAACGCGGGTCAGGCTTTCGGCCTTGTTGCTTTCGCGCAGCGCGCCGATATGGTCGCCGGCATTGAAGGCGTCGAGCAGGATCGGGTCGATCGGCTGCGCCGACCAGAGGCGCAGCGTATTGACGCGCTTGGCGCGCCAGCCGACGACGGGCGTGTCGAAGGCAGCGGCAATGACGCGCTCGGCCGGCTTCCAGACATAGCGCGGCTGGTCGTCATGGCCGCTGACGAATTCGACGGCGCCGCCGAAACCGATTTCATAGGCGCTTTCCTGCCGTTCGAATTCCCAAGGGTTGCCGTGGGCAAGCCAGGTTTCCGGCAGTTCCACCTGCCAGCCATCGGCCATCTGCTGGCGGAACAGGCCGTGGACATAACGGATGCCGTAGCCGTAGGCCGGCACGTCAACCGTTGCCATCGATTCCATGAAACAGGCGGCGAGACGGCCAAGGCCGCCATTGCCGAGCGCTGCGTCGGGCTCGAGGCCGGCGATGACGCGGATGTCGACGCCGAGCGAGGAGAGCGCATTGGTGATCTCCTCGATAAGGCCGAGATTCGATACGGCATCACGCATCAGGCGGCCGATGAGGAATTCGAGCGAGAGATAGTAGACGCGCTTGGCACCGGTCTCGTACGCCTTGCGGGTCGATTCCATCCATTTGTCGATGACGCGGTCTCGAATGACAAGGATGGTCGCCGTCAGCCAATCGTGCGGCTTGGCCACTTTCGCATCTTTGCCGATGCGATAGGTCAGGCGCTCGATGATTTCTTCCGCAAGGATTTCGGGGCGGGAACTGCGGGGGGCCGGAACGGGGAGATTGGCCTTGGTCAAGTTATTCATACTATCAAGTCTCGCCATTTGTGATTTATATTCAGGGCGTTACGCCTGATTAAATCAATTTGCCATCGCCTTTACCTAGCAGTTTATGCACCGATGTAAAGGCGTTGCAACAAGTGAATTAGGCAGACGCGAAAATACCGGGCAAACCCCCTCAAAGCGCTAAAAAGACTTGATTCCAATTGTTTTTCCGGCTTTTATCAGCCGATTAGTTAACGAGCGAAAGCCGCATCCAATTATTCTGGGGCGGCTTTCGTTTTTTACGATCTGTTCGTAGTTTTCGACAGGTCGCGCTCCGGTTGTTATTTGGTCAGGAGCGTCATTTTCTTCTGCGCCTGCGTAGCGATCGACGAAAATGCCTTGAATAAGTCTGAGGCGTTTTGAGGTGTGAAGTAGTCGGCGGCTGACGTCGCGCAATACTTCAGCAGAGCTTGGCCGTTTGCAGGTGCCATGAAGGCGATTGTATAGACGTGGATGCCGGCGTTGCGTGCGATGTCGCACTGAGCTTTGGTGTTCGTATCGGCGCTTGCCACGTTGTTGTCGCCGTCGGTCATGAAGACGATGTATGTGGCCGGGTTTGTTTGGCCATTCTTATTCTTATGCTGCAACTGTTCGTTCGTAAGCCCCGGCGTTGTCGATGCCATCGTGAGAGCGGTCACCGCAGCCGTGAACGCGGGCGCCGAGTTCGTCGTGCCGCTTGCCGTCAAGTTGTTGACGTAGCTGGTGACGCCGCTGGTGCCCCAGGCCAGCGCCGTCGGCGTCTGGGCGTTGGAATTATAGGAGTCGGCGCCAGTGCGAACATACATGCTGTTCGGGTCAGCGGTGTTCAGTTGCGCCGCCAGGTTCGCGGTGGCGATCTTCAGCGATTGGATCTTCGTATAGTAATTGGTGACTGTGCAGGTTTTTTTGTTGTTGTTACCGCAGGGGGTCGTCGTGGTCGGCTGCTCGGCATTGACCGTATCCGTTGCCTCATCCATCGAGCCGGAACGGTCGAGAACAAAATACATGGACAGCGGGCTCTTTTGAGCTTGCGCGGATGTGTCGTTGCCGCTGACCGAGGTGCTCGATGCGCCGACGTTCATCGTGGTGAGGCCGAGCATGCGGGTCATGCCGTTCACCTGCATTGCGTAGGATGCGTTCACGACGACGGAATAGCTGGCATTGCCCGAAGAATCGGTCGTTTTCGTCACCGTTGCCGTGGTGCCGGCCTTCAACGCGCTGATGGCACTCGTATCGCCGGCAAGATAGTTCGACATTTGCCCGGTCACGAAGTCGGTGGCCAATTGCTGAGCGTTGGAAGTCGTCGCGCTGCCATTGGCAAGCGCCGTTGCCGTGGCAAGGGCCGCGGCATCGGTTGCTTCCTGCAATTGGCTGTCGGAAACCGCCATATTGGAAACATCGACCGCAACGCCTGCAGCCGCGGCCACCACGGGAATGGCGAGCGCGGTTAATATGCCGAAATTGCCTGCGCGATCACGCAACAGGTGTTGAATGACACGGAATTTGCTCGAACAAGTGATCATCACGTCCGCCCAAAATATATAAGCCCCAGATGAACGTGACTATCCGCGAAAACTCTGAGTGGGCCGTTGAGATGATCATTCGATTTTTAGCGAATGACGCGAATATTCATAATTTAAAGTTGTATTGGAAATTACTGCTTTAACGGGATAACATCGACGGCTTGGACCGTCTTCTGGCTTCCATAGCTCTTCAGCACGCCGATGACAGGGGCCACATCGGAATAGTCGCGGCCGTAGGCGACGACGATGTGGTCGGTTCCGGCGGCGATATTGTTGGTCGGATCGAGTTCGATCCAGCCCGCCGTTTCACCGCACCAGATGCGCACCCAGGCATGCATGGCATCGGCTCCTTCCAGCCGTTCCCTTCCGGGCGGCGGAATGGTGCGCAGGAAGCCGCTGACATAACCTGCCGGAATACCGAGGCTGCGCAATGCGAGGATCATCACATGCGCAAAATCCTGACAGACGCCGCGTTTCAGGCGGAATGCCTCCTTCGGCGTGGTGTCGACCGTCGTCGCCTTGGGATCGTAGACGAAGTCCTTGTGGATCTGCGCGCAGACGGCGTGGGCGATCTGCATGACCGTCAGACCGGTCGCTGCCCATTGCCGGGCGTAGTCGGCGATCTCCGGCGGCTCCGGCAGGCGCGGGCTGGTGCCGATGAAATGATGCGGCGCGGAGGGCTCGATCGACCAGCAGTCGCTTAACTCATCCGGCAGTTTGGCAAGCACGGGTGAAAAGTCGGCGGAAACCGGCTGGCTCTCCACCTGGACCCGGGCCTGCATGCGAATGTCAAGCTTTTCATGCGGATTGCGCACCAGGATCGAGGTTGCGGGATGCTGGAAAAAGTCGGTGAAGTTCGACTGTTCGTCCGGATGGGGGGTGACCTTCAGCGAGCCGGCAATCAGGCGCTGGCGGTTGGTGAGCGACAGCGGCAGCACGCGCACGATATGACGGGCGCCGCTCGCCGGCACGTCGTAGATATAGCCCATGTGCAGCGACAGGTCGTAGAGCATCACATCATCCGAGATAGGTCTGGGCGAGGAGATCGGAGAGGCGCTCCAGCTCGCGTTCCAGCCGCTTATAGACCTCGTCGTTCATCGTCTCCGGCGTCATGACGGCCAGGCCCGAATGCAGCCGCATGGCTTCGCGATAGAAGGGCGACATCTGGCCGTTGACGAAGGCGTTCGGCAATTGCTCCACTTCCCGGTGGATCTCGTTCATCTGGAAGAGAATCGAGCGCGGGTTGAGCGGATCGAGCGCCAAAAGATCGGTCACCGTCAGGCGGGCAGTATTGACGTTGTAGCGACGGCGATGGGTCATGACGCTGTCGCCGATTTCGAGCAGCATGTCGAGCGCGCCATCGGGCGCTTCCGGGCCGGACATGTGACCAAGCAGGCGCGTCATATGCAATCCGCGTTCGATATAGCGGCCGAGCGACAGGAAGCGCCAGCCGGTGAAACGATACATGTTTTCATGCACAAGACCCGCAAAGCCCGCGAGCTTACGCAGAAGAATCGTCATGGCGTGGCTGGCGTCGTCACCGGATTTGACCCTTTCCTTGAAGCGGCGGGCGGTCTTGGCGAGGTCGTTCAGCGCCAGCCAGCCGTCCGGCGAAAAGCGGTCGCGAATGTTGCTCGCGGAATAGACGGCGCTGTCGATATTGCGCAGCAGACTTTCCGGCACGGCTTCCCTGGTGTCGATATCGATGGCTGCGAGATAGGCGCTGACGTCGGCGAGCAGCGGCTGGGTGGGATCGGCAGCTTCCGCAAAACGCCCATGCCAGGCTCGCAGGATGCGCAACGCCCCTTCGGCGCGCTCGATATAGCGCCCGAGCCAAAAAAGGTTGTCGGCGGCGCGGCTAGGCAGGCTGCCGGGCATGTTGCGGGTGAAGGTCTCCTCGGTCGGCAATAGCGTGTGGCGCTCCACCGGCTTGTCGGAGACGATCCAGACATCGGCTGCCGAACCGCCGGCCTGCATGGCTATGGCGGCAACATCGTCGCCGCTGCCGATGCGGGCAAAGCCGCCCGGCATGATCTGCCAGCCTTTTTCGGTGCGGGCGGCAAAGACGCGCAAGCTCATCGGCCGCGGCAGCAGCTTGCCGTTTACCCAGGCGGGAGTGGTCGAAAGCGTGACGACCTCTTGGCCGACCAGCTTGTTTCCGTCTCTTGTCAGCCAGTCGGCAATCGATTCCTTGGCGGTGGTGCGCAGCGTCGAACCCAGCACCGACTGACCATTGTCGTCGAAGAAGGGCATGCAGGAATAGGCCGGGCCGATCACCATTTTTTCGATATGGGCGGCCACATGCTCACGCTCGGCCTTCTGTCCGCACCACCAGGTGGCGATCGATGGCAGCTTCAGATCCTCGCCCCGCAGATGTCGGCAGATGGTGGGCATGAAAGCGAGAAGCGCGCGGGTTTCGAGAATGCCCGAACCGAGCGCGTTGACGATCGTGACCGTCTGTGCCCTCAGCGCCTCGACCATGCCGGGCGTGCCGATATGGGATTGCTGGTTGAGCTCCAGAGGGTCCGCATAGGATGCATCGAGGCGGCGCCAGAGCACGCTGATCGGCCTGAGGCCCGCGACGGTGCGCACCATCAGTTGATCGTTGACGACTGTGATGTCCTCGCCTTCGAGCAGCATGAAGCCGAGGTAGCGGGCGATATAGGCGTGTTCGTAATAGGTCTCGTTGGCCGGCCCCGGCGTCAGGACGGCGATGCGGTCGGCAGCGCCGCGTTTTACGCCCTGCAAGGCATCGCGAAAGGCGCCGAAGAAGGATGCGAGGCGATGTACTTTGGTCTCGGCATAGATATCAGAGAAAGCGCGCGTGGTGGCGACGCGGGTTTCCAGCGCGAAACCGGCGCCCGATGGTGCCTGGGCGCGGTCGGCCAGCACCCACCAATTGCCGTCCGGACCACGGCCGATCTCGAAGGCGAGGAAGTGGAGATAGTGTCCGTTTGCCGGTTTGACGCCGGCGAGCGGCCGCAGGAATTCCGGATTGGCGGCAATCAGCGCCGGCGGCAGCAAGCCTTCGTTGATCAGCCTGTTGTCGCCGTAGATATCGGCGATGACCTCTTCGAGCAGGTCGGCGCGCTGCTGCAAGCCGGCCGACAGCGTCTGCCATTCGCGCTCGTCGATCAGAACGGGAATATGCGAGATCGGCCAGTTGCGTTCGCTGACGCCCGTCGCTCCATAGGCGCGATAGAAAACACCGGCGTCGCGCAGATAGCGATCGGCTCGCGCGAAACGCTCCAGGAGCTCCTTTTCCGGCATGCGGCTGAGTGCGGCGAGCAGATTTTGCCAGACCGGCCGAACCGCACCGGTATTGTCGACCATCTCGTCGGCGATGCCGGGCAAAGCGGAATAGGCAAATGCCGGATCGTTGCCGATGCCAGCCCTTACCTCGTCCCGCCGTTCCGTCGCTGGTGTCTTGCCCATGCGTATGCCTGTTTCAAACTCCGATCGGGCGCCTGAGATCGAGCGTCAACGGAAATTCTCCCGACACCGATTCCGTGCGCAGATTATAGCCGCCTGCCGTATGTCCCCAAGGTTCGAATCGCGCCAGGCGCCGCGCTTCGGCCTCATTGCCGTTGACAGGGAAGGTGTCATAGTTGCGGCCGCCCGGATGGGCAACATGGTAGATGCAGCCGCCGATCGAACGCTTCGACCATGTATCATAAATATCGAAGGTCAGCGGCGTGTCGATCGGCAGAACGGGATGCAGGCCCGAAGCCGGATGCCAGGCCTTGTAACGGACGCCGGCAACGGAAACGCCTGACATGCCCGTCGGCGCCAGCGGCACGGCGCGGCCGTTGCAGGTAACCTTGTAGCGCGATGGATTATTGGTTTCGAACCGTACCTGCAGCCGCTCCACCGATGAATCGACATAACGGACGGTGCCGCCGATTGCGCCTTCTTCGCCCATGACATGCCAAGGCTCCAGAGCTTGGCGCAGTTCCAGCTTGCTGCCTTCGTATTCGACTTCGCCGCAGAAGGGGAATCGGAATTCGAGCTGCGCCTGGAACCATTCCGGGCGAAGATCGAAGCCGTTTTCCTGCAGATCCGCGAGCACATCGAGGAAATCCTGCCAGATGTGATGCGGCAGCATGAACCGGTCGTGCAGCGCCGTGCCCCAGCGCACGAACCTCCCATCGATCGGATTGCGCCAGAAGCGGGCAATGAGGGCGCGGACCAGCAATTGCTGGGCAAGGCTCATGCGGGCATTCGGCGGCATTTCGAAGCCGCGGAATTCGACGAGGCCAAGGCGTCCCGTCGGGCCATCCGGTGAGAACAGCTTGTCGATGCAGATTTCCGAGCGGTGGGTATTGCCGGTCACATCGGTCAGAAGGTTGCGGAACAGGCGGTCGACGAGCCAGGGCAGCGGCGGGATGCCGCGGCCGGGCGCCGGCACCTGCGCCAACGCGATTTCCAGTTCGTAGAGGCTGTCGTGACGGGCTTCGTCAATGCGCGGCGCCTGGCTGGTCGGCCCGATGAACATGCCGGAGAAAAGATAGGAGAGCGAGGGATGGCGCTGCCAGTGCAGCACCAGGCTCTTCAACAGGTCGGGACGGCGCAGGAAGGGGCTGTCCATGGTGTTGCGGCCGCCGACGACAACGTGGTTGCCGCCGCCGGTGCCGGTGTGGCGGCCGTCGATCATGAATTTGTCGGTGCCAAGCCGGCTGGCCCGCGCCTCCTCGTAGATCGCGGTAGTGATATCGACGGCTTCCTTCCAGCTCGACGCCGGATGGATGTTCACCTCGATGACGCCGGGATCCGGAGCGACGCGGATGACGTTGATGCGCTCGTCCTGCGGCGGCGGATAACCTTCGATATGAACAGGCAGGTTCAGGGCTGCGGCAGCGCGCTCGGCGGAGGCGACCAGATCGAGGTAATCTTCGACGCTGACCGTCGGCGGCATGAAGATGCAAAGGCGACCGTCGCGTGGCTCGACGCTGATGGCGGTGCGCACATAGCCGCCGATCTCATCGATCGATTGCGGCACGGTCGGCTGCTGGCCGGCGAAGGGCTGGAAGTGAGCGGCCTGCAGCGGCCGGCCCTTGTCCTCACTGTAGTTCGGCAGTGCCTCGCGCGCGATCGTGGGGTCGAGCGGATTGATGTAGGGGTATTGAGATGGCGGTATCCAGCCGAGCGAATTCAGGGGCAGGCGATAGCCGACCGGGCTGTCGCCGGGCACGAGGAAGATGCGGCCGCGGCGCGTGCGCCACTTCTCGCTGACCCAGCGGCTGCCGCTGGCGCGCGCATTCCAGGCCTGTACGGGCAGGATATAGCCCGTGGGGCGCGTCAGTCCGCGTTCGAAGACGCGGGCCATGCGCGAGCGTTCCTCCGGATCCTTCAGCTTCGAGTTGGAAGGGTCGACATTGTCCGGCAGGTTCGCTTCCTTGACCAGCCATTCGGCCGGATCTTCGAAGGCGGGCGCCACATAGTCCGGTTCGATGTCGAGTTCGCCGGCGATGGCCGTCAGCAGACGGCCGGCATCGTCCTCGTTGACGCTGTAGTTGCGGCCCTCGTTGGCGATGAGGTCCGGGTTCGACCAGATCGGCAGACCGTCGCGGCGCCAATAGAGGGAGAAGGTCCAGCGTGGCAGGCTTTCGCCGGGATACCATTTGCCCTGGCCGTAATGCAGGAAGCCGTTGGGTGCGAAGCGTTCGCGCAGGCGGCGGATCAGCGTATCGGCCTTTTCGCGCTTGGTCGGGCCGACGGCCGCAGTGTTCCATTCATCGGACTGGAGGTCATCGATCGAAACGAAGGTCGGCTCTCCGCCCATGGTCAGGCGCACGTCGTCCTGCTTGAGGATGGTGTCCACCTTTTCCCCGAGCGCGTTCAGCGCCTCCCAGCTTTCGTCGGAGAAGGGCTTGGTAATGCGTGGATGCTCGGCGACGCGGGCGACCTTCATGTCGAAGTCGAATTTGGTCTTGGCCTCGCCGAAATAGCCGCCGGAAATCGGCGCTGCGTTGCGGAAATGTGGTGTGGCGGCGAGCGGGATATGGCTTTCGCCGGTCAACAGGCCCGAGGTTGGGTCGAGGCCGACCCAGCCGGCGCCGGGGAGATAGACCTCCGCCCAGGCATGCAGATCGGTAAAGTCGTATTCCGTGCCGGAAGGGCCGTCCAGCGCCTTCAGATCCGGCGTGAGCTGGATAAGGTAGCCGGAGACGAAACGGGCGGCGAGGCCGAGATGGCGGAGAATCTGGACCAGCAGCCAGCTCGTGTCGCGGCAGGAACCCTTGGCCTTTTCCAACGTCTCTTCGGGCGTCTGCACGCCGGTTTCCATGCGGATGACGTAGCCGATCTCTTTCTGCAGACGCGTATTAAGGCCGACGATCATGTCGACGGTCGGCTGCTCGGAGCGGTCGAGCGTGGCGAGGAAGGCTTTCAGCCTGGGGCCGGGTTCTTCCGGCTTTATATAGATGGAAAGGTCCTCACGGATGGTCTCGGGATAGTCAAAGGGCCATTTGGTGGCTTCCTCTTCGACGAAGAAGTCGAAGGGATTGTAGACCGTCATGTCGGCAACGAGATCGACCTCGATCTTCAACTCGGTCACCGGATCGGGAAAGACGAATCGGGCGAGGTAGTTGCCGTAGGGGTCCTGCTGCAGATTCACGAAATGATTGGATGGCGTCACCTTCAGCGAGTGGCTGAGGACGCGCGTCTTGGAATGTGGAGCGGGTTTCAGGCGAATGATTTGGGGGCCGAGGCGGACCGGATTGTCGTATGTGTAATGGGTGAGATGATAAATGCTTGCCTTGATCGCCATATTTTCTCTTTGCCTAGCTCGCATCGTTGTGCGGCATTTGCTGTTCCCCCGGCAGTGTGTGCAATGCAGCGGAAGAAAGCAAGGCGTCTCGGCGCTCTATCAAGAGCCATTCCATAGGGTGGCAAAGTAAAAGCGGCGGGCTTTCGCCCACCGCTCTGAAATCGATCCCGTCGAAGATCTCAGCTTCTGCCGAATTCATCGACCAGGCGAATGATGTCGTCTTCGCCGAGGTAGGAGCCCGTCTGCACTTCGATGAGCTCCAGCAGGATCTTGCCGGGGTTGGAAAGGCGGTGCACTTCGCCGAGCGGGATATAAACAGACTCGTTTTCGCGCAACATCTGCACGTGTTCGCCGACCGTGACTTCAGCCGTGCCCTTGACGACGATCCAATGCTCGGAGCGATGGTGATGCTTCTGCAGCGACAGCTTCTTGCCGGGAAGCACGAAGATGCGCTTCACCTGGAAGCGCTCGCCGTTCAGCACGGACGTGTAGCCGCCCCAAGGACGATAGGAGGTCGGATGCGTCTCGGTGAGCTTGGCGGTCTTCTTTTCACTCGCCAGCAGCTTGACCAGCTTGCCGACCTCCTGGCTGTCCTTGAGATGACCGACATAGACGGCATCTTCGCTGGCGATGACGGCGACGTCTTCCATTCCCTGCACGGCGAGATGGACGCCATGCGTCATGACAAGCGAATTCTTGGTGTTGACCAGCGTCGCATCACCGGCAGCCACGTTGCCGTTTTCGTCGCGCTTGCCGACCTTCCAGACCGAATCCCAGCTTCCGAGATCCGACCAGGTGAAGGGCGATGGGACAACCGCGGCATTTTCGGTCTTTTCCATCAATGCGTAGTCGATGGAGATATCGGGGCTCTTGACGAAGGAGTCGGTGTCGAGGCGGGTGAAATCAAGGTCTCGCGTCGACTTCGAAACGGCCTTGGCGGCGGCCTTTTCGACTTCGGGTGCGTATTCATTCATTTCCGCGAGAAGCTGGCCGGCGGAGAACATGAACATGCCGGAGTTCCAGTAGAACCCGCCGCTGGCGACCATCGCCTCCGCCTTTTCCAGGGCGGGCTTTTCGACGAAACGCTGGACGGCATGCGCGCCGGTCGACAGTTCCTTGCCGCTCTCGATATAGCCGTAGCCAGTCGCCGGTTCGGTCGGCGCAATGCCGAAGGTTACGAGCTTGCCTTCCAGTGCGGTATCGCGGGCGATGCGAACGCAATCGAAATAGGTGGCGTTGGCGTCGATCTCGTAGTCGGATCCAAGGACGTGCATCGTCGCGTCCTTGCCGAAGAGCTCAGCGACGAGCGTGGCGGCGGCGGCAACGGCGGCGGCGGTATTGCGGGCAACCGGCTCCAGCAGCACGGCAGTCAGCTTTAGACCAAGCTCACGCGCCTGTTCGGCAACGAGGAAGCGGAATTCTTCGTTGGTGAGTACGATCGGGGCTTCGTATAGCTCGGGATCGGAGACGCGCGTCAGCGTGCTCTGAAAGAGCGTCTTGTCGCCGATGAACTGGATGAACTGCTTCGGCGCGGAAGCGCGCGACAGCGGCCACAACCGTGTTCCCTTGCCTCCGGCCATGATCACTGGGACGATTTTGGCTGCCATATCTGCCTCTCTTTTACACACCCATTCAAGAACGCGAACATCTGCAACATATGCGATCGCCGCGTTCGTCCTTTGAACAACTGGACTTCGCCATTGCGATATTTTTTAGAAAAACACCAGTGCGAAATGCCAGAGATTGCGAACATTCGCCGATCTTAGTTGGGAAATTCTAATAGACACAGTCATGCTTCGGTCGAGAGACCAAGTCCGTGTTGCGGGGATTTTCACCGAAAGACGTAGGCGCTGCCGCCATTTCGGGCGCGGCAACGCCCAAAAGCGCAGGGCGATCTCTGGGATTCGCCCCTTGCGCTTCGGGTCCTTGGCTTTCGCATGTCGTTGTCGCAAACCTGCGACGCAGTTTTGCGCGACATGCTTCGATCATTCGTCAGGCTTCCGCCCTGTCGCGCGGCTCTTCATCGGCCGGATCATGCCCCGCACCGTTGCGTTTGTTATAGCGGATCGACGACACGAGCGAGATGCCGATCAAAGCCGCGCCGCCGAGACCGGTAATGACCTCGGGAATATGCATGAGCGTTTGGACATACATGATCACCGAAAGAATCAGGATGGCGTAGAAGGCCCCGTGTTCCAGGTAGCGATAGTGGGCGAGCGTGCCTTTTTCCACCAGCATGATCGTCATCGAGCGAACATACATGGCACCGATGCCGAGACCGATGGCGATGATGAAGAGGTTCTGAGTAAGGGCGAAAGCGCCGATGACGCCGTCGAAGGAGAAGCTGGCATCGAGAATTTCCAGATAAAGGAAGGCTCCGAGGCCGCCCCTGGCCGCCGCGCTCATCGTCTTTTGAGAAGCATCCAGAAAACCGCTCAGAACCTCCACCAGAAGAAAGGTCAGGAGACCGTAGACGGAGGCATAGAGGAATGTCGTCGCATCCTCACCATCGAGAAGGGAAGTGAAGACCAGAACGATGATCAGCACGAAGGCGATCTCGATGCCCTTGACGGTGGCGAAATGCGCCATCGCCTTCTCGACGAAGGCGATCCAATGCACATCCTTCTCGCGATCGAAGAAATAGGTGAGGCCGACCATCATCAGGAAGGTGCCGCCGAAAGCGGCAATGGGCAGATGTGCGTCGTGCATGATCGCGGCATACTGCTCCGGCTCGGCGGCAGCGAGCTTCAGCGCTTCCCAGGGGTTGATGTGGGCGGCAATTGCGACGATCGCCAGCGGAAAGACGATGCGCATGCCGAAAACGGCAATGATGATGCCCCAGGTCAGAAAGCGATGCTGCCAGACGGGCGTCATCTCTTTCAGCTTGTTGGCATTGACGATGGCGTTGTCGAACGAAAGCGATATCTCCAATACGGCCAGCACCAGGCAGATGAAAAAGGCCGTCGCCAAGCCGCCGAAGGTGCCGCTCATGTTCCAGCCGAGCAGTCCCCCAAGGATGAGGCCGCCGATGGTCACGATGAAAGCCCAGCCGAAATAGCCGAGCATTGATTTGGAGGAGGAGGACGTCATGAACGCACCTTCTCAAAAGCGGAGAAAATGTATTCGGACTCGAGGCATAGCCGCATGCCAGAGACGGCATGCGTGCGAGGCATGGTCAGGGTATTCATGAAAAGAAATCCGCCGGCTCATCTGCAGGCGGTACCGACATCGCGAGAGCGCCGTTAAAACTCTCGCCAGAGGGGCCCGGCACCAAAGTTCAATCCGCAGCCGATGTCAGAAGGCGCGGAGATGCCACCATTAGTTAGTGAAATTGCGGCGCCCGTCAAGAGCCGCGCTGGTTCGATGCCGCCGTCATCACCAGGATAGGAATTTCCGGAACCAAACCGGAAAGAGACGCGTTTGGCCTCCACGCGGGCAGGGCGATGTCCGTTGCAAGGCAGATCCCAGAGCGGATTTGATTGTCGGATAGAGAGCAGCGGACAAGGAGGACCTCTCATGAGCCCCCATCCTATTCATCATAGACCAAAAGAACAGAAACCCGGTCAGAAACGGACGCGTTCGAACGTCCTGCGTCAGGCACAGGTATTGCCGCCGCATAATGTCGATCTGACGCTGCAGCCGGCGACCCATGAAGATGTTCATGTGCCGGCTCATGTCAGCGGCGCGGACCTGTCGCGGGAAGCACCCGGCGATGCCAATCACGGCGGGAAAAACAAAGGCCGCTCGAAATAGAAGCTGAAAGCCGGACGTTTTTCGAAGGCCAGAGGCCCAATGGTCTCGGGCGCAGGAGCTTGCCTATTTGCCGCGGGGCGGTTTGCCATTCGACAGGAAACTGCCGGTGAAGCTCAATTCCGTCGATTTTGCCGAGCATTCGATGGCGGCCGGTTTACCCGCATAAGGATTGGCGAAGGTGCAGGTGCCCTTGGCCTCGACCTGACCAGTCATCTTGTTGCCCGCGCCCGTGGAGATGACCTCGATCGGCAATTGCGCGGTACCCTTCTTGGCGCCGGGCTTGATTCCGCGGCCGTTGCCCTGGAAACCGAGCATCTTGCCGCCGGACGAAAAGATGAACGTCACGGAGCCATCCGGCCCTGTCACGCTGGCGATCTCAGCCTTGCAGCCTTTCGAAGCGTCCAGCTTGCCGACGACCAGCTTGGAGCATGTGCCGCTGACCACCACCGCACCCGGTGCCGGAAAATTCTGCGCGGCGGCACTAGCCGCAACGGTCATCACTGTCAATCCAATAGCAAGGCCTGCGAATCGCATGAATGGAGTCCTTTCAAAGCCTTCGCAGGTTCGCCGATGGAAATGTGGCAGTCAATCCCGGAGCGCCAATGCGCGGTCCGGCCAAGCGCCCGTCACCCCGGTACGAGTGTGCCGATCAGCTCCAGCAGCGCATTCTGCCGGTTGCCGCCGCCGGCCAGGAACTCGTAAAGCGTCATCTTCTTTTCGCTGCCGCCGTCGACGAGGTAGTCGGATTGGCGGATGACGAAGACTTCGCCGCTGTCGGTGTCCCGGGCGAGGTGAAACATATATTCGTCGCCATTGGGCTTATGATTTTTATAGAACTGCTTCTTCACGATCGCCATTCTCGTCCTCCCGTACGATCAATGCTTTAGCATGACAGTAGTGTGACAGCGCGACCGGAAGTCAAGCGGCATGTAGCAGAAGTTGGGCTAACCCGCCCACCCCGTGCGGCGTTCAAGCGCTGGACAGCAGCATGTGATTGGATATCGGCGAAAAGACCATTATCCTCAACTCGTGCGTTCGAAAATCGACACGCCATGAGCGAGAGGTCAAAGCAATGAGAATGATGTTAGCGTTAGGGGCTCTCCTAAGCCTCGCTTGCGTCTCTGCAGGCGAAGCGCCCTCAAACTACCAGTCATACCAGGGTATTCGCGCCGATAGCGATCCCGTGCTGTTAGCGAGATACGACAGGGCTCTGCACTACTGCGAACCCGAGGCGTATTCCTGGTATCGGGGATCACCCGATCCCAACAGCAGCATGTACATCCTGGCATTGAGAGCGTGTCTGTATCGGCACAGCTTTGTCGACCGCGGCGCCTACGCCTATCCGACGTCGGCCGTATTCCAGCATTTCCTGGATCGCTGAAGGCCGACCGTCATCTCTGCATCCGGAGCGCCTTTTCCTAGCTGGGGAAGGCGCTTTTCTCGTCTGGGAATGGAGCGACTCGGCAAGCCAATTATGAGAAAAGGCCTCTCGATTTCTCGAAAGGCCTTTTTCCGAAACTGGATGGTGGGCGTGACAAGGATCGAACTTGTGACCCCTACGATGTCAACGTAGTGCTCTCCCGCTGAGCTACACGCCCATCCGATGGCGGCGCATAGATCACAAAACCTTGGTGGCCGTCAATAGGCTTTTTTTCGGTTTTATGACGTTGCCGCCGGAAGCCTTAGGCGGCAAGGAGTTTGTTGACCTCATCGACCAGCTCGCGCAGGTGGAAAGGCTTGGAAAGCACCTTGGCATCCTTCGGCGCTTTCGAATCGGGGTTCAGCGCTACGGCGGCGAAGCCAGTGATGAACATCACCTTCAGGTCGGGATCGAGTTCGGTGGCGCGGCGCGCCAGTTCGATGCCATCCATCTCCGGCATGACGATGTCGGTGAGCAGGAGCGAAAAGGGCTCCTCGCGCAGCCGGTCATAGGCGCTTGCTCCATTGTCAAAGGACAAGACCTTGTAGCCGGCCTTTTCGAGCGCCTTCACAAGGAAGCGACGCATGTCGTTGTCATCTTCGGCAAGGAGTATCTTCTGGGTCATCATCTGTTCGCTAATCAACTTTTGTCGTGTTGGACTTGTCCAGCGTCCAACTTAGTCGTTGGCCGTAAACAAGCGGTGAATGATCGTTAAGGACAAAGCCGTTCTGTTCGTCCGTTGCAGCACGAACGCACCCGAAGACCGCATGGCCTATCTCGGGATCGTGCTTTCGGGCATTTCCGTTGCGGCCCTTTGTATAAGGCCATTTTGCTTAAGTTAGTATGGACTTGCGGGCGAGCAACTGGCAACATGGATGCTGCGACAAGTTGTTGACATGGTAAAGACGTTTATGTCCGCAGAAATGCGTAATTTCGAGATTTTTGAGGTATCGGAGCCCGTCTCTCAGACAATTCCCTTTGTCTACAGTTCGCCCCATAGCGGCCGCATCTATCCCCCGGATTTCATCGCCCAGTCCCGCTTGCAAGGCATCGCCATCCGCCGCTCGGAAGATCATTACGTCGATGAGCTGTTTTCGGCGGCAAGCGCTCTCGGTGCGCCGCTGCTGCTTGCCAATTTCCCGCGCGCCTATATCGACGTCAACCGCGAGCCCTATGAGCTCGACCCACGTATGTTCGACGGCGTGCTGCCGCCCTATGCCAACATCAATTCGCTGCGAGTCGCCGGCGGCTTGGGTACCATTCCGCGCATCGTCGCCGAAAACATGGAAATCTATGCCCGCCGGGTGCCGGTCGAAGACGCGCTGCAGCGCATCGAGACGATCTACAAGCCTTATCACGCGACTCTGCGGCGGCTGATTGCCCGCACCCATGTCAAATTCGGCTTCGGCGTCCTGGTCGACTGCCATTCCATGCCGGGCAACATCCGCATCGCCGGCAGCAACATGCGGCCCGATTTCATCCTTGGCGACCGTTACGGAACCAGCGCCTCGGCGGACCTGTCGCGCGCGGCCATGCAAATCCTCGACGAACTCGGCTTCAACGCCGTGCGCAACAAGCCCTATGCGGGCGGCTTCATCACCGAGCATTACGGCCGGCCCTCCCGCGGACTTCATGCCCTGCAGATCGAGGTCAACCGCTCACTCTATGTCGATGAAGCGACATTGGAGAAACGGTCGGATTTCGGTGCAGTCGCCGCGGCCATCACCCTGTTCATGAAGCGTATGGCCGAGCATGTGGAGTCCTATGCAGGCGATCCGGCGCTGGCGGCGGAATAGGGCAAAGCCCGAGGCTATCTCGCCCCCTGAGCTTGTCGAAGGGGCGGGCGAGAAAGCAAAATCAGCATGTTAGCTTTGGCTAAGTGCTAGATTTTGCAAGAGAGGGGTAGGTCAGGGCGCACCCAATCTCCGAATAGGGTCAGCAAGAAATGGACCCCGCTCTGGCAATTTCAATGGCTTAGAAATTGCGCTAGGCTTTTGAATATGCGGCATGTTCCCTATCGCAATTCCTAAACCAATGAAATTGCTTTCTCGCCCGCCAAGGGCGAGATAGAGCGCATCTACTGCGCCACTCCCATGAGACAAATAGCCCCTCAAAAAAGAACCGCGCTTGTGGCGCGGCTAAGTCTAGGGAGGAAACACCCAAGGAGGGTATTTACAGTCGGAAGACTGCAAGGAGATATTGCTATTGCATTGCACAAATGTCAAGCAGTTTATTGCGCTGCAAAATATTTAGGCGGTCGCCGGATTTCTGCCTGATCTCCGCGCAATCAGCCTCTCGCATCGGCATCTGGTTTGCTTCGTCGAGTTTATGCGCTATGACTTCGCCGCCCCGTCATTTAATCCGGATCGACCATGCTTCCTGATCGCGCTTTCTTCTACCGTCTGGCCGAGGCGGCTAAGGCCGAGACCCTGCCGCGTTTTCGCGCCGGCGTTGATGTGGTCAACAAGGAGGCTCAGGGGTTCGATCCGGTGACCGAAGGAGACCGCGCCGCCGAAGTGGCGATTCGCGCCTTGATCGAGACGGAATTTCCGGACCATGGTATCCTGGGCGAAGAGCACGGCAGCGTCGGCCTCGACCGCGAGCATGTCTGGGTGATCGATCCGATCGACGGCACCCGCGCCTTCATTTCCGGCGTTCCCGTCTGGGGGACTCTGATCGGCCTGCAGAAGAATGGCCGCGCCGTCATGGGCATGATCGATCAGCCGTTTACCGGCGAGCGCTATTTTGCCGACGGCAATGGCTCGACCTATTCCGGCCCGGATGGCGAAAAGCGGCTGCAGGTCCGCGACTGCGGCAGCCTGTCGAACGCCGTTCTCTTCACCACTTCGCCGCATATTTTCGTCGGCGACGAGTTGGCGAAATACCGCGAGATCGAGAGCCAGGTGCGCCTCTTCCGCTACGGCACGGATTGCTATGCCTATGCGCTGCTCGCGGCCGGTCACGTCGATCTCGTCGTCGAAAGTTCGCTCAAGCCGTATGATGTCGGCGGCATCATCCCCGTCATCGAACAGGCGGGCGGCATCATCACCACCTGGGACGGCGGCCGGCCGGAAATGGGTGGCACCATCATCGCCGCCGGTAGCCGCGCCGTCTATGATCAGGCAAGGGCAATCCTGTCGCGCTAGGCGATTGAGCATCCGAAAGCGCCGGATATTTTCAACTTCGCGGTCCGCGGACTCGAGATCACGCGCTAAATTCCGACTCCCGCCATATCGGTATTCGCCTCGGCATCGCTGCCGGGGATGAAAGCGTTGATCGCGGCGAGCGCGGCGTTGCGATAGACGTCCCGCTCCTGCAGGATTTCATGTTTCGCCCCGTGAACGGGCACGAACTGCGCTGCGCGGAAATAGCGCGACAATCGTTCCTGGTCGGCATAGGGCACGACGCCGTCGCGGCTCGGCGCGATCAGCACCGTCGGAATGGCGATGGAAAAGAGATGCTCGGGCGTATTGACGCGCTCGATGGTGCGGAATGCTTCCAGCAACCAGCGGGCCGTCGGCGGCCCGAGGGTAAGCTGTGGATACGCCGTTGCAATGGCGAGATTGCGCCGATACCGACGTTCGTCGGTGGTCAGCGGGTTTTCCGGGAAGGGCTTTTCCTTGATTTTTTTGCTGAATTGCATCCGGCCGAGACCAAGCCCGCAGACCGTTCCCGAGAGGAAACGCACCAGGCCTGGCGAGACACCCTGGCCAGTGAGGCCGACAAAAGGCGCCGACAACACCATACGTTCGATGCGGCTCGCAAGCCGCGGCGCCGCTGATAGGGAGATCAACGCGCCGGTCGAGTGGGCCAGCAGAAAGAACGGCAAGCGCGTGTCCGGCAGTACAATCTTGTCGAGGAAGGCCGTCAGGTCGCGTTCATAGTCGGAAAAGCGTCTGACATGTCCGCGCAACGGGTCCTTCAAGAGCCGTTCCGAACCGCCTTGGCCGCGCAGATCGAAGGTCGCAACCCACAGGCCCTTGGCGGTCAAATCGCGGATCGTTTCGAAATATTTCTCGATGAACTCATTGCGGCCCTGCAACAGCACCACCGTGCCCTTGGCGACCGGCTGTTGGCAACGGAAGACCACATAGCGCAGCCTGCGCCCGTCAAATGTCTCGAAGAACCCTTCGGTGCGGTTTTCCGGCACCGGATTGTCTGGTGTGGAATAGAGGATCGAATCCATGACGATGTCGCGCCTCGTTGAAGGGATGCCTTCCTCAAGGGGATAGCGCAGGCGTAGGGAATTGCAACTGGTTTATTGGCGGCATCGCTCCATCGGTTTCTCCGATGACACGATCGTCTTTCTCCGTTTCCCCTCGTTGCGCGTCTCTGCGAATTCTTGGCCGCAATCATTACCCGTGGGAATGGAAGACATGGCAATTGCTGAAATCGCGAATTCAAGAGTTCTTATTGTCGGCGGCAGCTCCGGAATGGGCCTGGCGCTGGCGAAACGTGCGCTCGGCACCGGTGCCGAGGTGATCATCGTCGGAAGAAACGAGGAGAAACTTAAGCGTGCCGGTGTGGAGCTTCGAAACGCAGCGCTTTCGACCGTGGCAGCCGATGTGACACAGGAAGGCCAGGTCGCCGATCTTTTTGAGAGGATCGGCCGACTCGATCATATCGTAAGCACAGCCGCCGATATCGAAGGTGCTTATGAACTGCTGCCATCGCTGGATCTCAGGGCAGCGCAAAAGGTCGTGGAAAGCAAATTCTACGGACCGCTGTTGCTCGCCAAATATGGTGCCCCCTTACTCTCTCCCTTCGGCTCCATCACCTTCACATCCGGTATCGCGGCCTATCGGCCGTCGGCGCGGGGATCGGTCGTCGCCGCCGTCAATGCGGGCCTGGAAGGACTGGTCCGCGCGCTTGCAGTCGAGTTGGCGCCAATCCGTGTGAACGCCGTTTCGCCCGGCTGGGTCGACACGCCCATCTGGACGTTCGTTGCCGGCGACAAGAAGGAGGAGACATTGGGCGCTATGGCAAAACGACTGCCGGTTGGCAGAGTGGGGCAACCGGAAGACATAGCCCACGCCATCAGCTTCCTGATGGGCAATGCCTTCACAACCGGGACGATATTGCATGTCGAGGGTGGACATCGGTTGGTTTAGCCGGCGCAAAACCGTCGCCGGCGGCCGCCAACAATAGCTTCAAGGCTGGCGGCTGAACGCGCCTGCGCCGCCAGATCATCATAAGCGATACCGTCCGCTTCGGACCGGGCCAAGGCATCTCGATGATTTCGCCGCGATCGAGGTGATCTGCGACCGCAAGGCGCGGAACCAGGCTCACGCCTGCACCGGCGGCCACGAGCCGCGCAATCGTGCCGATGCTGCCGACTTCAGCAGCGAGCTTCGGTGCCGCTATTCCTGCTTCGTCAAAGGCGTTATCGAAGAGACGCCGATAGGCGCAGCCGACCTCTGTTACCACGAAGCTCATTGAGGCGAGCGCGGCCAAATCGCCGCTTTTCGTTGCCGGTTCCTTGGCAGGAGGCGCGATGAGAATCAACGGCTCCGCCGATATCCTCCGCTTCGCCAGGCGTTCATCGAGACGGTCTCGGTCAAAACAAAAGGCGACATCGATTTCGCCGTCTTCGAGCTTCCGCAACAGATCGCCGCTGCCCGCGACCTTCAGCCGTAGCTCGATATCAGGATGATCGCTCTGAAAAGCCGACAGCCACTGCGCAAGCTTCACGGAGGCGATCGTCTCCAGCGCGCCGATCGTCACCGTTCCGGTCATACGCTTTGAGGACGCTTCCACGGCTGCGCGCGCCTCATCCGTCAGGACCAGAATTTCTTCGGCATAGTGTCTCAACGTCTCTCCCGCCGCCGTCAGCTTCAAGCCCGATCTCGACCGCACGAAGAGCTCGGTGCCCAATTCGGTTTCCAGCGACTGGATCTGATCGCTTACGCTGGATTGCGCGAGATGCACGTCCTCGGCCGCACGAGTGAAATTTCGAGTTCGGGCAACTGTTAAAAATGTCTTGAGTAATCTGGGATGCATCGAGCCGTGCCGAAGTAGGGGTCAGAACAACCGCAATCAAATGACCGCCGGGCGACGCGGCCGTTTCGCCTGTGTCACCCTCAATAGATTACGAAGTGGACGGCTAAAAGGTCAACGGTGGCTGGGCTGTAGGTGTTAGCCTTAGTGTCACTTCCATCAAGCCTTCGGTGTCCCACCGCGTCGTTCGAGCGCGGTTTTGCGGATGACGTCGGCGATCTCCGGGCTGCTGCTGGACAGCATCTGGAAATCCGCCGAATAAAGCGAGAGGAGTGAGACCTCGGTAGCGGCGCTGACGGTTGCCGAGCGGGGTTCGCCGCTGATCAGGGCCATCTCGCCGAAGAAGCTGCCGGACCCAAGCTCCACCGGCTGTGGTGTTGCGACGGTGACGCGGCCTTCAACGATGAAGAACATCTGGTCACCCGTGTCGCCCTTGCGGCAGATGACGGAACCGGCCGGGACGATGCGCGGCCTCAGCGCCCGCACAATCTCGATGAGTGCGGCCGAACCAAGCTTCTGGAACAGCGGCACCGCCGCAACCAACTGCCAATTGCGCACGAAGTCCTGGCGGCGGACTTCTTCGTAGAATCCGGTGGCGAGGATGCCGGCCCAGAGCGCAAAGATGCCAATACCGCTCATCATGACCAACCCGGCAAGAACGCGGCCGGCGAAGCTTTGCGGAATCTCGTCGCCATAGCCGGTGGTCGACAAGGTCACCACCGCCCACCACATGGCAAGCGGAATGCTGCCGAACTTGTCAGGCTGGACATCGCGCTCGATGATATAGGCAGCGAGGGCTGCGCCGAACAGAACGATGCCGAAGATTGAGGTGACGCCGAGCAAATTGCGCGCCTCTTTGCCCAGGACCCTGCCCAGCAGTCTGAAGAAGGTTGAGCCGCGCAGCGGCTTCAGCAGCCAGATCGCGCAATAGAGGCTCTGGTCGCGTCCGCCGACAAACAGGAACGCCGCCAAGGGGATGAGGACAGCGAGCCCATCGACGGCGATTTCCGGCACCCTGTCGCGAACATTTTTCGTCCGATGCACGATCAGCGTCTCGATCAGTTGCAGGACGTAGACAGCCCAGATGCCGGCAAGCAGGACTTCGAGAACGAGCCTCGTCTGTCCGGTCATGTCCGGCGTGGTGAGTGCAGCCACGGTCACGAGGCCGATGGCAACGAGCAGCGCGTTCAGCGGCTCGGAAATCTTCGAGAAAGGGAGCGCCGACATTCAATACCCCGGTGAACCGCCACTCTTTTAGAATAGGATGTCTTCGATCCAAACGTAAAGGGCTGGCTGGGCATGTGCGGGAACCAAGTGTTGGCCAGTGGAGCGGGCGATTTATGGCTGATGCAATAGACTATGCCAGTTCCACGCCCAGGGCCGCTATCGTTGTCCGACATCCAGCGGAAAACCCTTAAAGGCCTTGATTTCCTTCAGCACGAACGTCGTCTGCATCTCCTTGATGCGCGGCAATCGGCGAACGACCGCCATGGCGAAATCCGCATAGCTATCGAGGTTCGCCGCAACGACCTGCAGCAGGAAATCCGCGTCGCCGGCAATGCTGTAGCAGGCCACGACTTCGCTGAGCTTCAGGACGTCGCGCGAGAATTCTTCGGCCTCGGCCTCGCTGTGGCTGTCGATTTTTACTCGGATGAAAGCCAGGACACCAAGCCCGATCCGGCGCCTGTCGATGGTTGCCGTATAGCCCTGGACGACTCCGGTTTCTTCCAATTGGCGCACACGCCGCCAGCATGGGGAGGTGGAGAGCCCGACTTCGGAGGAAAGCGCCTGATTGGTCAGGCGTCCGTCTTTCTGGAGTGCTTCAAGGATTCTGAGGTCGATCGGTTCAAGTGCGGAGGGTATATGTCATCTTGTTTTGGCTCGATATGGGTAGAGCCTACCACATATAACCAAATGGCCGCAATAAAAGGTAGGATTCTTCGCGACGCCCAGGATATTCTTCTTGGGACCATCGACACCAGCAACGGGCTTCCCATGCTTCCAGATATCCGCCTTGCCATCGTCATCAATCCGGATCTGCCGCTCGGGCTGATCGCCAATACCGCCGGTGCCATCGCGATCGGGCTGGGGGCACGATTTCCCGCGCTGGCGGCGCGGCAATTGATGGATATGGAAGGGCGGGCTATCGACATCAGTTCGAACATGCCGGTTCCGATGCTGCAGGCGGATGCCGATACCATCCGGTCGCTGCTGCTGAATGCATTGCCGCCGCAGGGCGAACGGGCGGTCGTTGCCTTTCCGGCCTTTGCACGCTCGCTGCACGATTATAGGGAATATGAGGCAACGTTTCCTGACCGCGACCTGACAATGGAAGCGATCGATGGTCTGGGTATAGCGGGTCCAACGAAATGGGTGAAATCGCTGACGGGCTCGCTGAAGCTGTTGCGCTGACGCAGGAAAGAAAAAAGACCGGCTTGCGGAGATAGAGAGTTCCGCGTCGCCGGCCTAGCAAGGACTGAAGAAGAAGGGACGATACACTTCAGTCATCGGACAGTGAATGTATCCGATGATCCTATTGTTAGTCCCGCTAGTCTGAACGGGCGCCGAACCGGCCGTTCATCTGCGGTTCACGCGGATTTTTTGAAAATCGAGAGATGTGATCAGGGGTCTTGAACTGCCGAAAAGCGATCACCATCTCCATTCTGCGGGTGCCAAACGGGCTCGCGTAACCGTCCTCAGGCCGCCCAGAGCGGGGCCGCGGGGGCAAAACCAAATCGCAATCGTCGCTCACAGGAGGACAACATGCGTCACGTAGACTTCTCTCCCCTTTATCGTTCCACCGTCGGTTTCGACCGTCTCTTCACCATGCTCGACAGCCTTGCGCAGCCGGATCAGGCTCAGACCTATCCGCCCTACAACATCGAGCGCACTGGTGAGAACACCTATCGCATCACCATGGCCGTTGCCGGTTTCGATGAAAAGGAACTGAGCATCGAGGCTCATGCCAATGTTCTCCAGGTCAAGGGTGAAAAGAGCGAGGAATCGGCCGAGTCTAGCGAATATCTCTATCGCGGTATCGCCAAGCGCGCCTTCGAGCGCCGCTTCCAGCTCGCCGATCATGTCGAGGTACAGGCGGCTTCGCTGAAGAATGGTTTGCTGCACATCGATCTGTTGCGCAACATTCCGGAAGCCATGAAGCCCCGCCGCATTTCCATTGCGGCCGAGTCGGTCGAAACCGCGAAGGCAATCGAAGCCCATATCAGCTAATAGGCTTCAACACATAACCAGAAGACCGATCCTCCCAGGTCATAAAAGCAAGGCGGCGCTCCGTTGGGGCGCCGCCTTTTGTATTGCGTATTAGTCGGCACGGCCGCTACGCTGCGTTCGAGGCTCCGTTCGTCTTCGAGGTGCCGCCGGTTTCGGCTTGGGCTTTGGCTGCTTCCCGCTTTTTGGCGGCATCTGCATACTTCTGGGCGATGACGGCGCAGGCCATGAGCTGGATCTGGTGGAACAGCATCAGCGGCAGGACGATGGCACCGATCCCCTGGCCGGCGAAGATGACGTTGGCCATCGGGACGCCGCTTGCAAGGGACTTTTTCGAGCCGCAGAAGGTAATGGTGATCTCATCGGCCTTGGAGAAGCCGAGCGCGCGGCTGCCGAACATGGTGATGCAGAGCACCAGCGCCAGAAGCACGACGTTGGCGATGATGACGGTGGCGATATCGACCAGCGAGAAGGTATGCCACAGGCCTTCCACAACGGCTTCGCTGAAGGCCGAATAGACCACCATCAGGATTGAACCGCGGTCGACCGGCATCAGGATCGTCTTCTTGGAACGTATCCAATTGCCGATCCAGGGCTGCAGGATTTGACCGGCGATAAAGGGGGCGAGCAGTTGCAGCATGATCTGTTCCAGCACGTCCCAGGAAAACCCACCGCCATGGCCACCGACCGAGAAGAGCACGCCGACGAGCAGGGGCGTCAGGAACATGCCGAAAATGTTCGAAGCCGATGCCGCGCAGATCGCGGCAGGCACATTGCCGCCGGCAATCGAGGTGAAGGCGATCGAGGACTGCACCGTCGAGGGCAGCACGCTCAGGAACAGGATGCCGGTGTAAAGCGCCTGCGGCAGGACGGCCGGCACCAGCACGCCCATGGCAAGCGCCAGGAGCGGGAAAATGCCGAAGGTGGTCAGCAGGATGACCATATGCAGCCGCCAATGCAGCAGACCGGCAATGACGACATCGCGCGACAGGCGCGCGCCGTGCAGGAAGAACAGCAGGCCGATGGCAAAATTGGTGGCGGTACCGAAATAGTGGGCGCTCGTCCCCTGCACGGGGAAGAAGGATGCCGCGAGCACGGTGAGCACCAGCAGGATGGTGAAGGTGTCTGGAAGAAAGCGGCGCATCGTGCCTACCCCAATTGCAATTCCCGTAAGATTTGTCCTTGCACATAGACCTATCGTGATCCACGATGCAAGGAATAACAGTTATCGCAATTCAGGATGAGCGCCATGCTTGATCTCACGCAGTTGCGCAGCTTCGTCGCCGTCGAGCAGATGGGCAGCTTCACGCTGGCGGCCGAGCGGCTCGGCCTCGGCCAATCCACCGTCAGCCAGCATATCCAGCGACTGGAGAGCACGCTCGGCCGCAAGCTTCTGGCGCGCGACACGCATCGGGTAGTGTTGACGGGCGACGGCGAGGCGCTGCTCGGCCATGCCCGGCAAATGCTGTCGATCGAGGGGGAGGTGCAGCAGCTCTTTGCCGGCAACAGCCTGCGCGGCAATCTGCGGCTCGGCGTCTCGGAGGATTTCGTCACCAGCCGGTTGCCCGATGTGCTGGAGGAATTCGTTCGCTCGCATCCCTCGGTCGATCTCGAATTGACGGTTGCTCTCAGTGGCACGCTTTATGAGATGCAGGACAATGGCGATCTCGATCTCGTGCTTGCCAAGCGACGTCTCGGCGATGCCAGGGGAAAGTTGGTCTATCGCGAGCCACTGGTCTGGCTGGCGCGGGATCCGGAGCGCATTCGGACGCTTGCGGCGCCTTTGCCGTTGATCGCCTTTCCGGCCCCAAGCGTCACCCGTGCCGTGGCACTCGAAGCTCTGCGCCGTCAGCAGGTGCCCTGGCGTATCGTTTGCACCTGCGGCAGTCTCAGCGGCCTAACGGCGGCGGCGCGGGCCGGCATGGGCGTCCTCGTTCAGCCCCGCAGCATGGCGCCGACGGGACTGTCGGAAATTGCGCCCGGCTGGCTGCCGGCATTGGAGGATGTGGAATTCGTCTTGGTGCCGCGCAAGGGTGCGGATCAATTGCTGGTTAGCGCCTTGTCAGAGGATATTCTAGCGAAGGTGCGGGGTCTGAGATCTGTCTGATCTATCGGATGCGCTGTTTCTCGATCTCAAAAAAGTGTTTTCTCTCAAGCGAATAGGCTTGAAAATCCGGTGGAAGTTCCTTTGCCGGCTGCTGATTCTCTTCACGCGTGTCCCGCCTTTTCGATTCACGCGTTCAGGTTCAAGTCAGCTTTTGGTGGTACGATTCGGCTTGATGAACGAGCTGAGCCGGGGAAAATCAGCCCGATGAAATATGGTGCGATGTTTATTTGCGGATTGGTCGCCTGTGTCATGGCGATGACGGTCATAACCCGCCACATCCCGGCCCAATCAGGCCAAGACGTTTCACATTCCGCATTGTTTATGCACCCAAATCAAAACTGACCTCCAAATGAGGTACTGAGCGCCGCGTATGTCCCGCTGGGTCAGCCACGGCGCTCCTTTTTACCTAAAACTAAGCCAGGCCTAAAATCAAGCTAGGCAAGCCAGGAAGCCGGTGACATCGTCGTCGGTCGTGGCGAAGCTGGTGACGAGGCGGATCAGGGTCTCGTTGCCGCTCACCAGTTCGGGCTGTGATTCCGGGATCGGCCATTCGTAGAACTTTGCACCCTTGTCCTCGGCGGTCTTGGCGGCCGATTTCGAGATGATCGCAAAGACTTCGTTCGAAGCCGTCGGCCAGGCGAGGCGCGCGGCAGCAGCCCGTTCGATGCCGGCGCGCAGGCGATCGGCCATGCGGTTGGAATGACGGGCAAGGTCGAGCCAGAGACCACCTTCGAAATAGCCATCGAACTGGGCGGCGATGAAGCGCGATTTGGAGAAAAGCTGGGCGGCGCGTTTGCGGATGAAATGCATCTCCTTCGCCTGATCCGGATTGAAGAAGACGATTGCTTCCGCGCACCAGCAGCCGTTCTTGGTGCCGCCGAAGGAAAGAATATCGACGCCGCGCTTCCAGGTCATTTCCGCCGCGCTGACTCCCAGCGCGACCAGCGCATTGGCGAAACGGGCGCCATCCATGTGCAGCGGCAGACCGTTTGCCTTGCAGACGGCGGCGATGGCATCGATTTCAGCGGGCGAATAGACCGTGCCGATCTCGGTCGCCTGCGTGATGGTCACTGCCGCGGCGCGGCCATGATGAAGGGCATCCTGCGGGAAGCGGGCAACCTTGGTCGTCAGCGCCTTTGGATCGATTTTGCCGAGGACGCCCTCGACCGTTGCCAGCCGTGCGCCGCTAAAGAAATCCGGTGCCCCGCATTCGTCCTCCGCCACATGCGCTTCTGGGTGGCAGAAACTGATGCCGCCCGGCTTCTGGACGCTCGCGAGCGCCAGAGAATTGGCGGCCGTGCCGGTCGCGACGAAGAAGACGGCGACGTCACGCTCGAAGATCTCGGCAAACTTGGCTTCAATCTTCTGATCGAGATCGCTGGTGCCGTAGGCTGCGGCAAAACCGCCGGATTCGGCGAAAAGGCGTTGCGCGATGTTAGGATGGGCGCCGGCCCAATTATCGGAAGCAAAAAACATGGATGTGCACCAACTGAATCAAAAGGATTGCGGGAGGGTTCGCAGAGATCGGCGGACATTAATCCAATAGAGCAGGGGATCAAGTGCGCCATGCTGAAGGACACATCACAGAAATTGATCTACGCAATCAACAAACAAAATGATGCGGCAGAGTGAAACTTTCTTGCTTGGATTCTGAGGCATTGGCAATCTTCCGTCTTGAAGCAGCGATATTTTGCCGTTTTGCTCTTGCGAAGCCCATCACTTTCTGGCATAGAGCTGATGAATTAGGACAGGGTTGCTGTCCTATTTTGGCTGCCAAGGCCGAAGATGCGCTAGAGGGTCCTGACGATATCAGGATTTCGGGCTATAGTTACTGCGAGCATGTCCTATGGAGCTGTCAGGCACCAGGCGGAGCGGCGGTGGAATAAGCAAGGCGCGGAACGCTGACGACGGGCTCCACCAAGGGGTCATGGTCTGCGGCCCGATCTTCACAATGCAACAGCGCTGTCGCGCGTCGGACCCGGCAATGGGACGGCGCGGGACGAAGGATCGCCCGCGGTGCGGGCCTTACCGGAGGGAAAACGATGACGAACAGGACGCCGTCCATGACTTTTGACCACATCGCCGCAGCGAAGGCTGCCGCTACGGTCAATACGTCGAAACGCGCTGTCGGTATCCCGCCGAAGCAGGGCCTCTACGATCCGCGCAATGAACATGATGCCTGCGGCGTCGGCTTCGTCGCCCATATGAAGGGTCAGAAGTCGCACCAGATCGTGCGCGACGGCCTGTTCATTCTCGAAAACCTGACGCATCGCGGCGCCGTCGGCGCAGATCCGCTCATGGGCGATGGCGCCGGCATTCTCGTGCAGATTCCGGACCGTTTCTTCCGCGAGGAAATGGCCTTGCAGGGCATTACCCTGCCGAAGGCGGGCGAATATGGCGTCGGCCATTTCTTCCTGCCGCGCGACGAGGCGCTGATCGAGCATTTCAAGACCGCCATCAAGCAGGTCGTTGCCGAGGAAGGCCAGGTCCTGCTCGGCTTCCGCGACGTGCCGGTCGACAACTCCTCGCTCTCGAAGGCGCCCGAAATCGCCGCCACCGAGCCGCACCACGTGCAGGTCTTCATCGGCGCTGGCCGCGATGCTGGTACGAACGAGGAGTTCGAGCGCCGCCTGTTCACCCTGCGCAAGGTGATCTCCAACCGCATCTATGCGGAATATGAAGGCGAAGAGAGCAACTTCTACCCGGTCTCGCTGTCGAGTTCGACCATCGTCTACAAGGGCATGTTCCTCGCCTATCAGGTCGGCGCCTATTACAACGATCTCTCCGATCCGCGGTTCGAGACGGCGGTCGCTCTCGTACATCAGCGTTTCTCGACCAACACCTTCCCCTCGTGGAAGCTGGCGCACCCCTATCGCATGGTCGCCCATAACGGCGAAATCAACACGCTGCGCGGCAACGTCAACTGGATGGCGGCGCGACAGGCATCGGTGTCGTCGCCGCTGTTCGGCGACGATATCTCCAAGCTCTGGCCGATTTCCTACGAAGGGCAGTCGGACACCGCCTGCTTCGACAACGCGCTCGAATTCCTCGTGCGCGGCGGCTATTCCATGTCGCATGCCGTCATGATGCTGATCCCGGAAGCCTGGGCGGGCAACCAGTTGATGGCGCCGGAGCGCAAGGCGTTCTACGAATATCATGCCGCCCTTATGGAGCCGTGGGATGGCCCGGCTGCCGTTGCCTTCACCGATGGCAAGCAGATCGGCGCGACGCTCGACCGCAACGGCCTGCGTCCGGCCCGCTATCTCGTTACCAGCGACGATCGCGTCATCATGGCCTCCGAAGCCGGCGTTCTGCCGGTCGAGGAAGAAAAGATCATTCAGAAGTGGCGCCTACAGCCGGGCAAAATGCTGCTCATCGATATGGAAAAGGGCCGGATCATCTCCGACGACGAGGTGAAGTCGGAGCTTGCGACCAAGCATCCCTATCGGAGCTGGCTCGACCGCACGCAGCTCATCCTCGAAGACCTGAAGCCGGTGGAGCCGCGGGCATTGCGCCGCGACGTATCGCTGCTCGATCGCCAGCAGGCTTTCGGCTATACGCTGGAAGACACCAAGATCCTCATGTCGCCGATGGCGACCACCGGGCAGGAGGCGATCGGCTCCATGGGCACGGATACGCCGATCTCGGCCATGTCCGACAAGCCGAAGCTGCTCTATACCTATTTCAAGCAGAACTTCGCGCAGGTAACCAACCCGCCGATCGATCCGATCCGCGAAGAGTTGGTGATGAGCCTTGTCTCGTTCATCGGCCCGCGCCCGAACCTGCTCGACCATACCGGCATGGCCAACGCCAAGCGGCTGGAAGTGCGCCAGCCGATCCTGACCAACGGTGATCTCGAAAAGATCCGCTCGATCGGCCACACGGAAGATCGCTTCGATACCAAGACGCTCGACTTCACCTATGATGTCGAGCGCGGCGCCGAAGGCATGCCGGAAATGCTCGATCGTCTCTGCGAGCGGGCGGAAGCGGCCGTTCGCGGCGGCTACAACATCATCGTGCTGTCGGACCGTCAGATCGGCCCGGACCGCATCGCAATCCCGGCGCTTCTGGCGACGGCTGCCGTCCACCATCACCTGATCCGCAAGGGGCTGCGCACATCGGTCGGCATCGTCGTTGAAACCGGCGAGCCGCGCGAAGTGCATCATTTCTGCCTGCTCGCCGGCTATGGCGCAGAGGCCATCAACCCCTATCTCGCCTTCGACACGCTGCTCGACATGCATCAGCGCGGCGAATTCCCGAAGGAAGTGGACGCGACCGAAGTCGTCTACCGCTACATCAAGGCGGTCGGCAAAGGCATTCTCAAGGTCATGTCGAAGATGGGTATCTCGACCTATCAGTCCTATTGCGGCGCGCAGATCTTCGATGCGATCGGCCTGCAGCAGGAACTGGTCGACAAGTATTTCTTCGGCACGGCGACGATGATCGAGGGCATCGGCCTTGAAACCATCGCCGAGGAAACGGTCTCTCGCCATAAGGCTGCTTTCGGCCGCGATCCGCTATTGGCAAGTACGCTCGATATCGGCGGCGAATATGCCTACCGCATGCGCGGCGAAAGCCATGCCTGGACGCCGGATGCCGTTGCAGCTCTTCAGCATGCCGTGCGCGGCAATGCCGAGGACCGCTACCGCGAGTTTTCGGAAATGGTCAACCAGTCCGCACTCCGGATGAACACCATCCGCGGTCTCTTCAAGATCAAGGGTGCGGAAGCACTCGGCCGCAAGCCGATCTCGATCGAGGAGGTCGAGCCGGCCGCCGATATCGTCAAGCGCTTCTCGACGGGTGCCATGTCCTTCGGCTCGATCAGCCGCGAGGCACATACGACGCTGGCGATCGCCATGAACCGGATCGGCGGCAAGTCGAACACCGGCGAAGGCGGCGAGGAATCCGACCGCTACATGCCGCTCTTCGACGGTTCGCCGAACCCGGAACGCTCGGCGATCAAGCAGATCGCTTCAGGCCGCTTCGGTGTGACCACCGAATATCTGGTCAATGCCGACGTGCTGCAGATCAAGGTGGCGCAGGGTGCGAAGCCCGGCGAAGGCGGCCAGTTGCCCGGCCACAAGGTCGATGCCACTGTCGCCAAGACCCGCCATTCGACACCGGGCGTCGGCCTGATCTCGCCGCCGCCGCATCATGACATCTACTCGATCGAAGACCTGGCGCAGTTGATCTTCGACCTGAAGAACGTCAACCCGACTTCGGATGTCTCGGTCAAACTCGTCTCGGAAGTCGGCGTCGGCACGGTTGCCGCCGGCGTTGCCAAGGCGCGCGCCGATCACATCACCGTCGCCGGCTTCGACGGCGGCACGGGCGCTTCGCCACTGACCTCGCTGAAGCATGCCGGCTCGCCTTGGGAAATCGGCCTTGCCGAAACGCAGCAGACGCTGGTGCTGAACGGGTTGCGCTCGCGTGTTGCCCTGCAGGTGGACGGTGGCCTGAAGACCGGCCGCGACGTCATCGTCGGAGCGCTGCTCGGTGCAGACGAGTTCGGTTTCGCCACCGCACCGCTGATCGCGGCCGGCTGCATCATGATGCGCAAGTGCCATCTCAACACCTGTCCAGTCGGGGTCGCGACGCAGGACCCGGTCCTGCGCAAGCGCTTCAAGGGCACGCCGGAGCATGTCATCAACTATTTCTTCTTCGTTGCAGAGGAAGTGCGCGAAATCCTCGCCTCGCTCGGCGCCACCAAGCTGGACGACATCATCGGCGCTTCGGAACTGCTGGAAAAGGACGACATGCTCGCCCACTGGAAGGCTAAGGGGCTCGACTTCAGCCGCATCTTCCATAAGGTCGATGCGCCGAAGGAAGAGACCTATTGGACGACCGTGCAGAAGCACCCGATCGTCGACATTCTCGACCGCAAGCTGATCGAAAAGGCGGAGCCGGCGCTTGCCAGCAAGACACCGGTCGCTTTCGAGGTCGATATCAAGAACGTCGACCGCTCGGCCGGTGCGATGCTCTCGGGCGCCGTCGCCAAGCGCTACGGTCACCGTGGCCTCAAGGATGACACGATCAACATCACGCTGAGAGGCACGGCCGGCCAGTCCTTCGGCGCGTTCCTCGCGCGCGGCGTGACCTTCAACCTCGTCGGTGACGGCAACGACTATGTCGGCAAGGGTCTTTCGGGCGGCCGTATCATCATCCGTCCGCCGGAAAACTCACAGATATTGGCTGAACATTCGATCATCGTCGGCAACACCGTGCTCTATGGCGCGACCGAAGGCGAATGCTACTTCCGTGGCGTTGCCGGCGAGCGTTTCGCGGTGCGCAACTCCGGCGCCATCGCCGTAGTCGAAGGCGTGGGCGACCACGGCTGCGAGTACATGACCGGCGGTGTCGTCGTCGTGCTCGGCGAAACCGGCCGCAACTTCGCGGCCGGCATGTCGGGCGGCGTCGCTTACGTGCTCGACGAAAAGGGCGATTTTGCCCGCCGCTGCAACATGGCGATGGTCGAACTGGAGCCGGTTCCGGAAGAGGATGAATTGCTGGAGAAGCTGCATCATCACGGCGGCGACCTCATGCACAAGGGACGCGTTGACGTCTCCGGTGATATGACGCGCCACGACGAAGAGCGCCTTTACCAGTTGATTTCGAACCATTTCCACTACACCGGCTCGACGCGGGCAAAGGAAATCCTCGATCACTGGGCCGACTACCGTCCGAAATTCCGCAAGGTCATGCCGGTCGAATACCGTCGTGCGCTGGAAGAGATGGAGCGTAGCCGGATGGGTGTTGCGGCGGAATAGTTGGGATGTGGGCATTTCCGTGATATGACATGTCATATCACGGATTGGAGGCGCCTATGAACGAGCACGCACAGGTCATCAAAATCGCCCAGGTTTTCAACAATGGCCGGAGCCGAGCGATTAGGATTCCTAAGGAGTTCGAATTCGATGCGGATCAAGTTGAGATTCGTATGGATGAGGATGGCGATCTGATTGTTCATCCGGTGAAACGCAGAACTTTGCTGGAAGTTTTGGCAAGCTTAGAACCGCTGCCGCCAGAAGATTGGATGCCTGAGCTCAACGACGACGACCTGCCGCCGTTGAAAGATGTGAATTTCTAATGCTTTACCTGCTTGACACAAATATCCTCTCACGTCTTTCCAGTGACCCACATGGTCATATTAGCCGAAAGATCGCTGAGCTCGACGTCGATGATGTGATTACGAGTGTCATTGTTGCTGGTGAAGTTGAGTTTGGTTTGGAGTCGAAAGGGTCTGAAAGGCTACGCCTGAATATGGAGGCGATCTTACAGGCCATCAGAGTGATGCCTTTGGAGAATTCGGTCTACCGTCATTACGGATGGCTGCGGGCGGATTTGAAAAGGAAAGGTACTCTTATTGGTCCGAACGATCTTTGGATCGCTGCCCACGCCCTAGCGCTGGATGCGGTGCTGGTGACGGACAATGAGGGTGAATTCTCCCGCGTGCCGGGATTGAAGGTGGAAAACTGGCTGCATTAGTAGCGTTTTGATGAATAGGGACGAAAGCATGGGCAAGGTAACAGGCTTCTTGGAAATCGACCGGCAGGTTGGCAAGTATCAGCCGGCGTCGGATCGCATCCGGCATTTCCGCGAATTCACGATCCCCATGTCGGACCAGGAAGTACAGAAACAGGCCGCGCGCTGCATGGACTGTGGCATTCCCTATTGCCATGGCCCGACCGGCTGCCCGGTTCACAACCAGATTCCGGACTGGAACGACCTCGTCTACAACAACAATTGGGAAGAGGCGATC
Organism: Rhizobium sp. BR 362; assembly: GCF_036528765.1. Classification (NCBI taxonomy): domain Bacteria; kingdom Pseudomonadati; phylum Pseudomonadota; class Alphaproteobacteria; order Hyphomicrobiales; family Rhizobiaceae; genus Rhizobium; species Rhizobium sp. BR 362. The sequence goes on along the minus strand of NZ_JARWGH010000006.1, from coordinate 98,169 downwards.
CGCAACCTGCATTCGACCAATAACTTCCCGGAATTCACCGGCCGCGTCTGCCCCGCGCCTTGCGAGGAAGCCTGCACGCTGAACCTCGAGGATGCGCCGGTTGCGATCAAGACGGTCGAGCAGGCGATTGCCGATAAGGCCTATGAGCTCGGCTTCATCCGTCCGGAGCCGGCAACCGTCCATACGGGCAAGAAGGTCGCCGTGATCGGCTCCGGCCCTGCCGGCATGGCGGCGGCTCAGCAGCTTGGCCGCGCCGGTCATGACGTCGATGTCTATGAGCGCGAGACGAAGCCCGGCGGGCTGCTGCGCTATGGTATTCCGGACTTCAAGATGGAGAAGAATTTCATCGACCGCCGCGTCGAGCAGATGAAGGGCGAAGGCGTCACCTTCCATTGCGGCGTCAATGTCGGCGTGGACGTCAAGGTCGAGGAGCTTCTGGCTGACTATGACGCGGTTCTTTACTGCGGCGGCTCGGAAACCCCGCGCGAAGCCGGCATTCCGGGCACGACGCTTGCCGGCGTCCACGACGCCATGCCCTATCTCGTGCAGCAGAACCGCCGCATCGGCCGCGAAAACATCGACAGCATCGGCTGGCCGTCCGACCCGATCCTCGCCGGCGGCAAGCATGTCGTGGTCGTCGGCGGCGGCGATACGGCGTCCGACTGCGTCGGCACCGCTTTCCGTCAGGGCGCGGTCAAGGTGACCCAGCTCGACATCCGCCCGCAGCCGCCGGAAAAGGAAGACAAGCTCGCCGTCTGGCCGTTCTGGGCGACAAAGATGCGTACCTCTTCCTCGCAGGCCGAGGGCGCCGTGCGCGAATTCCAGGTGGCAACGCTGGAATTCATCGGCGAAGACGGCGTGCTGACCGGTGTGAAGTGCTGCGAAGTGGACGAGCGCCGCAAGCCGATTGCCGGAACGGAATTCGTCATCCGCGCCGATCTCGCCTTCATCGCCATCGGCTTCCGCGGCCCGTTTATCGACAGCGTGCTTAAGGAGCTCGACGGCAAGCTGACGCTCAACACCGACAAGCGCGGCTCGACCAATGTCGTCGCCGACGACAAGAGCTACAAGACGTCCGTCGACAAGCTCTGGACCGCCGGCGACGTCCGCCGCGGCCAGTCCCTGGTCGTCTGGGCCATCCGCGAAGGCCGCCAGGCTGCCCGCGCGATCGACGAGGCCCTGATGGGTTCGACGGTGCTGCCGCGGTAAAAGCTTGGGCATTATCGAAGGTCAAGAAAGGCTCTGCTTTGGCGGAGCCTTTTCGTTTAGCGGTTCGTTACGGCGGGAAGCAGGAAGCGCCGGAGAAGCGTATCTCCGACGGCGGGTTGCAGCATCGGATTGTCATATAATCCTGCCAACACGACAGCCGTTATGTCCAAGCTCGGAATGACATAGAGCCTTTGTCCTCCCCAACCGATGGCTGCAGTCCAGCTAATCTCCTGCCGGTCGATCAGCGAGCGTCCGAGCCACCATTGGAACCCGTAGAAATATAAGCTTTCTCCCTGGATTTGCGGTGACGTGGCCAGGTCGATCCAGGCTGAGGAAAGAATCCTTGCGTTGTTCCAGTCGCCCTTGTTCAACACAAGTTGACCGATCTTGGCGACGTCGCGGGGCCGCATACGCAAGCCGGATGTGACGTTGGATGTTCCGTCAGGGTAGCGAACCCATTCCACGTCATCGATGTCAAGAGGATTGAAGAGGTATTCTTTGGCGAGCTGATCCGACGGCCGGCCCGATACCCTATGCAGAATGGCGCCGAGCAGGGCGGTCAATCCGCCGTTGTAGTTGTAGACAACGCCCGCCGGCCAGGCGATTGGCTGTTCCAGAACGTAGCGGTACAGGTCAGCAGCTTCCATCATCCGGCGCTCGCTGTTGGCTGGATTGCTATACGGAAGTTCCTCGCTCCAGGCAAAACCAGCGGACATTGTGAGCAGGTGGCGAAGCGTTATCCTATCTTTTTCCGGTGTGCGGAGATCACTGTGATCAGGAAAGAAGGAGAAAACCGGCGTGTCCAGGTCGGTGATCCAGCCGTTTTCAAGCGCGATGCCAACCAGGAGGGCGGTAATGCTTTTGGTGATTGAGCGAAGATCGTGTCTGAGGCCTGCATGATAGGCAACGCGGCCAAGCGGGGCAGCCCATGCCCGGTCCTCCCCCGCGAAATATCGCTCGTAGACCAGTTTGCCATGACGCGCTATCGCGACGGCATGAGCATTTGCCGCCGTCCATGCCTCGAAGTGTGGGCCGATGCCTCGCAATCTGTCCGCGTCAAAACCATGGTCCTCCGGAGTAGATAACGCCCATCCGTCCGCTGTTGCTTCCGGCAGGCCAAGGTCTGCGTGCGATTCCAGCATGCGAATTGCCCTTGTTATGTTGTACCCGATGATGATCAGGGAGTAGTTGCAGCAGTCGGCAGCCGATAGTCGTCGACGCGTCCGGTCGGCGCGGGGGCCATTTGGCCTTTCTTGACCAGAAGGTCGCGGGGTGACTCGGTGACGGACGTGCGGGCGGGACCGCCGCCGAGGAGCTGTGCGCCACCGTCGAGATTGGGATCGGAGAGGCTGACCGGTTGCGTGCGGGTGATCTTTTCCAACTCCGCCGGCGGCAGGTTGACCTGTTCGGCCGGCAGTTGATTGCCGGTATCGAGGCGCGTGATATCCGGGCTCGCCTGGTCGCCGAGCAGTCGGCGGGTCGGTTTTTCGACGTAGAAGGCGACTTTGCGCTTGCCCGCTGCCGTCAGGTTGATGCCGTCTGAGGTTCTGAGCCGCACCTGCTGACCGTTAATGTCCGAGCCGGTGACGATGAATTCGCCGTTCTGGTCGGTGAAGCCGTCCCAGATGTCGATGAACTCGCCGCCGATGCTTTCGACCTGGCTTTGGTAGAGCTGATTGAGCTTCACCGCATCGGCCGTCATCTGGTCCGAGCCGAAGGGTGGCAGGCCGACCCAGAGCAGGGGAATATGCCGGCTCGTCACCAGTTTGCCGAACTGCTGAACGCGCTCCTCGTAGGCGAGGAACCACGGGTCGGTGCCGAATTTTTCATTGAGCCCGTCGCCCGTCATCTGCTGACGATCGTTGGCGCCGATCATGACGACGACCATGGCCGGTTTCAATTGGTCCATCATGGTGGGCAGTTGTTGTGGCCAGTTGTAATAATCCTGGCGCACGAGGCCGGAGGCGACGGTGCTGCGCGTCTGTACGACGACGCCGGGCGAGGTGGAAAAGGCAGCTCCCAGCCCGTCGCCGAGGCCGCCCGCCAGGAAATCGCCGACGACGAGGATCGTCTTGGCATCGGGCAGTTTGCGGATTTCCGGCGGCGCCTCCGGCTGCTGAACCACGACTTGGCGCGGCGGCGGAGCGATCCGTTTGCGCGGTGGCCGAAACGTGCGTCTCGGCGCGGGCTGCTGCTCCGGAATGTCAGGCTCGTAACGGCCGAACAGCATCTGGAGCAATGTCCTGCGCGGCCGCTCCTGCGCTTCGGCCGCCGTCAGCAGGCAGGTAAACGCGAAGCAGGCTGCAAGAAGCGCCGTGAGGATCGCTTTTGCAGCAGTCATGATCGCGCGGGCAGGTCGGTTTTTCATCGGGCTCTTTTCCGCTCGCTGCCCCATGGTCGCATGAAGGCGGTGCCGCCGTCCAGCGAATCCAAGGCTCATCTGCGGCGGCCTATTTGCGCAGCGCGTTCAAAAGGTTCATCGACGGCTCGCCGTCGGCGCTCATGCCGAAATGCTGCTGAACGGCGGTAATGGCCGCTTTGGAACCGGAGCCCAAATTGCCGTCGACGACGCCGTCATAATAGCCGAGCTCCTTCAGCCGCGTCTGCAGCTCGAATTTCTGTTTTACGTCCAGCGTGCCGCTGGGGCGAGGCCAAGATTGCTGCATGCCGCCATAGCCGGCGATCTGATCGGCGAGCAGGCCGACGGCGAGCGCGTAGCTGTCAGAGGCATTGTAGCGCTTGATGGTGGAGAAGTTGCCGGCCATGAGGAAGCCGGGACCGTCAGCTCCGCCCGGCATCTTCAGTTGGGCGCGATCGGAGGTCAGGCGGAAGCCCTTGCCATTCGGGCGCACGAAACCCATGGCAGCCCATTGCGCGATCGTATGGGTCTTGCCCACCTGCGCCGCGCCGCCCGGCGGTACGGTCACTTCGTAGCCCCAGGTGCGGCCGGTGCTCCAGCCGTTCTTTGCCAGCAGATTGGCGGTGGTTGCCAACGCGTCGGGAACGGAGTTCCAGATGTCGGCATGGCCGTTGCCATCGGCGTCGACCGCATAGAGCAGGTAGCTGGTCGGGATGAACTGCGTATGGCCCATGGCGCCCGCCCAGGAGCCATTGAGCTCGTCGCGCGGCACATCGCCGCTCTGCAGGATCTTCAGCGCTGCTATCAATTGCTTTTTGGCATAGCCGGAACGCTTCGGATCGGCATAGGCGAGGGTCGCCAAAGCGCGCGGCACGTAGTGCAGCTTTTCGTCCTTGGCGAGTACGGCCCCGTAATTCGATTCCATCGACCAGATCGCCAGGATGATATTGCGATCCACACCGAAATGCTGTTCAAGGGAGCGGAGTGTAGAACCGTATTTGGCCGCCATCTTCCGGCCAATATCGACGGTATAGGGATTGACGCGGGAATCCAGATAATCCCAGATCTGGGATTTGAATTCCGGTTGGTACTGAGCTTTTTCGAGGACCGTGGGGTCTGGGTCCGTTACGCCGGCAAATGCTTTGCGATAGGTTGACTGCGTGATGCCGCTTTTGGCTGCGGTATCGTAGAAGCCCGCGATCCATTTCTGGAACCCAGGGTCCGCATTGGCGTTAATGGGAGTTAGTCCCGCAAAGGCACCGAGCGCGAGCGCCAAAGCGAGACCACGAAGGGAGTGTTTGCGGTTTAGGGTCATCAACAGCCGTGTCCATCGATAGTTGGATTTCGGGTGCGGCGATGCCCATGGCATTCGCCCAGGCGTGACACTACAGGAACGAAGTCAACAAATTCTTTACCATGGATGCCGGGGTCAGTCATCATTTGCAAAACAGTAGCAAATTTATACTACTGACCCTTTGAACAGCTTTCGCGCAAAAGCGACGTAATTCCCCAGGAGGTATGAGTGGGACAGCATAAAAAGGTGCGTAAGGCAGTATTTCCGGTCGCCGGACTAGGGACGCGGTTCTTGCCGGCGACCAAGGCGGTGCCGAAAGAGATGCTGACGGTCGTCGACAAGCCGGTCATCCAGTACGTTGTCGACGAGGCGATGGAAGCGGGCATCGAGCATTTCGTGTTCGTGACCGGCCGCAGCAAGCATGTCATCGAGGACTATTTCGACATTCAGTTCGAACTCGAGCACACGTTGCGTCAGCGTAACAAGAATGCTGAGCTGTCGCTGCTGAACGGCCTGCTGCCAAAGGCGGGTACGGCCAGCTTCACGCGCCAGCAGGAGCCGCTCGGCCTCGGTCATGCGGTCTGGTGCGCCCGCGAGATCGTCGGCGACGAACCCTTCGCGCTGCTGCTGCCCGACATGGTCATGCGTGCCGAAAAGGGCTGCATGAAGGGCATGATCGAGCTTTACGAGCATAGCGGTGGCAATGTCATCGCCGTCGAGGAATGCGCTCCCGATCAGACTCACAAATACGGCATCGTCGGCGTCGGCGAGACCATCGGCAGCGGCTTCCGCATCACCGAAATGGTGGAAAAGCCGGCCAAGGGCACGGCTCCGTCGAACTTCTTCATCAATGGCCGCTACATCCTGCAGCCGGAGATCTTCCACATCCTGGAGAGCCAGGAGCGCGGCGCGGGCAATGAGATTCAGTTGACGGACGGTATGCTGAAGCTTGCCCAGCAGCAGGATTTCGCCGGCTATCACTTCCGCGGCCAGACCTTCGACTGTGGCGCCAAGGATGGCTTCATCCTCGCCAACGTCGCCTTCGCACTCGCCCGTGCGGACATCCGTCCGACTATCGAGGATGGGTTCAAAGCGCTGGTCGAGGCGCTGAAGTCGTAGAAAGATCAAAAGCTTCTTCTCCCCGCGATGCGGGGAGAAGGTGGGGCGGAGACATTGAACGGAGTGAAATGCCGACGCCTCGGATGAGGGGCCTTCTTCCGTCGTTGCTGCGACTGCCAAGTGCCGACTATATTGATGTTGCAACGGTGGAAAGCAGGTGACTCCACAGATGCCGCGCTTTCGTGCCTAGCCCCTCACCCTAACCAGGTTACCTTTTCACCGTCAAACCGACGCCCGCCTGAAACTGCCTGGTATCATCGCCCGTCTTTCGTGATGTCAGTTGGTAGCCGACATTGCTTGTCAGATCGAGATAGCGATTGATGCCCCAGGTGAGGCCGAGTGCGGCATCATATTCGGTTTCGTCAGAGATGGTGCTGCCGGAAGGATAGTCGCGCCAGATCGTGCCGCCCGTCACCTTGGCGGTGAGATCGTCGCGCAGTTCCTGGCTCAACGTGCTCGTCAACTGATAGGCGGTATAGCCGCTTTCGCCCGCCGTCGTGGAGGGTTGGACCGTTGTCGAAAGGCCGATGCTGACATCGGTGCCGCGCTGCGGCGACCAGGCGAGATTGCCATCCACAGTCGGAGAATCGATCGAAGCGAGGCGCGAATCGTCGAATTCCGTGTGCTGATAGCCGAAGCCCAGCTCGCCCTTCATCTTGTCGCCGAGGTCGAACTCGACGCCCGCCTTGCCGCCATAGCTTTGGTTCGAGCGGGCATAGCCATTGCTGTCATGCGACTCGTCGTAGAAGGTGCGGCCGAGATCGGCTTCCAGGAAGGGTATGAGGACAGGCGAAAGCTCGTAGCCGATGCGCCCGCGCCAGGTGCCGGCCGTCTGGTTGCGGTCGCTGAGCGTCACCTGCGTTCCGTCCGAAAGGGTGGCGTCGGAATAGACGGTGCGGGTCAGCGCCAGGGCTGTCGTGCCGCGCAGCAGGCCGAAATCGCGCTCCAGCGATCCGCCGGCGTTGAATTGGTTGACGGCCGATTGTTTCGAGGCGCCGGCAATGGCGTTGGGGTCGCTGGTGTCTTCGCGGAAGAACTGATAACCGGCGGTAATATGCGCCGTGGTATCGGCGGGAAGATCGAGGCGCAGATCGGCATTGATATTGACATCCGGCTGTTCGGCGCCGCTGCCGCTCAGGTTCTTTTGCCAGACGCCTTCGCCGGTGACGGTCAGGGCATGGCGGTCCCAATCCGACGTCAGCGTGCTGCGCAGATCGGTCTGCAGAAAGCTGCGGTCGTCATTGGTCGAGCCGGTGCGGTTGCGCTCGACGTTGATGGACTGGTTGACGGAAGGTCGCAGGGTGAAGGTGCCGAGCGGAATACCCTGCACATCCTCACGATCCGGATATTGTCGGGCCTTCAGATCATCGACACTGGTCTCGCGCAGATTGACGCGGCGCAAGTCGTCATCCAGCGTGGAACCCGTCGTCATCGGATCGATGCCGCCGAGCCGGAGGCGAGTGCTGGATGACGTATCCGTTGCCGTTGTCTTGGATTTCGAGGATGTGGTGGCTGTCGTATCCGAACCGGGCAGATCCAAACCGTCCGTGTCGGTCGATGTTACCGCCAGATCCGCGCTGGAGCTCTCGCTGGTCCTCAGCGATTGCGCCTGAACCGGCATCGGCATGGCGAGTGCAGCCCAGCCCAGCAGAGCGGATGCCGCGCATGCCGTCAGCCGGAGGGAGCCACCACCCGCCTTGTTCTTGCCGATGTTCATTTGATCTATGTCTGACCTTACTCGAAATGCTTTAAATCCTTACTCAAGCGTAAAGGCCCATGGTTAACGCTTCCTTGCCAGCCGACTACAAGGACTCATAGTGACGGAGTTGCTCCGGTCAGGGGACAAGCCGTCTCGCGCTGAACAAAATCGATCTCGGGTGGACAGAAATAAAGAAAAGCGTTAGGCCTCGCTCATGAATAAGAGAGCTGTAAGACTCATCGAGAACGGTGCGATCGAATCCGCAATGCGAACGATCGAGACCGAGAGACTGGGCATGGAGGCGCTGGAACGCGCCCTGACCAATGGTCTGGCCGAGCCCTTCAGCCGCGCGGTGGAGATCATTGGCGACATCAGCGGTCGAGTCGTCATCACCGGTGTCGGCAAGAGCGGCCATATCGGCAACAAGCTCGCCGCAAGTCTGGCTTCCACTGGAACACCGGCTTTCTTTGTGCATCCGGTCGAGGCCAATCACGGCGATCTCGGCATGATCACGCAGGACGACGTCATCATCGCGATGTCCTGGGGCGGCGAAAGCGCGGAGCTGCGCGGCATCATCAGCTATTCCCGCCGGTTTTCGATCCCGATGATTGCCATCACCGCCGGCGAGACCTCTACGCTCGCGCGCGAGTCGGACGTGGTTCTTCTGCTGCCCAAGGAGCAGGAAGCTTGCCCGCATGGGCTGGCGCCGACGACATCGACATTGCTGCAGCTTGCCATAGGCGATGCGCTTACCGTGGCGCTCCTGGAAGCGCGGGGCTTCACGGCCGAGGATTTCCGCACCTTCCATCCCGGCGGCAAGCTGGGCGCCAGCCTCTCGCATGTCGCCGATATCATGCACAAGGGCGACCGCGTGCCTCTGGTCGGCCTCGGCACCGGCATGCCGGAAGCGGCGATGACGCTGTCGAAAATGCGTTTCGGCTGCGTCGGGGTGATCGATGACAACGGCTGCCTGTGCGGCATCGTCACCGATGGCGATATTGCCCGCAATCTCGGCAGCAGCCTTGCGGAAATGCGGGTGGACGAGGTGATGACGCGCAATCCGAAGACGGTGAAGGAAACGACACTGGCGACCGGCGCAATGGCAGTGCTGAACCGCCACAACATCTCGGCGCTGATCGTCGTCGACGATGCGCGGCGGCCCGTCGGCATCGTCCATTTCCACGATCTGTTGCGGATCGGCGTTGCCTGATCAGGCCATTTCGACGGTCAGATCACGCCCATTGCTGGCGACTACCTTGACGCGGGTTCCTGCCGGCAGGTCCGGCCCCATCACCGTCCAATAGGTATCGTCCAGACGGATCCGACCGCGGCCTTCCGTGATCGGCTCATTGAGCGTTGCCGTACGGCCGACCAAGCTTGCGCCGCGTTGGTTGAGGAAGGGCTCGTCCGTTATCTGGCTGTCGCTATAGACATAGCGGCGGCCGAGCAAGGCGACGATGACGGCGAACGCCGCGAAGATCAGCAGTTGCACCTGCCAGATCCAGAAGGCGCTATCCCAAAATGCCAGGGAGAGCGCGCCGACGATGACGGCGGCAAGGCCGATCCAGACCAGGAAGAAACCGGGCGCGATGAGTTCGGCAGCCAGAAGTATGAACCCGGCTACCCACCAGCTCCATGGCCCAAGCTCGCCAATGAGATTGTCGAGCATGCTCAGCTCTCCCGCGGCGACAGCGGATTGACGGAGGGGGTCGAGCGCGTTGCCCCCGCACGCGGACGCGACGATTGCGAAGACATATTGCCGTCATTGCCGTCGCCGAAGACCTCGCGGGCGATAGCGCCGATACCACCGAGCGAACCGATGAGCGAAGCGGCTTCCATGGGCATCAGCACGATCTTGGAATTGCCGGCTGTGCCGATGGATGCGAGCGCCTCCGTATATTTCTGCGCAACGAAATAATTGATGGCGTGGATGTCGCCAGCAGCGATCGCTTCCGAAACCATACGTGTCGCCTTGGCTTCCGCTTCGGCGAGGCGTTCTCGCGCCTCCGCATTGCGGAACGCTGCCTCGCGCTGACCTTCCGCCTGCAGCACCGCAGCCTGTTTGGAGCCTTCGGCTCGCAGGATCTGCGCGTTGCGCAGGCCTTCCGCCTCAAGCACCTGGGCGCGTTTTTCACGCTCTGCCTTCATCTGCCGCGCCATCGCGTCGACCAGATCTTTTGGCGGCTGTATGTCCTTGATCTCCACACGGGTGACCTTGATGCCCCAGGGGTGTACCGCATCGTCGACGACGCGCAGCAGCCGATCGTTGATGGCGTCACGATTGGAAAGCAGCTCATCCAGGTCCATCGAGCCCATGACGGAGCGGATATTGGTCATGGTCAGATTCTGAATGGCATTTTCGAGATTGGTGACCTGGTAAGCGGCCTGCGCGGCGTTTAGCACCTGATAGAAGGCGACGGCGTCCGCAGCGATGCTCGCATTGTCCTTCGTGATGACCTCTTGGGTCGGAACGACCAGCACCTGCTCCATGACATTCATGCGAGCGCCGACGGAGTCAATAAAGGGCACGATCAGATTGAGGCCCGGCTCGAGTGTGCGCGTGTAGCGTCCAAAGCGCTGGATCGTATAGCGGTATCCCTGTGGCACGGTCTTGATGCCGGCAAACAGCACTAGAATGACTAAAATTACAAAAGCGACCACGACGATGCTGAAACCACCGACGACCATAAAATCCTCCATCGACGCTCCCGCACGATGCAGGGTTTGCGTCACTTCGAAACACTGCCGCGATCCCTGCGCATTCGGGGGAAAAAGCGACGCAGCAGATCAATCAGAGTGGTGGGTTAGCATGTTCTCGGCAAGGGCGGAATGGGCCGCGCCATCCAACCTTTCGCCCTGCTTTGCAGCGCGAAAACGCGCGTTGCCGGAGCGCAAGGACGGTTCCGGCGCTCCGCTCAATCTCGCTCGAAGCCCTTGCACCTAGCCGTTCATGTTCATACCTTAAGGGAAGGAAAAATATCCGGTTTCTGCCGCCGTGCGGCCCTTTGAGCCATGGCATGGCGCAACACCAGGGTGAGATGATGAATATCGACAGGACTTTGCGGTCAATCGTGGCCGTGCACGCTTCAATTCCGGAAGATGCCTTTACGGCCGGGGCATTGGGAATCCGGCGGGAAGGCAGCGGTGTGGTCATCAGGGACAACGGGCTGGTACTCACCATCGGCTATCTGATCACCGAAGCGGAAGAGGTCTGGCTGACGACCAATGAAGGCCATGTGGTCCCCGCTCATGCGCTTGCCTATGATCAGGAGACCGGTTTCGGTCTGGTCCAGGCGTTGGGTTCGCTTGGCGTGCCCGCACTGGAATTCGGCAATGCTGCGAGGGCTGCGATTGGTGATCCTGTGGTGATTGCCGATGGAATCGGCCAATTCGTTCGGGCAAACATCGTGGCCAAGCAGGAATTCGCCGGTTATTGGGAATATCTGCTGGAGGAGGCGATCTTCGTCGCGCCCGCCCATCCTTCATGGGGAGGCGCCGCGCTCCTCGACGCCCACGGCAAGCTTTTGGGCATCGGCTCGCTTCACCTGCAGATGGCCTCGCAAAACCAAGAGACTGCGGATATCAACATGGTCGTGCCGATCGATTTGTTGCCGCCTATTCTCGATGATCTGCTCAACCGAGGCCAGGTCAACAAGCCGCCGCGACCTTGGCTCGGCGCTTTCTCTGCCGAAAGCAACGGCGAGGTCGTGGTCATGAGCGTGGCGGAAGGAGGTCCGGCCGCTCAGGCGGGTCTGCAGCGAGGCGACGTCATCTCCGAGATCCGCGATGGCGAAGTCGATAGCCTGGCCGATTTCTATCGAAAAGTATGGGAAAGCGGCCCCGCCGGCTCGGAAATCCCCATGAGGATATTACGCAACGGCCGCGAAGCATGGCTGCGCGTGAAGTCGGCCGATCGCAGCAGTTTCCTCAGGAAGCCGCAACTGCAGTAGGGCACTGCAGTCGCGGCGACCGGAACATCCGGCGCCTCAATAGAATGCGCGGCGTCAAGCCCAGCCCAGCAATTCCCTTCTGACCACCTTCTCCAACACCCACATGCCGTCCTCGCTGTCGTTGAGGCACGGAATGTGCGTGAACTTCTCGCCGCCATTATGGAGGAAGGATTCGGCTGCCTGTTCGGCAATTTCCTCGAGCGTTTCCAGGCAGTCCGAGACGAAGCCGGGGTTGAGGACAGCGATGCGTTTGGTGCCTTCCTTGGCAAGGCGCTCCACCGTCGTGTCGGTATAGGGTTGCAGCCATTCCTCCGGTCCGAAGCGGGACTGGAAGGTGAGCATGAACCGGTCTTCGGATAGTCCGAGCTTTTCACGCAGCAACCGGCTGGTCTCGACGCATTGATGATAATAGGGATCGCCCTTCTCGGAATAGGAAAGCGGGATGCCATGGAAGGAGGCCAGGATCTTCTCCGGCTGCCAGTCGAGCGTGGCGAGGTGCCGGGTGACGGAGTTCGCGAGCGCCTCGATATAGGTCGGATCGGCGTGATAGTCCGGAACGGTGCGCAACGCCGGCTGCCAGCGCATGGCCATCAGCTTTTCGAAAGCCTTGTCATTCACGGTGGCGGTGGTGGCGGCTGCATATTGCGGATAGAGCGGAAACAGCAGGATGCGGTCGCAACCCTGATCCTTCAGCACCTGGATGCGCTCGCCGATCGATGGCTTGCCGTAGCGCATGGCCCAATCGACGATCACGTCCGGCAGGTCCATCAGCCGCGTGGCCATTAAATCCGATTGGTTTCGCGTGTAGGTGCGCAGGAAACTTTCGTTCTTTTCCTTGTTCCAGATCGTCTCATAGGCCTTGCCGACTTTGCCCGGGCGGGTGTTGAGGACAATGCCGAACAGGATCGGATACCATTTCCATGGCGACCACTCGATAACGCGCTTGTCGGTCAGGAATTCGCGCAGATAGCGTCGCATCGACGTGTAGTCGGTACCGTCAGGCGTGCCGAGATTGACGAGAAGGACGCCGATCTTGCCAGATTTTTGCTGCGATTGGCCGGCCGGGACTTCTGCGATCATCAATGGTGGTCCTCTCAACGAAACAGAGCACCTCACATAGGAACAAAAACCGGCCCGGGAAAGCCCGGACCGGCTGACTTTTTCGAAACTATCGTCGTTACTTGGCCGGAATGTTCAATTCGCGGCCGACGGTGAGATGGCGCGGCTTGAGATTGCGGTTGGCGGCCACCAGTTTGCGCCATTCGCCGGCGTCGCCGTAGTAGGTCTTTGCGAGATCCCAGAGCGTGTCGCCGGCAGCGATGACGTGGGTGGCCGGCGTTTTCGGCGGCTCGCCCGCCTGAGGCGCCGGAGCGGTGGTCTCCGGTGCCATGTTTGTGGCGGCAGGAGCCGTTTCCGTCGGCGTGGGGGTCGTTGTTGCCGGAGCAGCCGTTGCCGGCGCCGTGGTCTCAGGCGTCGACGTTGCGGGCGCGGTCGTAGTGGTCTCAGGCGTCGTCGTGGCCGGAGCGGTGGCAGCAGGGGCCGTTGTTGCGGGTGCGGTGTTCGTCGCCGGTGGGGTCGCGGCGGGCGCTGTCGTCTGAGACGTCGAGGTGTCTGGGGTCGTGGTGGTGCTGGGTGTTGAAGCAGCAGGCGCGGTCGTGGTGGGCGCAGGCGTCGTCGTGGCTGGAGCAGCGGTGGCAGCAGGAGCCGTCGTTGTTTGAGCGGTGGTCGCCGGTGGGGTTGCGGCGGGCGCGGTCGTCTGAGACGTGGACGTGTCTGGGGTCGTGGTGGTGGGTGTTGAAGCAGCAGGCGCGGTCGCGGTGGGCGCGGTCGTCGTCGTGGCCGGAGCAGCGGCGGCAGGGGCCGTCGTTGTTTGAGCGGTGGTCGCCGGTGGGGTTGCGGCGGGCGCGGTCGTCTGAGACGTGGACGTGTCTGGGGTCGTGGTGGTGGGTGTTGAAGCAGCAGGCGCGGTCGTGGTGGGCGCGGGCGTCGTTGTGGCCGGAGCGGTGGCGGCAGGAGCCGTTGCGGAGGGCGCTGCGCCTGTGTCGGCCGCAGCCGGGGCGGGCTTCTGATCCGATGATGCTGCCTGTTGCGTTTCCGCCGGCTTGGCTGCCTCCGGTTGGGCAGTGGCTGCGGTCCCGCCGACCTGTGTCACGCGGCCATCGGTATAGGGCTTGTAGGGCTTGTGCGTTGCCAGGTAATCGGCGACGACGCCTTCCAGCTCGGGGCCGAAGTCATAGGCATTCTTGCCGTTTTTGGCAAAAACGACGTAACCGTCTCCGCCGGCGCGCATATAATTGTTGCTGACAACGCCATAGGTCTTGTTGGGATCGAGCGGCACGAACTCCGTGCCTTCCTGCACCGTGATGGAGACGATACGGTCGCCGGGCGGCTTTGATTTGTCGAAGGTGTATTTGAGACCGGCGACCTGCGGAAAACGGCCGGCGCCATCGTCGATCTGGCTGAGACCGTTCTCCAGTGCCGCCTTCAGGTCGGCACCCGTCAACTGGAAGGTGGCGATCGTATTCTGAAACGGCAGGACGGTCAGCACGTCACCCATGGTGACGTCACCGGCGCCGATCGAAGCGCGCAAACCGCCGCCGTTCTGGATGGCAATCGTGATGCCCTGGTTTTTCGTGCGGTCGAGCATGGCATCGGCGACGAGATTGCCCATGGAGCATTCCTGAACGCGGCAAATCTCGCGTGCGCCCTCGATCGGCGCTTGCGAAGCGCCAATGACCTTATGGCGCAGTTCGTCGATCGGCGTGGCCATTTCCTGGATACGGGCGGCAATGGCAGGATCCGGTTTGATCGAAGAATCGAGTAGGATCGGATCGCCCTTGGCTTCCTTGACGACGCCGTTGTCATCGAAGGTGATGACGATGTCGCCGAGATATTTGCTGTAGGAGGCAGCCTGGACGACCGGGACCTTATAGCCCGCGGGGTTGTCGACCATGGTCGGATAAGGGCCGGCCGCTTTCGGATCGGTATTCGACAGCAGCGTATGCGAATGGCCGCCGACGACGACATCGACGCCGGCGATCCTGGCGATCTGGGCAACGTCGCGCGGATAGCCGACATGGGTGAGCGCAATGATCTTGTTGACGCCCTGCGCCTTCAGCGCATCCACTTCGGCGCTGATGGCGGCGGCATCGTCGGTGATCTTGACATGCGGGCCAGGCGAGGAGAGCTCCGGCGTCTCGGCCGTGACCGCGCCGACGATACCGATTTTCTGACCGCCGATGTCGAGCACGATCGATTTCTTGATGCGGTCGCCGATTTTCGATTGGTCGTCCACGACCAGATTGGCGGTGACGACGGGGAATTGCGCCTTGTCGAGGAAGGCGGCGAGCGGGCCTTCGCCATCATCGAATTCGTGGTTGCCCACGGTCATGGCGTCGAGCTTCATATCGTTGAGAAATTCGATCTCGGCAGCCCCCTTGTAGGTCGTGTAGAAGAGCGAGCCCTGGAAATTGTCGCCGGCATCGAGCAGTAGGACATTTTGGCCGGCAAGGGCGGCGCGACGCTGGTCGATCGCGGTCTTTAACCGCGCTGCCCCGCCAAAGCATTCATTCTTGCTTTCTTCGGCGGCAGAGCAGGTGGCATCGAACTTGTTGATCGGTTCGACGCGCGAATGGAAATCGTTGAAATGCAGAATGTTGAGCTGGTAATCCGCGAAAGCGGTGCTGGCGCTGAGCGCCAAGGCCGCGGCGGCCAAAAGACCCATACCGAAGGGCTTCGTCATCTCTTTCTCCTGTTGCTCACCATATCCGGCCCGCCCATGTCCCGCAGCGGTACCCCGCGTTGAATTTTTTCATCGCGGCGGAAAGAGCGCAAGCAAAAGCTGTTGGGTTTATTAGGATTTTGCAAATCTGTGGAAAGAAATCACCGCATCAGGCGCAGGCCGGGATAGAGGCCTGGCCGACGGGAATTCCGCATGGCTGCGAATGAAATTCCGGCAGATGCCAAAGCAGCCGCCAGGATGACAAGCGGCGGTGAAACGGAGATAGAGCGCCAGCCTGCGGACGGTATTGATCCGTCCGCAGGATCTTTTTCAGCCTCTATCGGCGATTGAGAGAAAACTGCTTCCCGGCATCCGAGGTGCAGTTGAGTTGAGAAGGGCTGATCAGGGCGCAATTGATCTTGGATTGTGTCTTGCGCACCAGCGACGTCATGTTGATTTCGATCAGATTGGCGGAAACCATGCTGTAGGTGCCGGAGGCCAGAACCGAATTGCTGTCGGTGGTGTGCGTGGTGAAGGTGCCGGCCTGGAAGGTCGAAATGAGACCGTTCGCATCGCTCCAGTTGCCTTCTACTCCGGTCTGCGGTTGCACGCTGGCGCGCATGGCAGGCGGGGGCCTCGATCCGCCGAAATCGACACAGGCCGACAAGGCGGCTGCGGCGGCGATAAGGGCAATGCTGGTTTTGATCTTCATAAATATCTCCCGCGATTGAAGGCGGACTAATGTCATGTCGGTTGCGGGAAACATGGCGCGGCCATTTGTTGAAAGCAAGGCTCCAGAACCCGTCACATTGATTTATCCAATGAGCGTAACAAAAATGCCCGCACGACTTGTGCGGGCATTCGAATTTCCGACTGTTTCCGATGATCTGTCGATCAGCGAATCAGGATGTTCTTGAACTGCCAGGGATCCTTGGTGTCGATATCTTCCGGGAAGAGGCCCGGACGGCCGGCAAGCGGCGTCCAGTCGGTGTAGTGGCCTTCAACCGGGCCGAGATACGGCAACTGTACTTCGAGGCAGCGCTTGTAGTCGATCTCGTCAGCTTCGACGATGCCGGCGGTCGGATTTTCCAAGGCCCAGACCATGCCGGCGAGCACGGCGGAGGTCACCTGCAGGCCGGTTGCGTTCTGGTATGGAGCGATGCGGCGGGTCTCTTCGAGCGACAGGCGCGAACCGTACCAATAGGCGTTCTTGTCGTGGCCATAGAGCAGCACGCCGAGTTCGTCGATGCCGTCCTCAAGCTCGTCCTCGTCCAGAACGTGATGAACCGGCTGCGCCGTGCCGCCGTTGCCGAACATTTCGTGCAGCGAAAGCACGGCATCGTTGGCCGGATGATAGGCGTAGTGGCAGGTCGGACGGAAGGTGACGTCGCCATCCTTGTCGCGCACGGTGAAATAGTCGGCGATCGAGATCGACTCGTTGTGCGTGACGAGGAAGCCGTACTGAGGACCCGGCGTCGGGCACCAGGTGCGGACGCGGGTGTTGGCGCCCGGCTGCTCCAGATAGATGGCGGCCTGGCAGCCCTTCTTGTGCTTTTTGGCGTTCTTCGGCATCCACTGCTCATGCGTGCCCCAGCCGAGTTCGGCCGGCTGCATGCCTTCGGAGATGAAGCCTTCGACGGACCAGGTGTTCCAGAAGACGTTCAGCGGCTTCGGATGCTTGGTGCGCTGAGTGTCGCGCTCGGCAATATGGATGCCCTTGACGCCGACCTTCTTCATCAGCTTGGCCCAACCTTCGCGGTCATGCTGATCCGGCTCGTCGAACTTGACGCCGATATCATTGGCGAGATTGACGAGCGCCTGCTTGACGAACCAAGACACCATGCCCGGATTTGCGCCGCAGGTGGACACCGCCGTGGCGCCGCCGGAGTTCTTGGCCTTTTCCTTGCGCACGGTCTCGCGCAGCGCATAGTTGGTGCGATCGGCATTCTTCATGTTCTTGTCGAAATAGAAGCCGAGCCAGGGCTCGACGACCGTATCGATATAGAGCACGTCATGCTTGCGGCAGAACTTGATGAGATCGAGCGACGAGGTATCGACGGAAAGGTTGACGCAGAAGCCTTGGCCGCCGCCTTCCGTCAAAAGCGGCATCAAGAGCTCCTTGTAATTGCTCTTGGTGACATATTCCTGGATATGGCGGACGCCGTGCTTTTCGAGGATCGCCAAGTGCTCGGCGTCCATTTGCGGGTCGATGACGACCATCCGGCTTTTGTCGAATTTGAAATGGCGCTCGATCAGGGGCAAGGTGCCGCGGCCGATGGAGCCAAAGCCGATCATCACGATCGGACCGGTAATTTCGGCATATACCGGATAGTTCTGTTCCGTCATTCTTTTCTCCTTCGAAAGGCAGGACGCCGTTCGGTCTCTGAAATTCAATCAGTGTTTGCGCGAAAATGCGAAGTGAAGGGCTCTAACCATAAATCAGTGTCACAATAAAGAGCCGTCCCGGCTTATCGGGTAAATGTCAATCGGGTGAAGCGATTTCCGCAAGCGCACGCAATTGCCTCACCAACTCTGCCTTCTGGTGGGTGAGGCCCTTATAGGCCGTCTGCTGTTCATCCAAAGCATGCAACTGCGCAGCAAAGCTCGACGCCAGTTCCGAGGCCTTTGGATGACCGGCAATCGCCGCGATCGGGTCGACATAGACGCGGATGGTGAAGAGGATATCGCCGGATTCCGGCAGCTTGCGCAGCGTTTGGCGCTCGACACGCGCAAAGCTGGTTTCGAGCGTTGGAGCGGTGCTGGCCGGCGGCCGCCTATGCTTTGACGTCGGCAGGGACAATTCGTTTGTCATGCTTACCGACCAGTTCATTCGCTCGACAGGTTGGGTTACCTGCAGATTGTCGAAGATGCGATTGATGAGGGCGGCGTTGCGTGTGCCCTCGCCGAAACCGGGCACATCGCTATGAATCGCCTGCATCGGTCGGCCGAATTTTTCCCGGAGCGACCAGGACGAGGGGAAGGCGACATGGCCGGCAACGAGATGCCAGCCATCCTCCTTGCGCCGCATGACAACGAGATCGTCGGCAACCAGCGAACCGGCTTTCAGCAGCGGCGGCAGGTAGGGATCGGTGAGATCGATCGCATGACCGGCGGCAGAAACAATATCGCCATCGCGACGATAGATCGCGGGATGCTGTTCGCAAAGGTAAGTGGCCAGAAGATCGAGACACTCCTGCTGCGCGTTTTCCGATCCGTCTTCGGAAACGAAAATCTCATCGCGATGGTCGCGAAGAAGCTGTCGCTTTTCGTCAAGATAGCGCCTGAGGTCGGCGTCGGACTCGATCCATCGGGCCGGGTCGAGCGGCATCAGACCGATCGTGAAAGGTTTTGAGGAGCCGTCATAGGGTGTGTAGGTCAATAAGGTCATGGATGGGAACCTACCGCGTCAAGGTTCCCTGATGGAAGAGCATTCGCCAGCGCTCGTCCGCCTCCAGCCGCCA
This sequence comes from Rhizobium sp. BR 362, assembly GCF_036528765.1. Taxonomy (NCBI): domain Bacteria; kingdom Pseudomonadati; phylum Pseudomonadota; class Alphaproteobacteria; order Hyphomicrobiales; family Rhizobiaceae; genus Rhizobium; species Rhizobium sp. BR 362. The sequence goes on along the minus strand of NZ_JARWGH010000006.1, from coordinate 79,357 downwards.
GATCGAGCTGCGGAGGGTTTTAACTTCACGACCATCCGGATAGCGGCGGGTCGCACAATAGGTTGCGAGCGCGAGCGTATCGGACAGCATCTTCAGTTCAAAGCCGGTCAGCGTTCGTGCAATACCTTCGGGCTCGCCGTCGGCAAGCTGATCGACGATGTCGCCGAACGTGTAGAGCATGCCCGAACTGCCGATCTCGCGAAACTCGGCGGACAACAGTTCCTCCAATGCCGGTCTCGATGTGCGCACCGCCGGATCGAAAAGCCGTTCTTCCAATTGTTTCAGATGTCGACTGCGATCATCTATCGCGGCCTCGGACAGCATCGGCGAACTCCCTCCCGGTTTCCGTTCAGACTTTCAGGGCCTCCAACCCTTCCGTAACATTGGTCAGAGCGATTTCCGTGACTTCATAGCCGGCGACGCCGTGGATGGTGAAAGGATCGGCTGCGACATAGGCTTCCAGTTCGGCGCGGTCGCCGCGGGCAAAGATGATGCCGCCGGTGCGCGGCACCTTACGGCCGGATGCGAGAAACCAGCCTCTAGCATAGCCTTCCTTCACCCAGGCCATATGCGGCTCCATGTGCTTGTCGGCTGCGTCATTGCCCTTGAGATAGGTGAGCGAAAGGATGAACATTGCGTCAATTCCATATGAGTTGTGTGCGGATCAGTCCGCGCAGGGAGTTTCCGACATAAAGAGTGCCTTTTTCCAGCTCGTCCAGCCTTATTCGGCTGACGCGGGCTCTGCGTTGGCAGATGAGCTCGGTGCGCAACACGCCGGCAAGCAGGCCGGAGGAGATCGGCGGTGTTCTCAGGGGACCGGAGCCTTCATCGAGGAAGATCGAGGTAATAGTACCCTCGCAGACCTCATCCTTTTCATTGAGTAGCAGCACTTCGTCCACCTCTGCCGACGAATATTCGGCGCGGGCGGCCTCATAGACGGATCGGCGCGTGGTCTTCACGCGCAGCAGCTTGTCGGCAGAATCAAGACGGGTCTCGGCAATGCGGACGCGCCAGAGGGCATCGGGCGCAAGAGGCGTGAAGGCGGCGGTGGTGACGTCCGTACGCCCGGCGCGATCGAAGGTCAGGCGTACCCGCAATGGAGCATTCGCGCCGGCAACCGCCGCATCCAATTTCGTCAGCGCATCCTTCGGCGCGGGGAAACCCAGGCGGCGGGCGGAGCGTTGCAGCCGGGCAAGATGTAAGCGCAGGCGCACGAAGCCCGCCTGCGGCTCGTAGCGCAACGTCTCAATCAGCGAAAAATCCCCTAGCGCCGGATCCATCTGTCCCCCACGGCGAAGCGTGCCTTCAACAGGCATTCTTCATATTCCGCCTCCGCCGTCGAATCGAAAACGATGCCGCCGCCGACATTGAAGATGGCGCGGCCGTCGTCGAATAGCGTGATGGTGCGGATCGCCACGGAAAAGCGCATGGCCCCGCCAGGCGAAATCATGCCGATCGCCCCGCAATAGGCGTCGCGCGGGCCGACTTCGAGCTGGTGCAGAATTTCCATCGCTCGCATCTTCGGCGCGCCGGTGATCGATCCGCAGGGGAAGAGGGCGGCGAAGATATCGCGAATGGTCATGTTGGGGCGCAGCTTCGCCTGCACATGGCTGACCATCTGGTGCACGGTCGGGTAGGTCTCGATCTCGAAGAGTTTCGGCACGTCGAGCGTACCGACTTCGGTAATGCGAGAGATATCGTTGCGCAGGAGGTCGACGATCATGCGGTTCTCGGCCTGCGTCTTCTCGTCGGCAAGCATGGCGTTGATGATCTCGGCATCCTCGGCGGCATCTGCGCCGCGCTTGGCCGTGCCCTTCATCGGATGCGTCTCGATCCAGCCATCGTTATCAGTGCGGAAGAAGAGTTCAGGCGAGCGCGACAGGATGATCGGGCCGCCGAGATCGACCAATGCGCCATATTTTACGGGCTGACGCTCGATCAGTGACCAGAAGGCGGCGCGGGCATCGCCATTCCAGCGGGCCGTAATCGGCATGGTCAGGTTTGCCTGATAGCAGTCGCCCTGGCGCAGATGCCAATGCAACCGGTCGAATCTCTCTTTATATATAGAGAGGTCCCATGCGGCCGTAGCGTCAGTCAGAAACTCCTCGTTTTCGAGGCGTTGCAATGGCTGGGCGAGGGGATGACCATCCGCTGCCGGAGCGTCGAAAACGCCGAAGCAGAGCAGCGGCGTCTCCCGGTTTTCTTCAGCGAAAGGCGCAAGTTTTTCCTCGAAGAGATGGCCGGCTTCATAGGCCATATAGCCCGCGAGCCATTTTCCTTCAGCCTTCGCCTTTTGCATCCGGTCAAGGGCGTCGAAGAATTCCGCATGTGTTCGAGCCGTGATGATCTCCGCCGGCTCGGCGAAGAGCATCACCTGTCCTGTGCTGTCGTCTCGGAAAAGGACGTAGGGTTGAGTATCGGCCATGTTGCGGCCTGCATAGCTTTCTTGTTGTGTCTGTTGTCAGGCGCGTTCGTGCTTGGCGCATCTATGTGCCTGGCCCCTCACCCTAACCCTCTCCCCGCGAGCGGGGCGAGGGGACTGGTTCACTCCCCGCCGCACCGCTCGTGTCCAGACGATCAGCGAGCGGTCTGCCGAGGGTAGCTCCCTCTCCGTGCACGAGCGGGGAGAGGGTTGGGGTGAGGGGCCAGCCACGAACGTACGATAACGACGAACATGCCTGACTTGCTCATCTTCCGAACAAGCAGGAAGACTTAGTTCTTATCTAGCGCCTCCAGCTCATCGATAAGCCCTTCGATCATCGACAGTCCCTTACTCCAGAACGACGGATCGGTGGCGTCGAGGCCGAAGGGTTTCAGGAGTTCGGAATGATGCTTGGTGCCGCCGGCCTTCAGCAGCTCGAAATATTTCGCCTGAAAGCCTTGCTCGGCATTCTTGTAGACGGCGTAGAGCGAATTCACCAGGCAGTCGCCGAAGGCATAGGCATAAACATAGAAAGGCGAGTGGATGAAGTGCGGGATATAGGCCCAATAGGTCTCATAGCCCTCGGAAATCTTGATCGCCGGCCCGAGGCTCTCCGACTGAACGGAGAGCCACAGCTCGCCGATATCGTCCGATGTCAGCTCGCCGTTCTTGCGGGCGGTATGAACTTTGCGCTCGAATTCATAGAAGGCGATCTGGCGGACGACCGTGTTGATCATGTCTTCCACCTTCTGGGCGAGCATCGCCTTGCGTTCGCGTTTGTCGGTGGTCTTGTCGAGCAATGCGCGGAAGGTCAGCATTTCGCCGAAGACGGAGGCGGTTTCGGCTAGCGTCAGCGGCGTCTGGCACATCAGCGCGCCCTGGCCGCCGGCAAGGACCTGATGCACGCCATGGCCGAGTTCATGCGCCAGCGTCATGACATCGCGCGGCTTGCCCATATAGTTGACGAGCACGTAGGGATGCGCGGAAGGAACGGTCGGATGCGCGAAGGCGCCCGGCGCCTTGCCGGGACGAACGGGCGCGTCGATCCACTCCTCGTCAAAGAAGCGCTTGGCGATATCGGCCATTTCCGGGGCGAAATTGCCGTAGGCGGAAAGAACGGTCTCCTTCGCCTCGCGCCAGGGGATCAGTGCGTTGGACGTCTCTGGCAGCGGCGCATTGCGGTCCCAGAAATTCATCTGCTCCATGCCGAGCCACTTGGCCTTCATCGTATAATAGCGATGCGACAAGCGCGGATAGGCGTCGCGCACGGCGGCGGCCAATGCATCGACCACCTCGCGCTCGACGCGATTGGCCAGATGCCTGGAGTCGGCGATATCCTCGAAGCCGCGCCAGCGGTCGGCAATGTCCTTATCCTTGGCAAGCGTATTGGTGATCAGCGTGAAGATGCGCAAATTGGTCTTGAAGGTCTCGGCGAGAGCCATTGCCGCCTTGCGGCGCACCTCGGGGTCCTTCTCCTGCAGCATGTTCAAGGCGACTTCCAGCGGCAGCTTTTCGCCGTCCACCTCGAAGCGCAGCTCCGCCATCGTCTCGTCGAACAGGCGATTGAAGGCCGCGGCGCTGGTCATGGATTTTTCCAGGAATAGCTGCTCCAGCTTGTCGTCGAGCTGGTAGGGCTTGTCCTTGCGCAGATCGACGATCCAGGGGCGATAGTGACCGGCGGCTGGGTCGTTCGCCATGCAGGCATCCATCGCGGCATCGTCGATGCGATTGAGTTCCAGCGGAAAGAACAGCAGGTGGGCGGAATAGTCGGTCAGCCGCGCCTGCACGTCGCCATAGAGCTTGCCGTTGGCCGGATCGCTCGTGTTGGAGAAATAGGTGAGGCCGGCGAAGGAGCTGAGGCGGCCCATGACATCGTCGAGCGCTTCATATTCCTTCAGTGCAGCGCCGATGCCCGCTTCACCCGTCTTGGTGGCTGCGTCGGCGAGCTTGCCCTTCCACTTTTCCTCGAAAGCGATCGCCGCCTTTCCGGCCTTTTCCATGTCGCTGACGAAGGCCGTGGACGTGGCGGAAGGATAGAGGTCGCTGAGCTTCCAGGCGGGCAGGTCGCCGAGCGCGGCGTTGGTCGCGGCGACCGTCGGGCCAGCGGATAAATTAAGGGATGAATGGAGCGAGGTTGGGCTCATGGGCGGTATTTCCTCTGCTTTTCTTTGCGGACCAGTTCGGTCTCTCCGTGTCTATTCGGCTGAAAAGACCGCGGCAAGGGCGATCTCCTTGAGATCGAACAACCGAATTCATAGACGACGTTACATTCGTCATAATGATTAAAATACGATGCTTTGGCAAAACTTCGTGTTCAAGCCTTTCTGCGAAGGTCCTTATCAGGTTTCGCATGAAGTGAGGCACCAATGACCGTATTTAATAGCGCCAAGGGGGGCGCGCAGATTCTTGTTGTTGAGGATGATCCGATCCAACGGCGTCTGCTGAAAAACGCTATCGAGCGGCACGGACACGTTGCTCATCTGGCGGAGAATGGCCGTTTCGGCCTCGAGATTCTGAAGCGCAACAGCGATCAGATCAATGTGATCGTGCTCGATCTCATGATGCCGGAGATGAACGGCATCGAGTTTCTGAGTGCGCTGAGCGATATGGGCACCGACCTGCCTGTTATCGTACAGACGGGGCAGGGCGGTATCGAGACTGTGGTGCAGGCCATGCGGGCCGGCGCTTTCGATTTCGTCGTCAAGCCGGTCTCGCCGGAACGGATAGGGGCCTCGATCGCCAATGCGCTGAAGCTCGATCAACGCGAGGCGAGAGCACGGGCAGGACGCAGATCGCGCACGTCGACGATCAGCTTCGACGACATCGTCTCGGCCAGCCCGGCGATGATGCGGGTGATCGATCTTGCCCAGCGGGCGGCGCAATCCAACATCCCCGTCGTGCTCGAAGGCGAGTCCGGCGTCGGCAAGGAACTGGTGGCGCGTGCCATCCAGGCCGGCAGCGACCGCGCCGGCAAGCCGTTCGTGACGGTTAATTGCGGCGCCATTCCGCACAACCTTGTGGAGAGCATTCTCTTCGGCCACGAGAAAGGTGCCTTCACCGGCGCCGCCGAGCGGCATGTCGGCAAGTTCATGGAAGCGGACGGCGGTACGCTGTTCCTCGACGAAGTCGGTGATCTGCCGCTGGAGGTGCAGGTCAAGCTCCTGCGCGCCGTGCAGCAGGGCGAGATCGAAACGGTCGGCGCACGCGTTGCCCAGAAGGTCAACGTCCGGCTGATCTCGGCCACCAACAAGGATCTGATCGAGGAGGTCAAGGCCGGCCGGTTCCGCGAAGATCTCTATTATCGCCTCAACGTCTTCCCGATCACCATGCCGGCGCTGCGTCGCCGCAAGGAAGACATTCCGCACCTGGCCCGCGCCTTCGCCGACCGGTTTGCGCTCGAACAGAAGCTCGGTCATTCGCTGTCGATCAGCGCTGGCGCCCTGGCATTGCTGACGGCCTACGATTGGCCGGGCAATATCCGCCAGCTCGAAAACGCGATCTTCCGCGCTGTCGTACTCTCCGAGGGTCCGGAACTGGTCGAGGCTGATTTCCCGCAGATCGCCGCACAGTTGCCTGGCTATTTTACCGCCGAGCATCCGACCTTAGTTGTGGATAATTCCGAGGCTTTCAGCGTCGGCGCGGACGCCGCGGATGCGTTCGAGCGTGGCATGCGCGTCATGTCCGCGGATGCGGTTACAACCTCGCCGCTTTCGATCGTCGAAACATCGTCTGCTTCCGCGACAGACAATGTCATCGCCAGCACAGACCCGTCGGGTGATGTCAGAAAGCTCGCAGATGTTGAGGAAGAGCTCATTCGATTCGCCCTCAAATTCTATCGCGGGCAAATGAGTCAAGTGGCAAGGAAGCTCGGAATCGGGCGTTCCACGCTCTATCGCAAGTTGAAAGACTACGGGATAGACCCGGATGACCCGCAGAAACATGCGGCCTGAGCGTATTTTAACGTTTAGGCAAGCATATTTTGTTACCTGTCGTAAAGCACTTGTTAGTGCATCGTTCACCATGTATGAAGAGGGCGACCATGTGTGGCATTTTTGCCATCGTGTCACCGCAATTGACAGCCATTTGGAACACGATGCGACATTGTCTGTCGGACGGGGATCGAATTGCCGAATTTGAGTGGAAATACCAAGCTGAATAGCTTGAGCAGGCTTTTTGCGTGCTCAGAGATATTTCGTAAGGTGGCCAAGGTCGTAGCCGTTGGCCTGCTTGCGATGGCTGTTTCCACTCCGGTTTTCGTTGGCACCCCTTCCCAGGCAGGCGGAGAGACCCGCAGCCTGAAGATCTATTATGTCCATACAGGCGAAAAGGCCGTCATCACCTACAAGCGCAATGGAAAGTTCGATCCGGACGGTCTGGAGAAACTGAACCGCATCCTGCGCGACTGGCGCAAAAACCAGCCGACCAAGATGAATCCGCGCTTGTTCGACCTGATCTGGGAAGTCTACCGCGAAAGCGGTTCGCATGAATTCATCTACGTCGTCTGCGGCTTCCGCTCGCCGGGAACCAACGAGATGCTGCGCACGCGTTCGGCTCACACGGGCGTCGCGAAGAAGAGCCAGCACATGCTCGGCAATGCGATGGATTTCTATATTCCCGATGTCAAGCTCACCAAGCTGCGCGAGATCGGCATGAAGCTGCAGGTCGGCGGCGTCGGTTATTACCCGACCTCCGGCTCGCCCTTCGTGCATATGGACGTCGGCGGCGTACGCGCCTGGCCGCGCATGGATCGCCAGGATCTCGTCCGTCTCTTCCCCGATGGCAAGACGATGCATATTCCGGCCGACGGCCGGCCATTGCCGGGCTATCAGGAGGCGGTTGCCGATTATAAGCGCCGCATGGCTTCCGACGATATCCAGATCGCCAGCTCTTCGTCTTCGCATCGCGGCTTCTTCGCAAGACTGTTTGGCGGCGGTGCTGACGAGGAAGAGGACAATGCGGATGAAGGCGCACCGGCAACGGCAGCGCCGGCTACGCTCGTTGCCAAGAAGGGCCAGTCCGCCCCCGCAGCCGCGGATGACGGCGATGACAACAGCCAGCCGGAGACGCAGGTTGCCAGCATAAATGCGCCTGTTCCGCAGGTCCGGCCGGCCTTCGGCAACCAGCCGGCGGGCAGCGAAGTGGCTTCGGCCCTGATGTCGCCGCCGCATAACGCCGCTCAGGATGCGCTTGCCGCAGCCATGCCGGATGCCAACGGGCAGCAGGACCAGCAATATGCGGATCTTCGCGCCTATCACGTTCCCGTGCCCTCGCTGCTTGACCGCCGTTCGCCCGGCGATGCCGAGCTAGCCTCCGCCGAGTCGGATGCGAAGGATCAGACCGGCGACGTGCCGGTTCCGGCCGAGCGTCCGGAAGTCGCCGAAAGCCTGCTTGCCTCCGCAGACGCCGATCCGGATGCGATTGACGATGCGGCCGACGAAGGCACGCTGTCGCCGTCGATCGTGGCGGCTCTCGAACAGCATCGTGTCGATCAAGCGGATGCGAATGCCGGCGTTCCGGTCAACGTGGCTGCCAATAATGCCGCATCCAAGGATGAGATACCGCCGAAGAGTACCGCGGATACCGCACCGCCGGCCCAGAACAATGCCGTTGCTGACAATGACGCCGTTCGGGCTATCGCCGCGGTCTCGCCGCAGAAGCGGCCTGGACAGCCAATGCCGATGCAGGTTGCCGCGCTTGCGCCGACCTCCAACGACATCAGGGTCAGCAGCGGCCGCTTCAACGACAGTTTCGAACCGGCGCGGCTGCAGGAGCGTCCGATTGCTGCTGGTATAGCCACCAAGGGCGGCCGGCCGAACAAGCAGGATGCCGCAGTGGCCGATGCTGGCCGCGCGACGGTGACCACCGAGCCGAAACTGACCGAGAAGATGATCTCGCAGTGGGCGATTGGTAATGCCCGTGTCGAGATCGTCAACCGTCCAGTCAAGGCGCCGCGCTTCGTCAGCCCGACGCTGCGCGCCCAGCCGACCGCCGTCTATACGGAAGGGTTCAAGGTGCAGACCGCATCGATCGACCCGGAACGTTTCAGCGGCACGGCGGTGAACTTCCTGCAGGTGAAGAAGTTCAATTCGGTCGAATAGGCTCACCAACTCCGACGTAAAAGAAAACTGGAAACGTGATCGGTGCCGCCGAGGGGGACTGACCCGCGACCTCCGCTAGGTGCGAGCTGAGGTAAATGCCGCACTGAGTTCGATCAGATACGCTTTCGGCCGCTTCCATGCGGCGAAGCGGCGGCTTTCTCGCGCTCGAGACTCTCATCAAAGATATCAGATCTCTATTGCACGACGGTGTCGCCGATAGCTGGATTGGCTGCGGCCAGTCCGGAATGCCCATATTTACGCCAGCGGAAAATCCGACCAAAAGTATCCGTCACCGACCACAATCCAGCGGAGCCTTAGAATGGATCGTATCGACGCAATGAGGGTCTTCGTCACGGCGATCGACGAGGGCAGTCTCGCCGCGGCGGCGCGTAAGCTGAAGCGATCGCCGACTGCGATCAGCAGAGCGCTGAGTTCGCTGGAGGCGCATGTGGGCGTCGAGCTGCTGCATCGGACGACCCGGACGCTCAAGCTGAGCGAGGCCGGTCAACGCTATGTGGCGGCATGCCGGCGGGTGCTCATCGAGCTGGAGGAGGCCGACATGGTGGCCGGAGGCGAGCGGTCGTCACCGCGCGGCATCCTCACCATTTCGGCGCCGCCGATCCTGGGCGAAGAGGTTCTGCGTCCCATTCTCGATGATTTCCTCGAGCTTCATCAGAGCGTTTCCGTTCGATTTCTGATGCTGGACCGCTTCGTCAACCTCGTCGATGAGGGCGTCGATCTTGCTCTTCGCATTGGCAATTTGACGGATTCATCTCACATCTCGACGCGGATCGGCGGGGACGTCAGGCGCGTCGTCGTCGCCTCTCCCCGCTATCTCGCCAGCAATCCGGAGATCGTCGAACCGTCCGATCTCGCGAAACATCAGATCGTGGCATTCAGCAATTTCGGCCTCGATTCCTGGAGCTTCACTCCCTTGGCTGAATCGCCGGTTCCGAGGACCGTTCATTTTACGCCTCGCTATATCGTGAATAGCGTTCGCGCCGCGGCGGCGTCCGCGGTAGCGGGTATCGGATTGACGCGGCTCTATTCCTATCACGTTGCAGAACATGTCCGCGACGGCCGGCTGAAGATCGTGCTTGCCGACGCCGAACATCCCGCGCTTCCGGTTCATCTGCTCGCGCCTCAGGGCCGCATGTCCGTGCCGAAGGTGCGCGCCTTCATCGATTATGCCGTGCCGCGTCTGCGCGTCGAACTCGATCGTATAGCGACAGAAGCAGGCTCCTTGAGCTGATTATGCCGATAATCGGATGAGTGTCTGCCAATGCGTGGCAATTCTCCCGAATGGCGGATGCATCTAAATCAGTAGCACCGACGCAAAAGGCGTTGGGCGGCCCCCAAAACTCCGGCCGCTGCACTGGAAAGGATGCACATCATGAGCAGTCAACAGAAAGTCGCCATCATCACCGGAGCATCGCAGGGGATCGGCGAAGCGCTCGTCCGAGGCTATCGCGATCGCAACTATCGTGTCCTCGCCACTTCCCGGTCGATCAAGGCCAGCTCCGACACAGGCGTGCATGCTGTCGCCGGCGATATTGCCGATCCGGAAACCGCGGAGCGAGTGGTGCGCGAGGCACTTGAGCATTTCGGCCGCATCGACACGCTGGTCAACAATGCCGGCGTCTTCCTGGCCAAGCCGTTCATCGAGTTCACTCAGCAGGACTTCGACCATAATATGAGCGTGAACGTCGCCGGCTTCTTCCACATCACGCAGCGCGTTGCTGCGGAAATGCTGAAGCAAGGCTCGGGGCACATCGTCAACATCACAACGAGCATCGTCAATCAGCCGATTGCCGGCGTGCCGGCCGCGCTCGCCTCCTTGACCAAGGGCGGTCTCAGCTCGGTTACCCAGGAACTGGCGATAGAGTTCGCGAAAACCGGTGTTCGGGTGAATGCCGTATCGCCAGGGATCATCAAGACGCCGATGCATTCGCCGGAAACGCACGAAGCTCTTTCAACGCTGCATCCCATCGGCCGGATGGGCGAGATCCGCGATATTGTCGATGCCGTGCTCTATCTCGAAACGGCGAGTTTCGTAACCGGCGAAATCCTCCATGTCGATGGCGGCCAAAACGCCGGACGCTGGTGACCGCAATATTGAAGCGGGGAAGCGCGATCACCTCTGGCAAGGTCGATTTTACCAGAGCGGGGTCGTCGCCTTGTAACCTTCCAATCCAAGTCTTGAAAGGAGACTGTCATGCCGATCGTTACCGTACAGGTTACCCGTGAAGGGACGAGTCCCGACCGAAACGCGGTCACCGCAGAAGAGAAAGCTGCCATCATCGCCGGTGTCAGCCAGGTGTTACTGGACGTGCTGAACAAACCTCTGGAATCCACCTATGTCGTCATCGAAGAAGTGGATCTCGACAATTGGGGCTGGGGCGGTCTTCCAACAGTCCAATATCGAAAGCAGCGCGCTGAGGCGGCGAAAACCTAAGCTGCAGGCTTCCGTCCTTGACGGCGATGGCACGGTAGCTGAGATGGCGGACGGCGCTGTCTGCGTCGCCGCCGGAGCTCACCGGCCGGGGAATGCGGCTTAACGCATGGATATTGGCCGCATTGCCGTACAATAGAATGCTTGCCAGGTTTTGGTCATCATCGTAGCCTTGGGCGCGATTTGTTCGCAGCCGCATAATTACGCATTGTCCCAAGCATCTATCGCTGTCGACGTATCGAACCGACGCGCTTACCGCATGCTTTCGCACGTCGGCAGAACATCACGATATCCGGTAAATCCAAATCAGGAGTAATGCTGATGAGCAGGATTTTGATTGTGCTGACGTCGCATGACCAGCTTGGCAATACAGGAAGAAAGACCGGCTTTTGGCTGGAGGAGTTCGCGGCCCCCTATTACGTCGTCAAGGACGCCGGGGCGCAGATCACGGTCGCATCCCCCAAGGGTGGGCAGCCGCCCATCGATCCCAAAAGTGATGAGCCCGAAAATCAAACGCCGGCGATGACGCGTTTCAAGTCCGATAAGGCCGCCCAAGCCGTGTTGGCCGATACCGTCAAGCTCGCGACCGTCAACGCTGCCGATTTCGACACTGTTTTTTATCCCGGCGGCCACGGTCCCATGTGGGACCTGGCGGACGACAAGAAATCCATTTCGCTGATCGAGGATTTTTACAATGCGGGCAAGCCGGTTGCTGCCGTGTGTCACGCACCCGGAGTCCTCCGTCACGTGCAATATCAGGGGCAGCCTCTGGTCAAGGGCAAGCGCGTCACAGGGTTTGCGAACAGCGAGGAGGAGGCAGTCCATCTGACCTCCGTTGTTCCCTTCCTCGTGGAGGACGAGCTGAAACGTCTTGGCGGCAAGTACGAGAAGGTCGCCGACTGGCAAAGCTTTGCCATCACCGATGGCCGGTTGGTAACCGGCCAGAATCCGGCATCCTCGACGGCTGCGGCCCAGGCACTCTTGAGGCTGCTTTGACGACGGACTGAAAGAATGAGGCGATCCGTAAGGATTCGGCTTTTCATGGAAATGCCGAATCCCTCTGTCGCCGATTGCCGAACTCGGATCGGAAAAATCAGTCGCTGGGATCGGGATGTCTTGCGAGTCTCAGATCGATAAGGCCGCGATTTCCGTCTTTGTTGCCGGTCGCGGCCACGGCGGTGAATATCCGCTCTGCATCGTCGTACATTTTCAGATTGAGATAGCAGTAACCGCGTAGAACCATAAGATCGATGCGTTCCTGCTGCAGTTGCGCGCGTTGATCGAGATAGATCAGAGTTTCCTGATAGCGCTTGGCGGAGAATGCCGTCAGCGCGCGGTCGGCCAGGATAGCAACCTGCAACTCGGCGGCACGCTTGCGGCTGAGAGGAGCCTTGGCCGCAGCCACAGCCGCATTGTTGGCAAGGCCTACGCGCAGATAGGCGAGGCTTTGCCCGTAGGCTGCGTCTTCGCGCGCCTTGCCGGCGGAGCTGTTCAAAGCAACCTCGAAGGCTTCGATCGCTTCCATCGGGCGGTTGAGATCCATGAGACACCAGCCGCGGGATAGAGCATCCCCGGGATTGAGCCGCTGGGCGTTGAGCGTCGTGGAGCAACCCCGCGGCCCACGCGCGCTGCGTCGAACCGTCGTGATTTGTGTCTGAGATCCGCCATATCCCGAACGCGCGGTCGTGCGCTGACGCGTATCGACATTGGTTTCGGATGGCGCCGGTGAGGTCTTGAGCGGCTGCGAGATGGTCGGAGCCACCGCGGTTTGCGGTATCGCCTGATTTGGCGAAGGCAGCGGTGCAGAGCCGATGGGGGATTGAGGTGTAACCTCGCCGAGCCTGGCGATACGCTCAGAACGACCCGCCCATAGCCGTTGAATTTCAGCCACACCCTGCCGGTCGTTCAACTGGTTGCGGGTAATGACCAGGCCATAGGCTGAGGGTTCATCGTCAGGTTTCCAACGCAGGGCGGTTTCGAACCAGCGTGCCGCAGTTTGCGGTTGGTTCAGTGAACGCGCATACCAGCCGAATTCCTGTGCGGTCGGCACGTATTTTTGCTCGATGACTTCGGCGGCCATGCGGCCGAGCACATCTTCGCTGAGATTGGCCGGCGGCTGCAGCGCCATCACATTGGCGGTGGCCGCGAGATAGGTTGCCGTCGCGTCCTTGGAAGCGTCACGCCATCTATACATGACGTCCTCGGCTTCCTGAGGCTTGTGATCGTCGATCAGGATCAAGGCCAATCCCTGCGAGGCGGAAGCGGAATCGTCCTTGCTACGGGCTGCGCGGAACCATTTTTCCGCTTGGTCGTGGTTTTCCCGGCGCAGATGATACCAACCAAGGAGCAAGGCGTCGGATGCGAGACCTTGGGTCTCAGCCGCGCGTTCGACTTGAGACAGGTACTCCGGCGCGACGGACAGTTTCGGATCATCATTGCCCTCGGCGACGAAGCGCCGTGCAAGGTCCGTGCGGATGCTGTCGAATTCCCGGCCGCCATTGCCGTCGGGTTTCTCCAGGGCAAGAAGATCCTGCATGGGTTGGTAGGACAGCAGGGCCGACGCTTTTTGGACGGTTGCGAGCCTCTCCTGGGGATTGACGCAATTCTTCAGGATATAGACGTAAGCGTCCTCGCCGCGGGCAGTCCGGTTGGTCCTGATGAAGGCTTCCGCGACCCGCCACAAAATATCGATCTCGCTGCAGGTGAGCAGACTCGGCGTGTTGGCCCCTATGTCGACCACGGTTGCATATTGTTTGAGATCGGACGCATTGACCAGACGCGCGCGTGCTTCGGCAACATCGAGACGTTCCAGCAGGTCGGCAGGCGGTTGCCATGCGGTTTCCGCCGCCTGGCGATCGGCGATGGCCTTGCGCAGTTCGGCGTAGCGGCCTTCGGAATAGAGCTGCCACATGGCTTCGAGCTGCTTGTCGCTGTTTTGCGGGACGGCCAGCGGATCGGCGGGGGGTACCCAATCCGGATAAAGCGCCTGAAGGCGAGAGATTTCGGCCTGAAGCCTGGCCTTGTCGCCGTGGCTTGCGAAATAGCGAAGTGCGCTCTCGTCGACTTTCGGCGGCGGCGCGGGCTGTGGTGTGGTTGATTGAGGCGCAGCTTGGGCAATGGCATCCGATGTGACCGGTGCCGTTTGCGCAGGTGCTGCGGTATCGGACGTCGCTTGGACAGCGGCCGGTGTGGTGTCTGATAGAACTGCGGAAGGTGCCGTCGCCTGGATGCGATCGGCGACGGTTTTCATGTCAACCGGCGGCGAGTTGAAGGCTATATCAATCGGCTTGATGCTTCCAGTCTGGGTGATTTGGCTGTCGGCACGATTTTGCGCAGCCAGTCCCAATCCCTCTTCGAGGTTGTCACGGTTTTTCATCGCGATGATGAGCCCTGCCACCGCGACTGCCACCGAAACCGTAAGTAGGGAGGATTTTATAAACACTCCGGATGTTTCTCCTCGACGAAAGCCAGGCCCAACAGTTGAAGGGTCGACGGATAGTAGAGTGACGGCACGAATTGCCGAACCGAAGCGGGCAACTTCGCCCCGCTGGTTACACACGCCACAACATCATTAACAATTCGATAACCGGGGTCCGTAAGTGGCTGTTTTGGATTGCCCGTCTGCAGGTCGATCGTGGCCGGCTCATCGCCTTCGACCGTCATACCCCTCTGCAAGCGTGTCAACAGCGCCTTGTCGGAAATGCCCGCCCGTGCGAGGTAAAGGGGGATGCGAATGGCATTGTAACCGAATTCGGCGTCGAAACCGTCAGCAGGTTTAGGTTTGCTACCCAGGCTCACCCAGTCCGCCGGCAATTTCCGCGGGCCCAATTGCGTTGACCGCAGCAGGGACAGCCCGTCATCCGTCAGTTTTTGCCATTCGTCGGAAGGCGCCAGCAGCGCCATAACGGGAATGGCTTCATAGACCCAGTAGGAGGGATTGACGACGGGGCCGTCTTCCCGTTCGGCGGCTCCATAGCCTTTGATACCGGGGAGCAGCAGCGTCTGTCCGCCGGCGTGGATGACAGCATGCGAAAGCAGCGCCTGCGCTATCGTCACCGCCGCCTGCAGATAGTCTTTCTTGTTCCATGCCGATCCCGCCAGGGCCAGGGCGTAAGCGATCAGCATGTCGCCGTCGGAAGCATTGTTCGTGTCCGTCACATGGGGCGTGACGGCCGGGTCCCATTTCCAGGCGGCGAGACCATCGTCGCGCAGCAGCAGCTCGGTTCGCGTGAAATACCATATCTGTTCGAAATCGGCGGGACTGTTCGAAAGATAAGCAAGCAACAAGCCATAGCCTTGGCCTTCGCTGTGGCTGATATTGCCGTTTCCATTGTCGACGATACGGCCGCTCGCATCGAGGAATTTTTCCTTGTAGGCAGCCCAAGCCTCAGGCGCGATTGCAGCATGCTGCGCAGCAACTGGCTGGCACATCGTCGTAAGCGCGATGCCACCGGCAATGACCATGGTGCGCCAGCGCCTCATCCGCGCCTGCCGATCTTTGCGAGAATTCCTGACGTCGCAACGCCGATCAGCAAGAAGAGAATGATCAGCAGGAATGCGTAGGACAGGATGTTGGTCGAAAGCCAGTTCGCGGCAATCAGACGGTAGTTGGTGAACGACCAGGGCTGAGTCATGACGAAGTCGAAGCGGCTGACGGGAACCGTGTCGACCTTTCCGGTCTTGCTGGAATAGACGGTGATATGCCCTGCAATCTTCGGCCAATCGACCTGGGACGTCATGGCTTCGACTCCGGCTCTGAGGTCCTTTGCCGAAGGCGCGGTGACGATCGTCCAAGAGGATTCGCCTGCGGCGCTCGTTCCCTGGGCGATCATCAAGCTGTTGACATTCGAGGGCGTAAAGACCCGCTCGGCACCGGGCATGAACTGCAGCGAACTCAGGGAGATATCGAAATTGCGGCGCATCCAGTCCTGAAATCGTGAGAGCTGGTGCTGCAATACGCCGCCGCCAATTCTCGAGCGCCACTCGTCGAATGTGACCGCCGTTTCCGGCTGGCCACCTTGCCCGGCCGTGACGGGGCGCCAGGATGCCTGGCTGGCCGTGGCGATATTCATTTGCGACAAGGTGGTCGTCGGCATCTGCGATATCGAGCCTAGGAAGATTGCATCGCGGTTTCCGACGCCGCTCGGCGAGGCGATCAGATCCAGGTCAATTGGGTGTCCTGCGACCACGGCCATCTGCCCCAGCAACGTGGCCGTTGCGGATAAGGTATCGGTATCCGTACGGTCGATGAACAGGGCCACCGGCATAAGACCACGGTTGTATGGGTAGCTCGTGCCCGCCAGCGCCGCGAGATTCGGGCGCTGGGCGACCCTTGCGAAATCCGGCATATGAAATTGGCTGGTATCGAAAAGTGCGAAACGCGGCGTTGTGTTGGAGGTCGTGGCGGGCGCGCATGCCTCGTCTTCGTTGGTCAGCAACATCGCTTCCAGCGTCACGGTATTAAGACCAGGCTTGAAGTGGCGCATCGTCACGCGAATGGGAAGGTGCCTGAAAATGCCGCCGCCAGTCGCGGTAATCGGCTTCGTCGTCGCGATGCTTCCATTGACATAGACGTCGATATGGCTTCCCGGCAGAACGCTTTTCGCATAGGCAGCATCGAGAAGGATGGTCGCCTCGCCATAGGCATTGGCGTAGAAGTCCGATGGGACTGCCACATTGAAGCTGGTGTGGAAGCGGCGACCGGAAAATTCCGTCGTGTTGATGCCCAATTGGGCGAATGACAGGCTCGTATCCGAAAACAGAAATGGCGCGTCCGGCGCGGTCCAGCGCTGGGTGACCAGGATATCGCGACGGACGGTCGGGTCTCTGTCGGTCGGCGAGACGATGGTATCGATTGCGCCGGAAACGGCCTGCCAGGACGGACCGCTGATGAGAAGGATCGTTGAGCCCGTGCGTGGATCCTTGACAAAGGTTGCCAATGCTGCGGTCTGTGCTGCCGCGGGTGCCGAAAACAATGGCTGCAATTCGGCGGGCGTACCGACGAGCACCGTCATCTTGCCGGGACCCGGTGCTGGCAACGAGTCTGTGCTGAAAGAGAAGGTTTCGTTCGGCATGCCGCTCAGCAGCGAAAGGCCCTGAGCCAGTCGCAGCAGCGGTTTCGTAGTGCCCGGCTGCGCCAGAGCCGGCACGACGAGGTTGAATTCGGTCTTGCCGGCGCCGTCGACGCCGATTGCTCGGATTGCGTCCGTGCTCGACAGGCTTTGTGCATCCTGTTCGCCAAAGCTCAGATAGGTTTTTGCCGGATCGATATCGGACCAAAGTTCGTAGGTGGATTGGATGTTGCAATCGGTGCGATGGCGCTGAGTGGCTTCGAAGGTCACCAGATTGGCGCCCGGCTGCAGCAGACCGCGCGGAATGTCGAAACTTATCGCGGAAGCGCTGTCCGGCGAACCGATCTGCTGCTGGCCGATGGGGCGATTGTTGAGAAAGATGGTGAGCTGCGAAGCCTCGGGCGCGACGACCACCGCATTCTGATAGGCGAAATTGAACTTGGCAGGAGCGGCCGCCTGTTCGGGAGTGAGGTAAATCGACCAGGATTTCCGATCATATTCGCCTTGCAATCGAAACTCTGCGAACGGCACCACGTACCGGCGGAAATCGGCAGCCGGAAGCGTTGCGGCCGCCTGCTTGACCACCGCGCTTTGCGCCGAAACGATCGGCGTAACCGCTTGCGGCACGACCGGAGGCGGCGCGCTTGTTTTGGTCGTTTGCGGGGTCGCCACCTGTGGGATAGCCACCTGTGGCTTGGACACCTGTGGGGCGGCCAATTTGGGCGTCGTCACCTGCGGAGTGGTCGCCTGCGGAGCGGCCGTTTGCGGTGCAGCCGCCCGCGGCATTACCGTTTCCGGCACGATCGGCTTGGCACCTTTCGGCCGTTCGCCGGACATGTCGAAAGGCGTCGCCTGGGCATGGACGATCGTGGCGCCAAGCAGGAAAATCAGCGCTGAAAGAACGCTTTTCATCAATTGCTCGCCTTTGCCTCTTGCTGCTCCGCCCCAGCTTCGGATCGCATGCTTCGGAAAAGATAAAGCAGACCGCGGCTTGTTTGATAAAGCGACAGACCCAGAAACCAGATCGTTCCGCGAATGATGCCGGGATTGCGGCGGCGAGCCTCCTGGAATTGCGTCCATTGATCTGAGTTCGCAAACACCAGATCCGCAATCAGGCGATGATCCAGGGCTCCTTTCGGAACATACTGGCAGCCAATTGTCGTTATCTCACCGGTTCGCTGGATGTTGCGCACGACGACCGGCAGCGTTTCCATTTCCGCGCCGCTATAGGGCTGAAAGCGAAGTACTCCCTCTGCACCGATGGCTATGGGATCAAGCTCCTTATTGAAGACGTTCAGCCGCGCGCCGTGAACGGAAACGTCCTCGATCGAGGCGGAATTCCACCTGCCGTTGACGCCGAACTCGCTGCGGCGATTGACCCTGACGCGGCGTGAGGATGATCGCTCGCCACGCTCTGAGACAACGCCAAGTGCACAGCCGGAGAGGATCAGGTTGATCATATTCCATCCGCCAACGACAAGCGTCACATCCGCTTTATAGGGTTCGGCATAAATGCGGTATATCGTTACCGCGACCGCGATGATCTGAACAGCGAAAATCACGAAGAAGGGGCGGCTGATTTCGGAAAGACGGCTGGTCGAAATGGATTCGTCCTTCGCCGTGACCTTGAACGTCGGCTTTCGCGGATTGAGCATGACCGAGATGACGGCGGGCAGCAAATGCACCGTCTGGACATATTCATAGAGTTCCGAAATCCACGGCCAGCGGAAGGAACCGTAGAGATAGTTCTGCATCATGAGGTTCACGAGCATATAGGCAAGCGTATAGGCCAGGAATTCGCCGCCGGATGCCGTGAAGATTTCGAGATCGAAGAACAGATAGAAGAGCGGCGCGAACAGGAAGATCGTCCGAGGAAAAGGAAAGAGCCAGAAGAGCGTGGACGACATGTAGCAGAGCCGTTGCGGCAGTGAGAGGCCGCGCTTCAGCAGGGGGAAGCGGAAACGGAGGATTTGCATCATGCCCTGGGCCCAGCGACTGCGCTGGCCGATGAAGCTTGCAAACGTTGCGGGCTGCAAACCGGCAATGAGCGGCTTGTCGACATAGATGCTGTTCCAGCCGCTGCCGTGCAGAGCAAGGGCCGTTTCGCAATCCTCCGTGATGCTGATCCCGCTGAAGCCCTTTTGGGATTCCAGCGCGGTGCGGCTCAATACAGCCGCCGAACCGCAGAAGAAGGCGGCATTCCACTTGTCCAGACCGCGCTGGATGATGCCGTAGAACATCTCGTTCTCGCTCGGCATGTTGTCGAAAGTCCGAAGATTGCGCTCCAGTGGATCGGGATTGATGAAGAAATGCGGCGTTTGGACGAGAAAGAGCTTCGGATCGTCCTCGAAAAATCCGACGGTTTCGAGCAGGAAATCGCGGGCTGGTGCATGGTCGGCGTCGAAAACGGCAATCAGGTCACCGTTCGAATGCTTCAAGCCATTGTTGAGGTTGCCGGCCTTGGCATGCTCGTTGCGATCACGGGTCAGATATTCGACATCGAGATCTTCGCAGAGCTGCTTGAGTTCGTTGTGGCGCGCAATCGCCGTCTGCGATTCCAAGAGTTTGGTGGAGTTGCGCTTCTGCAAAGTGCCGCCATCGTCGAGCAGCCACACCTTGAGCTTGTCGGCCGGATAATCCATCGCCTTGGCAGAAGCGAGCGTGTTGGCGAGAAGCTTGGTGTCTTCGTTATAGGACGGGACGAAAACGTCGACGGATGGATATTGCTGTATCTTCGATGCGCGGCCGACGCGTGGGGGCAGGGGCGTCGCGACGATGAAAAGGCTGAGCATCAGCATGGCGACGTTGTACGTTTCTGCAAGATAGAGCAGCAGGCCAGGGATGAAGTTTTCCGGCTGATTGACGGGCGGCAGCGTGTTTGTCGTGCGCCAATAGACGTAGCGCAACACGATCGAGGTACCGAAAGCGAGTGCGATCAGCCGCCACGTTCCTTGAGCCTTGAGGACCTTGATGATCGCCATGAAGGTAACGACGGCGGTGCTCGCGATGAGCTGGGTCTGCAGGTTGACCGGTAATGTAATGAGGACGATCCCGCATAGCGAAACGACAATCCACATCAAGATGCTTCGCGCTGTATGCATCGATGTCCCTTCAATGGCGCTGAGCCGAGCGCCTGTCGGCGCCCCAGGTTACTTTATGATCACCGGCAGGCAGCGGTCACCCCCGCATCGCCGATACAGTCTGGTGATGGTACGGTCGTGCCCTTGGTTCCCGTCGTTCTTGGCTGAACCTGCCCCGGCATCTGTGCCGGCACGGTCACGACACCTGTCTGGGGCACGTTTGTCTGGAGCACGCCGCCTTGCGGATCGGGCAATGGTACGCGCGGACCGACTGGTTGAGGCGCAGCAACTGTCACGGCTTGCGGCTGGACCGTGGTCTGGCGGCTGATGATTGCGGGACGAACGACAACGGCGGGGCGCGGTTCATAGCCGATAGGCGTCGCTCCGCTGCGGTAGCCGCCCGCGTCCGGATAAATCGGATCGCCAAGGCGGCCGAGCAAGGCATCGGCTCCTCGCGGAGCACCGTAGGGGTTCAGCGCCGCATTTTCAAAACCACCGGCGATCGTGTAGCCGTAGACGGTGCTCAGGAGTTCCCGCTCCGTTTCATGCGCATTACAAAGCCGGAGCCTGACCTGGACCATGCTGAAATTGCGCTGCTCTACCGACGCGGAGCGACCCGCCTGAATCTGCTGCCACGCATAAACGCAGGTATCGCCCGCCCGGCTCTGCCCCGAAGCATAACCGAAGGGACCGTAGCTGTTCTGCACGAAGGTTGTGGAGCGAGCAAGCCGCACGCTTGGGATCGTCGCCGCCATCTCACGCGAGATCGCACCTTCGCTGATCATTTTATAAGGTGTGCTGCCCAATCCCGGGTTGGAGCCAGTCACGCCGAGAAACTGTACCTTGAGGAAGTTCTGACCGATGACCGAGGATGACGTGGAAAGCGAAATCGTCTGCTCCACATCATCCTTATGCCTGCGCTCGACCACGCTGACGATGGCGGGGCCCCCGGGCGGCGGGAATGCCAATGCTTTCTCGTTAGGGACAGTCTCTGCACCAGCCGATTGCCGCACCCCGCCCGTTGTCGTGCAACTGGTCCCCAAAACGGCCAATGTGACAAGCGCTATTATTTTGACAAAGTGCATCTTTGGGATCGCGACAACCGTTTATCGTTATATTCACGGGCAAATTACGCGACGCATTGTGAAATCAAGCCCCTGAGATCGATATTTAGGTTAAGCGCAATTATGGTTAACTATCAATTAACAAAGCGAAGATTAGGGAAATCTAAGGAGCCGAAGCAGCAGTTCCCCCTATTCCGATGCATTTACAGCACAATTGTGCCAGTGATCGACGCCAAATGGCTTTCGCCGCTTTTCCGTGCGGCCATGGCGGTCTGCTGACCGGTGCCGCTGGAGTGAGAGGCAGTGCGATCGGAGCAGGCGATCTTAAATGGGAAGAATTTGGTTCTCGAACGGCTGGCGTATCGTCGCCACGCCTTGCAGTGAGCAGCATGCGAGAGAACGCGGCTGCGAGGAAAATAAGGAGTTCGAAGGTTCGCGGAAGACACCAAGCCTGGGCGTTGTCGAACTGACAAGTAGGGATCAGGCGGCCTTTTCGAGTGCCGGCCGCCCGAAAGCGGGATCATTCCATGCCAAGCGCGGCCATGTAGGTCTGAAGGATGGATTCTTCCTCAAGACGCTCGTTGGCGTCCTTTTTGCGCAGCCTAATGATCGTCTTCATCGCCTTGGTGTCGTAACCCCGGCCTTTCGCTTCCCCGAACACGTCCTTGATGTCGTCGGCGATCGTCTGCTTTTCTTCTTCCAGCCGCTCGATGCGCTCGATGAACTGGCGGAGTTCTGCCGCCGCTACGTTGACCGCGCCGGTTGTGGCCACTTCTTCCATGTGTCGTATCCTCTCTTGCGGCCGTGAGGCCTGAATTCGATGGGCCGTTGACCTGCCGCGAATGGAGCGCGAGGTCAAGTCGTCTCGATGGAAGTGGCCCTATTCCTTCGGCTTGTTCTGCTCAAAAGCGGCTTTTTGCACAGCGGAAGCCTCCGTCTGATGCAGGTTTTTCCAGTCTTCGTAGGGCATGCCGTAGACCATTTCGCGCGATTCGTCCTTGGTTACCGGCAGGCCCGCTTCTTCGGCCGCCTCGCGATACCAGTTGGACAAGCAGTTGCGGCAGAAACCGGCGAGGTTCATCAGGTCGATGTTCTGAACGTCGCTGCGCTCGCGCAGATGCGCGACAAGGCGACGGAAGGCCGCTGCCTCCAGTTCGGTCTGCTGTTGGCTGGTGAGCTCGGTCATCTCTGGTCTCCTCATATTTCCGGCATGGCATCGCCTGAAGCGGCTCGCCTATCAAGCTTCATCGTATGGACCGGTGCGCGACGGATAGCGCTTGTATTCATGCAGCGCCGGGTCGTCGTTGATCGCCGAAAAGATCGGCGCCAGCCGCTCGGCCCACTCGTTTATGCCGGCCTCGTCGCTGATTAGATCCTGGCGGACTTCCAGCAGCGCATGCGGAATGCCCTTGACCATGCAGTGGCGGTACATGGTGTCGTTCCGAAGCGCTCCGTCATAGGGTTCGTTGTCGCCTATAACGAGATTGGTGTCGGCGCCGAGCTTTGCAAGAAGCGGCAGAACGGCGCGTTCGTCACTGTCCCAGAGTACGCTTGCATGCCAGGGGCGCGGGATGCCTTTCCAAGCCGGGGTGAAGGAATGCAGCGACAGCACCAGCGGCGCCTTGCCCGTCGCCTCCGCGACCGATGCGATCGTCTCGTCAACGGCGCGGTGATAGGGTCGATGGAAGGCTTCGATGCGGTAATTCCACTCTTCCTCGGTGATCGGATGGTTGCCCGGGATGATCGCCCCGTCGGAAATTTTCATGATGAGGGTCGGGTCGTCTTCGCCGCGGTTCGGATCGATCAGCAGGCGGGAAAAGCCGCCAAGCACCGAGGGGACATCAAGCCGCGCCGAAAGCTTTCGGCAAAGGCCCTCGATGCCGATGTCATAGGCGATATGCCGTGAAAAGGCGGTTTCCGGCAGGCCGAGCCGCCCATAGCGTTCGGGCAGGTGCCGCATCGCGTGATCGCCGAGGATGACCATGCCTTTGTCACGATTGCCGGATAGGATTTCAAAAGATGTGAAGTCATTCATGTGGATTGTCGATTACCGCATTTTCAGCCCGTTGTTTGATTGCATGCGCGGGCGGAAGGTGCAAGGCTCGGTCTCTTGATCGGTAAGGTGCGGGCCCGGAAGGGGCTGCCACCATCCCGTGAAGAAAATATAATCGATTAGAGTTGCGTTGACATTCGTTGGATGGCAGCGCAAGAAGACGCAACAACGAATAACCGGGAGCCCATTGGAAGCCGTGTCCAGCCAAGTCGCGCCAAGTTTCGTTACGCGGTCAGGGCCGCTTGCCCGATTCGCATTTTTCATCCTTGCCGCCGCCGCGCCGTTTTTCCTCATGCCAAATGCAGCCCATGCCGATTTCCGCGTCTGCAACGGTACGCAGAATCTCGTGGGTGTAGCGATCGGCTATCGTGCGAAGGAAGGCTGGGTGACCGAAGGATGGTGGCAGGTTCCGGCCACCACTTGCGCGACTTTGATCGAAGGACCGCTTCAGTCCCGCTACTATTACCTCTACGCAGAAGACGCAGCTCGTGGCGGCCGCTGGACGGGCGATATCGAAATGTGCGTGGCGGAAAATGAATTCAAAATCCCAGGCGTGAAAGATTGCTACGCGCGCGGTTACCAGAAAATGGGATTCAAGGAATACGACACGGGGCGTCAGGCGAGTTGGATGGTTCAGCTCTCCGATACCCCGGGCAGCCAAGAAAGCCAGAATTGATGAAACGCAACCGAAAAGTCAAAATCCTAGCGACGCTCGGCCCGGCTTCCTCCGACGAGGAGATGATCCAGAAGCTGCATGAGGCCGGTGCCGACCTCTTCCGCATCAACATGAGCCATGCCAGTCATGACCTGATGCGCACGCTCATTCAGCGCATCCGCGCCGTCGAGGCGCGCTGTGGTCGTCCGATCGGCATTCTCGCCGACTTGCAGGGTCCCAAGCTGCGCGTCGGTAAGTTTGCCCAGGGCAAGGTCGATCTCAAGCCCGGCCAGACCTTCACGCTCGACAACAACGATGCGCCCGGCGACGATACCCGTGTGTTCCTGCCGCATCCGGAAATCCTGGAGTCGGTTCAACCCGGTCATCGGCTGCTGATCGACGACGGTAAGCTCGCGCTTCGCGCTGAAAAGTGCGATGGCAAGAGCATTGTCACGACCGTCATTTCCGGCACCAAGATTTCCGACCGCAAGGGCGTCAGCCTGCCGGATACACTGCTGGGCGTTGGCGCACTGACCGACAAGGATCGCACCGACCTTGATGCGGTGCTTGCCACCAACGAAGTCGACTGGGTGGCGCTTTCCTTCATCCAGCGTCCGGAAGACCTGTCGGAAGTCCGCAAGATTTCGCGCGGCCGCGTCGGTCTGATGTCGAAGATCGAGAAGCCGCAGGCCGTCGAGCGCATCGAGGAAATCATCGAGCTTTCCGACGCGCTGATGGTCGCCCGCGGCGATCTTGGCGTCGAAATGCCGCTCGAAGCGGTTCCCGGCATCCAGAAGCAGTTGATCCGCGCCTGCCGCCGTTCCGGTAAGCCGGTCGTCGTCGCCACGCAGATGCTGGAATCGATGATCTCGTCGCCGGTTCCGACCCGTGCCGAAGTCTCCGACGTCGCCACCGCCGTTTTCGAAGGCGCCGACGCCGTCATGCTGTCGGCCGAATCCGCTTCGGGCGACTATCCGGTCGAGGCCGTGTCGACAATGGCTTCGATCGCCAGCACCATCGAGCGCGAGCCGCACTATCCAGGCATCATCTACGCCCAGCGCGCGCAGCCGGAAGCAACCGGCGCCGACGCCATCTCGCTTGCCGCCCGTCAGATCGCCGAGACGCTGAAGCTTGCCGCCATCGTCTGCTACACCTCGTCGGGCACCACCGGCCTGCGCGCTTCGCGCGAGCGCCCGCAAGTGCCAATCCTGGCGCTGTCGCCGATCATCCAGACGGCCCGCCGTCTGTCGGTTGTCTGGGGCATGCACTGCGTCGTCACCCATGATGCGACAGACCTTGACGACATGGTCAACAATGCCTGCCGCATCGTCGCCGAAGAAGGCTTCGGCAAGCCTGGCGACCGCGTCATCATCTCGGCCGGTGTGCCGCTCGGCACTCCCGGCGCGACCAACATGCTGCGTATCGCCTATATCGGCTCCGACGGCCAATCGGGCGTGTAACCGCCGGATTTCACGAATATCAAAGCCCGCTGCCTGAGAAGGCGGCGGGCTTTTCTGCGCCATCGGGCCGCTACAGCCACGGTGCAAACCCCAGTCTTGAATGCCCCGATCTCTATAGCGAGACCAGCAGTGAAAAAGGCTGCCCAAACGCACCTTTATCTGAGATAATCGCGCGGGGAGGATTGCGTCTGCGGCTATTCGGCCGCGAGAACGATCTCGAAATCGATATCCATTGAAGCATTTGATCCTGCCCCATCGGCAGCGACGAGCCTGCTGTCGGCAAGCATCCAGCGAACATTTTCGTTGTTCAGCAAACGCGAGCCAGGAGCACTTCACATGGTCACGTGGAAACCCGATCCAAGCTTTTATCCGTCACCGCGCATGGCCATGAAGGCCGCGCCTGAGACGCTTGCCTATGTCGTCGCCTTCGATCCGACGCGAGCGGTTCCCGACGAGCTCGCGGTCGTCGATGTGGATCCGAGGTCAACCTCTTACGGTCAGATCGTTACATCCGTCGCGATGCCCAACGTCGGCGACGAGTTGCATCATTTTGGCTGGAATGCATGCTCATCCTGCCTTTGCCCGAATGCGCCGCATCCGCATGCGGAGCGCCGCTATCTGGTGGTGCCGGGACTGAGATCCTCGCGCATCCACATCATCGATACCAAGCCCGACGGCCGCAAACCATCGATAGTCAAGGTCATTGAGCCCGGCGAAGTCGCCGAACGGGCCGGGTATTCCAGGCCCCACACCATCCACTGCGGACCGGAAGGGATCTATGTCGCGGCCCTTGGTAACGCCGAGGGTAAGGGACCGGGCGGCGTATTCCTCATGGATCACGAGACGTTCGAGGTGCGCGGCCAGTGGGAAATGGATCGCGGACCGCAACAGCTTTCCTATGACGTCTGGTGGCACCTTGGTCACGATACGCTCGTCACCAGCGAGTGGGGCACGCCGGATACCTTCGAAAACGGCCTGATCCCGGACATCCTGCTCGGCGCGAAATATGGCCGCCGCCTGCATTTCTGGGATCTGCACAAGCGCAAGCATCTGCAGACAATCGATTTCGGAGACAAGTATCAACTCGTATTCGAACTCAGACCCGCGCATGACCCGACCAAGGCCTATGGCTTCGTCAACTGCGTCCTCAGCCTCGAGGACCTCTCCTCCTCGATATGGGTCTGGCATCGCGACGGTGCGAAGTGGGCGGTGACAAAGGTGATCGACATTCCCGCTGAGCCCGCCGATCCGGAGCAGTTGCCGCCGATGCTCAAGGGTTTCCAGGCCGTGCCGCCGCTCGTCACCGACATCGATCTTTCGATGGATGACAGATTTCTCTACGTCTCCTGCTGGGGAACCGGAGACCTGCATCAGTACGATGTGTCCGATCCGTTCAAGCCCAGGCTTACAGGCAAGGTCCGGATCGGCGGCATCATTTCGCGCGCTTCACACCCCGCGAAAAATGGCGCGCTGAATGGCGGCCCGCAGATGGTCGAGATCAGCCGCGACGGTCGCCGCGTCTATTTCACCAACTCGCTTTATGGCGCGATCGACGAGCAGTTCTATCCCGAAGGCCTTTCCGGCTGGATGGTGAAGCTGGACGCGGGAGAGGACGGTGGCATTGCCTTCGACGAGAAATTCTTCGTCGAATGGCCGAAGTCGCATCGCCCGCATCAGGTCCGCTTGCAAGGTGGCGATTGCTCGTCGGATTCCTATTGTTATCCGTGAGGGAAGGTCAGCCGGACGAGGCGCCGCATGAACGAACTCTGGCCTTGGGTGCTGCTGGCGGGACTGGGAGCCTTTCATGGACTCAACCCCGCGATGGGATGGCTGTTTGCCGTGGCCCTTGGCGTTCACCGGCAGAGTTCCGCCGCAGTGGTCAAGGCGGTGCCGGCTATTGCCCTTGGCCATGCCGTGTCCATCGCACTGGTGGCGGGAGCCGTGGTTGCGGTCGGTCTGTTCGTGGATGAGGGCGTTGTGCGCATGGTCACCGGGGCGGGCCTCGTCGCGTGGGCTTTCTGGCATTATTTCTACGGACACCGGCATCGCGTTCGCGTCGGCATGCGCACCGGGCTTGCTGGCCTCGTGCTCTGGTCGTTCCTGATGGCGACGGCTCATGGTGCGGGGCTCATGCTCCTGCCCGCCCTGATGCCGCTCTGTCTTGCGGCGTCGCCATTGCATGACGTCGGCGGGGATGCATCCGCGGCGATGACGATCGCGGCGGTCGGTGTCCATACATTTGCGATGTTGGCGGTCACAAGCCTCGTTGCCCTTGCGGTCTATCGCTGGGTCGGGCTCGAAATATTGCGCAGCGCCTGGATCAATGTGGATCTCCTATGGACGCTGGTTCTGCTTGGCACTGGTACCGTGCTGCTGATCTTGTAGCGGAGGCGAGCTTGATTGGTCGGTGCACTGGTAGCCAGGGATGCGGAGCTGGGGAATAGTCTCCGGCAATGAGGTCGAGGAGAGTGCGGGACCCCCCTCTGTCACTTTCGTGACATCTCCCCCACAAGGGGGGAGATTGGTAACTTGCGGCAAATCTTTCGCTTCAAGCTGTCATCGAGTCTGCGGAGACTGAGGCTGATTGTTGCAACGGGGAAGGGCAGCGCACTCCCAACGATCTCCCCCCTTGTGGGGGAGATGTCACGAAGTGACAGAGGGGGGTATCAGAGGTGCGGCATATTCGATGTTTATGGCGAGCAGGCGAGCGAGCACAGGGATACCAACAGCACATGCTTGCCAAGCACCGCGGTGCATGCAAGTTTCCGGCAACCATGAGGAGGAAATCATGCACACTGCCACGCTGCTTGCTTTTGCCACCGTCTCCTTCATTGGCATCGCGACGCCGGGGCCGACTGTGCTGCTGGCGCTGACCAACGGCTCGCGCTTTGGTGTCCGCCGTGCACTCGCCGGGATGATCGGCGCCGTGCTGTCGGACTTCGTGCTGATCGGCGCGGTCGCCATCGGGCTGGGCGCGTTGCTGGCGGCTTCCGAATTCTGGTTCTCCGTGCTGAAATGGGCGGGCGCCGCCTATCTCGCCTTTCTCGGCATCATGATGCTGCGATCGAAGGGAACGATCGACGGCATGCTCAAAGCCAATGCCGAGCAGGGGAAAGGCACGCTGCTGTCCATCGGGATGAAAAGCTTCATGGTGGCGGTGACCAATCCGAAGGGCTATCTGTTCTTCTCGGCCTTCTTGCCGCAGTTCATCGATCCCGCTGCGCCGCAGATGCCGCAATATGCCGTCCTCGCACTGGTCTTCGCCTTGCTCGATTTCACGATCATGTTCGGCTATGCCGCCTTCGGCTCGCAAGCCGCACGTTTCCTGAAGACGGAAGGCACGAAATGGCTCGAACGCGCCTGCGGCGGCGCGCTCCTGGCTTTGGCCGGTTCGCTGGCGCTTTATCGTCGCGCGGCGAGTTGAAGGTTAGAGCACTTCCAGGAAAAGTGCGAAGCGGTTTTCCGTCCGGAATGCGTAAAAACAAAGGGATAGAGCGGGAAAGCGATTCCGTTAAACGCTGGACCGCTCTAGTGGCGGCGCAGCGCCGTCTCGAAGACATCCGTATCGACATTGCCGCCTGAGGTGACCGCAATGACCGTGTCGCCGTCGATCTCCTTGCCATGAAAGAGGGCCGCCGCCAGCGCCACGGCGCCGCCGGGCTCGACGACGATCTTGAGGCGGGTGAAGGCAAGCGCCATGGCATCCAGCGCTTCTTCGTCGGTCACGACAAGGCCGGGACCGCAGAGGCGCTTCAGGATTGGAAAGGTGATGTTGCCAGGCTGCGGCGTGATGATGGCGTCGCAGATCGAGCCCTGCAGGGCAGCGTTGCGTTCAATCTTGCCGGAGGCGAGTGAGCGGGTGGTGTCGTCGAAATCCTTGGGTTCGCAGGGACGGACCTTGAAGCCGGGGGCACGGGCCTCCAGCGCCAGCGCAATCCCCGAAGTCAGGCCGCCGCCGCCGCAGGGCACGAGCACGGTTGCGGCATCGATGTCCTCTTCGGCCGCCTGTTCGGCGATTTCCAGCCCGGTCGTTCCCTGACCGGCGATCACCAGCGGCTCGTCGAAAGGCTTGATCAGCGTCAGGCCGCGCTCCTCGGAAAGTCGCGCGCCGATCGCGTCGCGGTCCTCGTTGATGCGGTCGTAAAGCACGACTTCGGCGCCGAAGGCGCGGGTATTGGCGATCTTCAGCTTCGGCGCATCCGTCGGCATGACGATGACGGCCGGCACGCCGTGCAGTCGTGCGGCGAGCGCCACGCCCTGTGCGTGATTTCCGGAGGAAAAGGCGATGACGCCCCTGGCGCGCACGGAAGGCTCCAGCGCGGAAACCGCCGACCAGCCGCCGCGAAATTTGAAGGAGCCGGAATGCTGCAGGCATTCCGCTTTCACGAACAGCCGCCGCCCGGCGATCTCATCGAGGAAAGGAGAGGAGAGCAGGGGCGTGCGCCGGGCGCGGCCGTCGAGGCGGTCGCGAGCGGCTTCAATCATTGCAATATCGACCATGGAGGGAACACTCTTCTGCTGCGGAAAGACTGTTCAATCCATAAAACGCCGCGTTGATCTTTAAAACAACGACTTTGTCCCGGTGACACTTCAACCGGCATCCGACAAGGAAAGGTGGCCGACATCGTAGGCCTGGACGCCCGGCCTCAAAA
The DNA here is from genome assembly GCF_036528765.1 of Rhizobium sp. BR 362. Lineage (NCBI taxonomy): Bacteria > Pseudomonadati > Pseudomonadota > Alphaproteobacteria > Hyphomicrobiales > Rhizobiaceae > Rhizobium > Rhizobium sp. BR 362. The sequence continues at coordinate 49,350 of NZ_JARWGH010000006.1, read as the reverse complement.
CGTCTTTCGGCAAGTCGGCAAGCAGACGGAAACGCACCCGTGTCCAACTGGTCGGTTCGAAGGCAGCGACGGAGGCAAGCGCTTCGCCGCGCGCTACCTCGCCGGCCGATTCATCGCTTTCACGCTGTTGAATCTCGGCAAGCGGCGCATAGGGCTCGGTTTGAACGATCTCGCGGATGGCAAACCGGGCATTGCGAATATCGGGCGAGATGTCGGCGCGCCAGACGACCCAGGTCTTCACATGCGGCCAGCCGAAACTCTGCGTCACCCCGGCAAAGCCCGGACCGCAGATGAAGTTGCTCAAGCCCTCGTCCTTCTCCCAGACATAGAAGGGCGCATAGAGATTCTCGCGACTTCCCGTCCTGGCATCGCCTTTCCTCGCGGAGAGATAGGACTTGAATTTCAGACCCGGAAAATTGTCGAGCATAGGCCCTTTGTCGCGGATGCGGCGGTCGATGATCGCCATGTCATAGTCATCCGGCAGGGTGAAGCTGTATTGCATGGCGATCATGGTCTATCCTCCAGCCAGGTCACGGCGGCGCCGTTCTGTTGAGCCTGGATGCTGATATAGGCGAAAGTGCTGTCCGGCGTTGCGCCGTGTCGGTGGCGCTCGCCGGGTGCAAAGGTGATACAGTCGCCGGCGCGCAGTTCCTCGGCCGGTTCGTTGTCTTGCTGCGCAAGGCCGACACCCGACAAAACATAGAGGATCTGGCCGTGCGGATGTGTATGCCAGCGGGTCATGGTGCCGGGCTCGAGCGTGCAGCGCATGGCTGTGAGCCCACCATCCTTGTCGCCCTCAACCAGCATTTCCACCCAGAAGTGCGCATTGGCGATGCCCTCCAGCGAACGCTGGATGGCGGTGCCGGCGCGGTGGATCGGACGCGGCTGTTGAATGCTTGTCCGGTTCATCGTCAGGCCTGTTCGATCATCTGCGCGATGCCGTCTGCGAAAGACCAGTCCTCGCGCGTCGTGGTGATGATATTGATCATGACATCTTCGGGCCGCAGACCCGGCGCATCGGCAAGCAACGTGACGAGCCGGCGATAGAAAGCCTTCTTGACCTCCGTCGTGCGCGGCTTGCCGATGGTGATCTGGAAGAAGACATAGTCGTCCGAGCGCGGGCCGCCGAGATAGGTGCGGTCGAAGATCAGTTCGTTCGGCTCCAACTGATGAATCTCCTGGAAGCGATCAGTGGGCGGCACGTCGAAGGTCTCGACCATGGCGCGGTGGAAATTATCCGAAAGCGCCTGCAGATATTCCGGCGACTTGCCGCGGAGAAGGGAAATGCGGGTGAATGGCATCGTGTGCTCCTGTCATTATGTCTACTTGACGAGCACACCATGCCACGGGATAATCATTCAAAAAATCAGATAATATTGGACCAATGGTCCCAAAAATATGGATGGTTGATCATGCGGAAAGTTGTCTTCGACCTCGATATCTTGCGCAGCTTCGTCACGGGCATGGAGCTTGGCAGCTTCGCCAAGGCGGCCGAGCGGCTCGGGCGTTCGACATCCGCGATCAGTGCGCAGCTCAAGAAACTGGAGGAACAGGCGGGCACGCCAATCTTCCGCAAGGCCGGGCGTGGGCTGGCGCTGACGGAAGCCGGCGAGACGATGCTCGCCTATGCGCGGCGGTTGCTGGATCTGAACGACGAGGCGGCGACTGCGATCCATGGTGCGGATCTGGAGGGCTGGGTTCGGCTCGGGCTGCAGGAGGATTTCGGCGAGACGCTGCTGCCGGAGGTACTCGGTCGGTTTGCCCGGGCGCATCCGAAGGTGCGGATCGAGGCGCGCGTGGTACGAAATGCCGAGCTGATCGAGCGCGTGACATCCGGTAAGCTCGATCTGGCGCTAGCCTGGAGCGACGGTTTTCGCACGGCCCATACCGATCGGATCGCCGAAGTGCCGATGTGCTGGGTCGGGCCGGCGCATGGTGTCAGCAATTGGCATGCCGACAGCGGCGAGCCTCTGCCGCTCGCGTCACTCGAAGCGCCCTGCCTGCTGCGGTCGATCGCGACCAGGGTGCTGGACCATGCCGGCATCGGCTGGCGCATTTCCTTCGTCAGCCCCAGCCTTGGCGGGCTCTGGGCTGCGACGGCGGCAGGATTGGGCGTGACGGTGCGCACGCCGCTGGGTCTGCCGGACAAGGTGCGGCTTATGGCGTCCGGTGAAGCCGGTCTTCCGCCGCTGCCGAAGCTCGATCTCGTACTGCATCGGGCCGATGCGGAAGCGAGCCCGGCGACGGAGCGACTAGCTTCGATCATGCTGCAAGCGGTGCGGCAAACGGTGGACGCGACGCCGCAAGGGCGGGTGTTTGTCGATGCGCCGAACTACGAACTCGTGACTGCCTGAGCGGCAGCGGCTTCGGTCTGCAGCGCAGTCTTCAGGCGGGCGAGGCGGGCTTCCGCCTCCAAAGCGAATGCCTGCAGATCGCGCGACTGGCCGGCAAGGTGCTCCATCGCCGCGATGGCGACATCGGTCGCGACGTAATCCGGCTTATGGCCGAGATGACGGATGGTGACGAGCTCGGCGCCGGCAATGTCGCGTGCCAGACCGCGTGAATGCAGCTCTTCCATGACGATATCGTCGCTGTCGCCGGTGATGATGACGGTTGGCGCCGTGATCTCGCGGTAGCGCGGTGCTTGCGCCGAAACATAGGCGAAGAGATTGGCAACATCGGCTGCGTTATTGATAAAAGCTCGTGGCCGTAGCACCAGCTCCGGTGCGGTCTTTGCGATGTAATCGACGGGCCGCTCGTTGGGTCTGAAGACGCCGAGCGTGCCGCTTTCGACACGGCGCAGGCCGATCGGCATCACCAGCAGATGGGCGAAGAGCCAGCCGAAGACCGGCATGGCGGCAAGCGTATAGTACCAGTCGATGCCTCCTGGCCACGGGTGGGTTGCCGGTGCGAGGAAGAGCAGCCCGATCGTCTTGTCCGGATGACGCATGCCAAAGGCTGCGGCGATGGCGCCGCCGAAGGAGTGGCCGACGATGATGGCACTCTTGATGCCGCGCCTCTCCATCAATCTGGCGATCGCGTCAGCCTGGCCGGAGGGCAGGGCGTTTTCCGGGCCGCCACGCTCGGAGTAGCCATGGCCGGGCCGATCGACGAACAGCATTTCCGCCCGGCCGGCGAGCGGGCCGGCAAAGGCTTCGAACTGGTCGCGCAGATTGCCGCTGGCACCATGGATGAAGATCAGCGGCGGCAGATCGGCGGTCGCCGGCCGCGGCAGATGCAGGGCGTTCATGCGGAACTCGCCGATATCGGTCAGCTCGCCGATATTGGGATAGGCCTGCTCGATCGCGCGTGTCTTATAGGCCGAAAAGCCGGCGGCAATGGCAAGGAGCAGAATAGGAGCGCAAAGTAGAATATCGATCATTGCGGTATGAAGCAGATAATGGGGACTATCGGCCTATCCGACTGTCACGACCTCTCGTCCGTAGGGATGCCCATGTTAAGAAATCCTAAACTATTCCGCTTTCACGCGGAATCACCCTTAAGCGAATAAACTGCTTTAGGTGCGGCTGCCGGCAATTTTTTCGGAGAGGGTATTAAACTGCTCTTGGGCGGCGCGATTTGCCGGATAGATTTCAAGGAAGCGTTGCCAGGCCTTCAACGTCAGCTCGTCATTGCCGGTTTCGCTCAAGATCGCAGCGAGGCCAGCCAGCGCACCGAAGTGGCGCGGTTCTATCCGCAGCACCTGATTGATGTCTTCCATCGATTTGCGATAGTCACCGATGGCGTAATTGAGCGTCGCGCGGCGGTTCCAGCCCTCGGCATAGTCCGGCTTCAGCGAGATCACCTGGTCGAGGAAATCCATGGCAGCGGCATTGCGCTTTTCCTGGATGGCTTTGTCGGCCCATTGCATCAGGAGATTGATGGTCGCGCTGCCAGAATCGCTCCACTCCATGCGAATCTGGTCGGCGATGAGGCTCGCCTGATCGGGATTGCGCTGGCGCTTCAAAGCTGTGAAGAGATTGTCGATCTGCTGCTTCGAGGACAGGGTGCCGGACGCAGCGTTCGGGTCTTTCTTCTCGACGATGTTCGAATCATCCGCCATGGCGAAATGCGGGGTGGCGGCGGTCAGGGCGAGGAGAATCGGCAATGCCAGATATGACGAAGCAAAAATGCGCATGGCGGGCATAGTAGCCCGCCAATGTCGAAGATCAAAATAATTTTGATGTGATCATCTCAAGCGACCGCGAACGGTCCGCCCGGCCCATGGCCGGACGCCACGCAAAATCAGCCCTGACGAGCCTTGTAGCGCGGGTTCAGCTTGTTGATGATGTAAATGCGGCCCTTGCGGCGGACCAGACGGTTGTCACGGTGACGCGCCTTGAGCGACTTGAGCGAATTCTTGATCTTCATTTTTCTGATCCGCGATGTTTGAGGGGGAATGTCACATTCGCCCGGTATCTTTAACAATCAAAAGCGCGCTCAGGGCGCGCTCTTTAGGGTGGGCAGCAAATACCCTGTCGCCTCAGCCCTGTCAACCACGTCAGAGGTTTTTTCCCTGCGCTGTTAGCGACGAAGCTGTGTAATATGGCCCATCTTGCGGCCGGGACGCGACTTTGTCTTGCCGTAGAGATGCACCAGCACGTCGTCTTGGCTCAGCCAATCGGGTACCGAAAGGATATCGTCGCCGATCAGATTCTGCATCAAGCAGTCGGAGTGGCGTACCGGATTGCCGAGCGGCAGGCCGGCGACGGCGCGGATATGCTGCTCGAATTGCGAGACGACGCAGGCGGCTTCCGTCCAGTGCCCGGAATTGTGAACGCGCGGCGCCATTTCATTGGCAATCAGACTGCCGTCGGCGAGGACGAAGAATTCGATGCCGATGACGCCGACATAGCCGAGCGCGGCCAGAATCTTTTCGGCCGCCACGCGTGTTGCGGCCGCCGTCTTGGCGGAGATGCTGGCGGGGAGGGTGGATGTGTGGAGAATGCCGTTGCGGTGGATATTTTCCGCCGGATCGTAACAGGCAACGGTACCATCCAGGCCGCGAGCGGCAATGATGGAAATCTCCCGTTCGAACGCCACGAAGCTTTCGAGAATGAGCGGTACGCCGCCGAGCGCGGCATAGCCGCCTTCAGCGCTGTCGGCGGACGAGCGATAGACGCGCTGGCCTTTGCCGTCGTAGCCGAGACGCCGAGTCTTGAGCACGCCTTGGCCGCCGAAATCGGCAAGCGCCGTTTCGAGATCGGCCTGGCTGTCGATGGCGTGGAAGCGGGCGGTCGGAATGCCGCAGTCGTTGATGAAACGCTTTTCGGTCAGCCTGTCCTGCGCCATCTCCAGCGCCTTCGGCGGCGGGTAGACGGCAATATCCTTGCCGAGCCTTTCCGCGGCGGCGACGGGGACGTTTTCGAATTCATAGGTGACGACATCGCAACGCTCTGCCAGTTCGGCGAGAGCGGCCGGATCGTCATAGGCAGCCGTGATCTGGTCGTTCGCCACCTGCGCGGCGGGGCAAGCGGCTTCCGGCTCCAGGATGATCGTGCGGAAGTTCAGACGAGCCGCCGCCATGGCCAGCATGCGGCCGAGCTGGCCGCCGCCGATGATGCCGATCGTTTTCGCACTCATAGGTCATCCATCGGATATTCGGCAACTGCAGCGCTTTGGCGGGCACGCCATTCGTCCAGCCGCTCGGCAATATCCTCGTCACCGAGCGCCAGGACGGCGGCGGCAAGAAGGGCGGCATTGATCGCGCCGGCCTTGCCGATCGCCAATGTGCCGACGGGAATGCCTGCCGGCATCTGCACGATGGAAAGAAGACTGTCCTGGCCGGAAAGGGCGCGTGATTGCACCGGCACGCCGAAGACCGGAAGCGGCGTCATCGATGCGGCCATGCCTGGAAGATGGGCGGCGCCGCCGGCCCCGGCGATAATGACCTTGAAGCCTTCGTCGCGGGCGCCCTTGGCGAAGCTCACCAGCCGGTCCGGCGTGCGATGTGCGGAGATGATGCGCGCGTCATAGGTGATTTCCAGCGCCTCCAGCGTATCTGCGGCGTTCTTCATGGTTTCCCAGTCGGACTGGCTGCCCATGATGATGGCGACGGGCGGTCTTTCTGTCATCATCGTCGCGTCTGCTCCTCAGGCGATAATATCGGGAATGATCTGGTCTTCCAGCTTGGTGAGCTTGTCCTTGATGACAAGCTTCTTCTTTTTCATGCGCTGAATGCGAAGCGCGTCGCAGCCCGTCTGGATCATGGCGTCGATTGCGGCGTCGTAATCCTCATGTTCCTGGCGCAGCCGCGCCACGATCAGCCTGATTTCCGCCTGTTCCTGATCGGCCATTCCTATTTCCCCAATGCCCTGCGGACTCGTGCTCGTTCCGCCTCGTGAATTCCGCAAGCTCCTATCACCAAATGACGGTAACGGGAAGTTATCCTTCATCACGAATTTGCCGCTCATAAGCCACGTTTTGGCCTTCGACAAGGGTTCAATATTATGGCACAGTAGTAGGGTTGACACCTAGAGCTTTGGCGATGGATGGCCAAGGTTCGTAAGAGGAAGGAAGGGTCATATGACTGTTCAAGCTCATCTTGAATCGCTCGAAAAGAAACATGTCGCTCTCGAGGAGGAGCTACATTCTGCACTGACATCTCCCTCTATCAATGATACCGAAATAGCCGACATCAAGCGCAGAAAGCTGCGCCTCAAAGACGAAATCCAACGTCTGCGATCGTCAGTTCACTGACACAACGTCTTCCAGAGGACCGAGGCCGCCGATCGTGGCAAGGAAGACGGGCGGGCCGATAGGCCCTGAAACAATTCCCTTGTAAGAGACGGTGACTACTCCCAGTCGATACGGAATGCGCCAACTTCAAAACGTGAAGAGTGGGAGTTGGCGCAACTTTCCTGAGAATATCTAAGAAAATTGCCGCAGAGCGCGCAAGAGAGCCTGTCTTAGGCCCAGAACTGATCCAGCCACAAATTGAGCTTGTCGAAACCGCGGCTGTTGACCGCGTAGATGCGTTTCGTCCCTTCAGTGGTGACGGAGACGAGATTGCTGTCGAGCAGCGCCTTGAGATGCTGCGACACGGCGGGCCGGCTGATCGGCAGGCCCTGCGCCAGTTCGTTGACCGTTTTAGGTGCGCGCCGCAGCTCCTCCAGCAGGTGGCGCCGGTTCGGATCCGCGATGGCTGCGAAGGGGTCCATGGTCGACATGGGCCGAAAGCTACGTCAAACGCCTAAGAGCGGCAAGCTAATTGTGCGCTGCATGATGCATCGTGTTCGTCGCAGCCTACTTTTGTTGTCGGGGGAGCAACATATCCGAAAACTCGGACATGCTTTCGTCGGATTTCTTCTTCCAGTAGGCGGCTTGCTGTGGATCCCTGGGGACTCCTTGCCCTTGTTCGTAGAGCATACTCAGCCAGAATGCGGAGAGTGGTTCGCCTTGTTCCCCGGCTTTGCGAAACAATTCGGCCGCCTTGGTGTAATCCTGAGGTACGCCGCGGCCTGCGAGATACATCTCCCCAAGTGCAAATTGTCCCTTGGGATTGCCCTGTTCCGCCAGCTTTTGGAACCAGAAGGCTGCCTGAGTGTCGTCCTGCTTAATACCCCGTCCGTAAGCGTAGAGAGTGCCGACCATACCCTGAGCGGTCACATCTCCCTTTAGTGCTCTTTCATGATACAGTTTGAAGGCGGTTGCATAATCCGACTTCTGATAGGCTGTGAAGGCTTCATCTGGATCGGCGAGGGCGGCCGTACGAGCCGCGCATAACGCAATGCTCAGCGTAAGTGCGAATACTATGCGCCCTAGTTTCATGTGATTTATCATGGATGCTCCAGACAGTCGCTGATCAATCCCCTAGCTGTACTTTGGTGCTGCGGTAAATATCAACTTTAAGGTTGTTTTCACATTGGTCTTTGGTTGTGGGGCAGGCAATGCACAGATCAGCGCCTGTTTCCCCTTGTCAGCAAGTTCTAACGGATTTACTCACAAGCATCGAATGGGTGCGCCATCCCCTGATAAATGAACGCAAATATGGAAACCCGCATGACCGTACCCGAAGATCGTTGCCGTCTCGTTCTCATCGTTCCCGATATTGCCGATATAGAGGAGCAGGCGAAGGCGGTGGCCGACGCACTGAGGGGCGGGGATGTCGCGTCGGTTATCATCCCGCAATATGGCCTCGACGACAGCACCTTCCAGAAGCATGCGGAAAAGCTGGTGCCCGTGGTGCAGGCGGCGGGTGCAGCGGCGTTGATTGCCGGTGACAGCCGTGTTGCCGGCCGCGCCAAGGCCGACGGGTTGCACATTACCGGCAATCTTGCCGAATTGACCGAGGCAGTCGAGAAATTCGTACCGAAGCTGATCGTCGGCGGCGGCAACGCCACAGACAGGCACAATGCGCTGGAGATCGGCGAGCTGCGTCCCGACTACATCTTCTTCGGCAAGCTCGACGGCGACATCAAGCCGGAGGCGCACCCGAAAAACCTGGCGCTCGGCGAATGGTGGGCATCGATGATCGAGATTCCCTGCATCATCATGGGTGGCACGGATCCGAAATCGGCGCTGGAGGTGGCTTTGACGGGCGCCGAATTCGTAGCGCTGCGCAGCGCCGTTTTCGCCGATCCTTCTGCAGCGCCTTCCATCGTTGCGGAAGTGAATGCGCTTCTCGACGAAAAAGCGCCACGGTTTGAAGATTGATAGCAATCCATGTCGCTCACGCCTCGATTCAGTCACCGGTTTTTTCTTGCTGCGCTCGCCGTTGGGCTAACGGCGTTGCCGCCGCTTGCGGTGGCGCAATCGAACAATAGCGATACGTCGCTGCCCGGCATTACAACGCAGCCGGACAAGGGCGCTCGGCCGACAGACAGCGGACAATCCGACGATGCCGCGCCGCCGGATGAAGCTGCGGCGCCTGAGGATAGCGCGCCGACGCCCAGCGACAGCGTGGTGACGCGGCCATTGAATGCCGCGGTCGGCACTTTCAAGACCGAGAAGACCGCGCCCGGCGAGCCGAAGGCGGACGATGCCATCAAGCCCTCCCAAGGTGTGGGCGTCTTCGACCGTATGGGCGCGAAGCTGCCCGACCTGCCGCCGGAAAAGCCCTTCACCGGCAAGATCGACGAGGCCTACGGCGCTTTCCAACGCGGTTATTACCTGACCGCTTTTCAAAAAGCCCTGCCGCGGGCGCAGCTCGGTGATCCCGCGGCGCAGACCTTGCTTGCCGAGTTGATGTCGCAAGGCCTGGGGGTCAAGCGCGACACCAAGGATGCGGCCTTCTGGTACGGCAAGGCAGCCGAGGGTGGCGATGCGACTTCGATGTTCAAATACGCGTTGCTCCTGATGGAGGGGCGTGACCTGCCGCGCGACGAGAAGAAGGCCGACGAGTGGATGAAGAAGGCGGCCGATGCCGGCCAGGCATCCGCCGAATTCAATTGGGGGCAGACCCTGACGGCTGATAATCCCGGTATCAAGGGCCTGCAGATGGCTCTTCCCTATTATGAAAAGGCGGCGCAGCAGGGCATTGCCGATGCGCAATATGCCGTCTCTCAGCTCTATCAAAATCTGCCCGACCTGCCTGCGGAGAAGAAGGCGCAGGCGCGTGAATGGCTGTCGCGCGCCGCCAATGCGGGCTTCGACACCGCCCAGCTCGACATGGGCATTTGGCTGATCAACGGTATCGGCGGCAAGCAGGATCTGGAAAACGGTTTCAACTGGATGCGGGTTGCCGCCTATCGCGGCAACGTCGTTGCACAGAACAAGCTGGCGCATCTTTATATCAACGCGCTCGGCACGAAGCAGGATCCGGTCGCCGCGGCGACCTGGTATGTCATCTCACGCCGCGCCGGCCTCAAAGATCCCGAGCTCGAGGATTTTTACCAGGGCATCGAGGATTATCAGCAAAAGGCCGCGATCGACGCCGCCAACAAATTTCGCAGGGCGCAGTAAGACGCCAAGCGAATTCTGTTAAAACAGAGCGTCGGCGAAAAGATCTTCGTCGTCAGCCTTGGCCGGTGCCGCAACCGGTGCCACGCTGGCCTCCATGGCGATGATATCGCGATGGACATTGCGCTCCTGCGCCATAGTGTAGGTCTTGAAGATGCGGGCGCTGAGCGGCGCGATGATCTGCTCCAAATCGCTGACATCGGCCATTTCGCTGCCGGCCATGTCTTCGAGCGTATCGGCACAATTTGCCAGGATCTCGCCGAGATCGCGCTGGAAATCGAGCTTGCCGATTGACAGCATGATTTTGTTTGCCACTTCGCGGCCATGGGCCGAGAGCGTTTCCAACTCACCATCCATGATATTGGCGGCGGTGCGGATGGCGTCGACGGCGGAGATCAGCCGCTCGTCGAGCCGGTAGTCCGAGGCTTCCTGGCCGGAGGCGACGTGGCCGGCCGCAGTTTCGAGAGATGTCAGACCGGAGACGATCGCATCGGCGGATTCATCGAGCTTTGCCGCGAAGATGCGCAGCTCGGCGGTGACGACGTTGATCGAACGGCCTTCCTCGCCCATGCGGCTGCAGCGCAGATTGGTATTGAGCGCCATATAGTGGATGTCGGTCTTGACGGCGCGGATGGTCTCGATGCGGTGCAAAAGATTCGAGGCGGTGCCGAGCGTCGACTGGCTGATGCCATCGGCCTGAACGCGGGCGGTTTCCACCTGTTTTACGATGGTGTGGGCGGCAGAGACGCTCTGCTCCAGCGCGCGCAGCACATTGCCGTCGCGGTCGTTCTCGGGTTTCATGGCATCGCGCAGCTTTAGGATTTCCTGCGTGTCATGGCTGAAACTGGCGATGGTCTTGACGACGCTGCCGGACTCCCGCTGGAAATCCGAGACCATGTCGCGCATCTGCGCCGCCGTCAGATGATGGATGACATTTTCGAGCCGCTTACGGGCATCGGCATCGAGCCTGCTGCCGTCGTCGCATTCAAGAAATTCTTCGAGAAAGGCGAAGGCGCTTTGCACATGCTCGATGCGCTGGCGGGTGATGTCGCCGATCTGCAGAGCCGAAAGAGTTGTCGCGACCTTGCTTTGCACGCCGCGGGCGATGGCGCCAACCTCGGCGGCGATGACCGCGAGTTCCCTGCGGTGGGCAGCGATGGTGCGGGCATCCTTTTCGAGTGCTGCCACCACTTGCGGAACGTTGCGGTCATAGGCCCTCGCGGTTGTGGCGCCGAAGGTCATGGCGACCTTGAGGTCGCGTTCGAGCGCGCCGAGCTGCTGGGCGAAGGTGTTGACTTCGTTGGTGCCGGAGTGAATGCGCTCCAGAATCTCCTCGGCAAAACCGGCAAATTCGGCAATGCCCGCACCGGTGATTTTCACTGTGACGGCGAAGGTGCGCAGGTAACGCATGGTCTCCTGCATATCCGTGACATGCGCGTGCAGCTTGGTGCCGGCTTCGGCGAGAACGGCGAAATTCTCCTGGCGCCTGGCTTCGAGACCGGGCAGATCGGACAGGCCGCTCACCGTCTGCAACAGATCGGCGGTGGTGTCGCTGGCGCCATCACTGTCGAGGGCCTTGGTCAGCCGGTCGAGGGACGACAGGAGTTGGTTCAGGACCTCCATCACAGACAGGAGAACAGCGCCGCCGTCGAGAAAGCGTTTCTCAACCTCTGTGCGCGCCGCTTCCAGGGTGCGGCTGACATCCATGGCCCGCGGGAGTCCCCGTGGGCGATCGATGCGGCGTGCCAGAGCTGTTCCATTCTGCATGTGTGTCCCTTTACTTGGAGAAAGGCTCGTTTGACTCAACTCTTAAATGTGGGATGGAAAATTCCGGTAAATTCGCCGGACTCGTGGACGTTGCATCCCCGGCTTTCCCCAGCAGAGTTAAGATTCACTCACCGGAAAGCCGGTGTTTTGATCCTTCCGATTTAACTGACTGAATCTCAAACATATTTTTCATCGTAAAACTTCAGCGGTCATTTATGTCAGGTGAGAATTCACAGCCGGGAAATTGGAGAATTGTACAACCTGTGTTTACTGCCTGTTAAGGCTGACATGAGATTCAGTAGTTATTGCTCAAGTATTCATGTGGTAGCGGAGCCGGATTTGAAATGGACGATCAATATTCCGAATCTATTTCCCTGCCCGATATCCTGAACATCAGGAACATTTCCGAAATCTATCAAAGTATGACTTTGAAGTTTCGGGACAGCAAAATGCTTGTCCTCGAAGTCGCTGATGATGCGGAAGCTGATTTGAGCTTCGTGCAATTGGTCGAGTCGGCTCGGGCCGAGGCGAAGGCTTCCGGCAAAACACTTCGTCTTTCTTCTCCGGCCAGCGGTTCTGTTTTGAAAGTCTTGCAGAGGGGTGGGTTCATCGAGGCCTTTACGGCGGAGGACGCGCAATTCTGGCTCCATAAAGAGGTACATTCATGAGTGCGAAGATTTTGACTGTCGACGATTCCGCCAGCATCCGTCTGACGACCAAGGTGACGTTGACCAATGCCGGCTACGAAGTCACCGAGGCGGCGAACGGAGCCGAGGGCCTGGACAAGGCCAAGGCCGGGCAATTCGATCTCATCGTGACCGACCTCAACATGCCTGTCATGGACGGACTGACCATGATCGAGGAGCTGCGCAAGCTGCCGGCTCACATGGGCGTTCCGATCATCTTCCTGACGACCGAATCCGATGCCGATCTCAAGGCGCGGGCCAAGGCTGCCGGCGCCACCGGCTGGCTGACCAAGCCCTTCGATCCGGAAAATCTCGTCAAGATCGCCAGGAAGGTGCTGGGCAGATGAGCTCGATCGATCCAATCGCTGTCTTCCGTACCGAGGCTGCAGAATGCCTGGAGCAAATCGAGGCAGGCCTTTTGGATCTCACGCATCAGCTAGACGACAAGGCTTTGATCGACGCCGTGTTCCGCGGCCTTCATACACTGAAGGGCTCGGGCTCCATGTTCGGCTTCGATGCGCTCGCCGCCTTCACCCATCATTGCGAAACCGCCTTCGACCGCGTCCGCAAGGGCCAGGCGCCGGCAACGACCGAGCTCGTCGCTGCCGTTCTCGACGCTCAGGATCATATGCGCGCCCTCGTCGACGACCCCAATGGCAATCACGACGCCACCAGCCAGCGCCTTCTGGCGCAGTTGCAAGCAGCGGTCGGCGGCGGCGATGCTGCAAAGTCCGTTCATGCGGTTGCTGCCACCGCGCCTATTGTGGCGGACAAGCGCAAGACCTGGCGCATTCGCTTCAGCCTGCCGCAGAACGCGATGATCAACGGCACCAATCCGCTGGGATTGCTGGATGAGCTGCGCGATCTTGGCGAATGCCGTATCCTTGCCAATACCTCGGCCATTCCCCCACTGAGTGCGCTGGTACCGACGGAGCTGCATCTTTCCTGGGATGTGACTGTTACCACCGAGCAGCCGCGCTCAGCCATCGACGATGTCTTCATCTTCGTCATGGACGACATGCAGCTCGATGTCGAAGAAATCGATGGCAATGCGATTGTTGCAACGCCGGATGAGCCCGCCGTCTCGGCAGTTCCGCAGGTGGTCGCACCCGTCGCGGCGGCTGCTGCCGAGGTTGTGCCGGTCAAAAGGGAAGCGGCGGCAACGGCGGCGTCGGTTGCCGACCAACGGCAGGCCAAGGCTGCGGAAAGCGTCCGCGTTCCGGCCGAGCGCCTCGATGAACTCATGGATCGCGTCGGCGAGCTGGTCATCGCGCAATCGCGCCTCAGCCAGTTGGCGAGTGCCAGCGCCGATATCGGGCTGCGGTCGGTGTCCGAAGAGATCGAACGTCTGTCGGGCGAGCTGCGCGATACGATGATGGTGCTGCGCATGGTGCCGGTCGCCAGCCTCTTCAGCCGCTTCCGCCGCCTGGTGCATGATCTGGCACGAGAGACCGGCAAGGTCATCGAGCTGGTCACTGAAGGCGAGACGACCGAGGTCGACAAGACCGTGATCGAGCGGCTTGCCGATCCCCTGGTACATCTGGTGCGCAATTCCATTGACCATGGCCTTGAGCCGCCGGAAGAGCGCCTCGCTGCCGGCAAGGCCGAAGCCGGCACAATTACATTGTCGGCCCGGCAATCGGGCGGCGAGGTCATCATCTCGATCAATGACGACGGCCGCGGCATCAATCGCGAACGTGTCCGCGCCAAGGCGGAATCGTCGGGGCTGATTCAGCCGGGTCAGCAGCTCAGCGACGCCGAGCTTCTGCAGCTAATCTTTGCGCCCGGATTTTCGACGGCGGCGCAGATCACCAATCTTTCCGGCCGCGGCGTCGGCATGGATGTGGTGAAGCAGACGGTGGAAGCGCTGCGAGGCGCCATCGATATCGTCAGCAAGCCGGGGCAGGGGTCCGATGTATCGCTGCGCATTCCGCTGACGCTCGCCATCATCGACGGCCTGCTCGTGCGCGTTGGTGCCGGACGCTATGTCATTCCGCTGTCGGCGGTCGAGGAATGCCTGGAATTGTCGCTGGAAGAGGATCTGCGTTCGCGCGGCCGCAGCTTCATTTCGCTGCGCGACAGCCTTGTGCCGTTCCTGCGGTTGCGGGACGTATTCCGCACCGGCACCAAGCCGGATGTGCATCAGAAGGTCGTCGTTATCTCGACCGGTACGGAGCGGGTCGGCCTCGTCGTCGATCAGATCATTGGCGACCATCAGACCGTGATCAAATCCATGTCGAAGCTGCATAATGACGTAGCCCATTTCTCCGGGGCCACGATCCTCGGTGACGGCAGCGTCGCCCTCATTCTTGATGTCGTGCATCTGGTCGCAGCCGGCCAGCAACAGGAGGCGCATCTGCGTGCAGCGGGATGAGCGGAACAGCCATGAAATCCGACAATCTCTGGAATGGCACTCACTGGAATGAAAACGGCGAAGTCGAAGTTCTGACCTTCGATCTCGCCGGTGAAACCTTCGCCCTCGAGGCGGTCATGGTTCAGGAAATCCTGGACATTCTGCCGGAAACCGCCGTTCCCGGCAGCCAGCCTTTCGTGGGCAGCGTCATCAACTTTCGCGGCAAGGTGATCCCCCTTGCCGATCTCCGCCTCGCTTTCGGCATGGAAGCAGCGGAAGCGACTATCGATAGCCGTATCATCGTTATCGAACTTGACCTGCAGGATGAACCCACGCTCGTGGGTCTGCGGACCGACAGGGTGAATGAAGTCACCACACTTGCAAAAGCTTCCAGCGAAGCACCGCCTAGCGTGGGGATGCGTTGGCGTCCCGACTACATCAACTGCCTGGTCAAGCGCGGAGGGGAATTCATCATTCTCCCCAATCTGCAGGCGATTTTTTCCGCCCGGCAAAGCAAGGCGCTTTCCGCCTGAGCATCGCCGCGGCCGAATTTTCGAGGGAATCAAGACGATGCGTCTAACGATCAAAGCCAAGCTGGTGGGGGCGTTCGCCTTCATCATCCTCATGCTGATGGGCACGGCCGGCTACGGCATCATGAGCCTCAGCGCTTTCAACGACACCATCAGCAACGTGCTCGAAGGCCCTGTCGAGCGGCTGGAGTTGACACAGCAGGTCAACATCTGGCAGCTCCAAGTCATCCGTCAGCAGAAGAACCTTCTTGCGGCTCACAGCGATGATGAAATCAAGGCTTCGCTCGCTGCCGGCGACGTGGCACGCAAGCAACTCGCCGATACCCTCGCAGCCTTGGACAAGATCGCGACCGAAGAGAGCCGCGCTCGTTGGGACGCGGTAGAAGCGATCGCGGCGAAGTTCATCCAGGCCGACGACCAGATTCGGCAATTGCTGAAGGCAGGCGACAAGGAAGGGGCGACCAACATCTCGGTTACCGATGCCCGCAAGGCTGCCAACGACATCGACAATGCTCTTGACGCTCTGCTCGCCACCGAGAAGCAGAAAATGAAGGAAGCCGATGATGGCGCCGACGTGCAATATGCCGGCACCCGCCTCGCCATGCTGGTCGCCGCAGGTGTGGCGCTACTGATCGCCGCCGCAACCGCTTTTTGGATCGCAAGCACGATCAGCAAGGGCCTTACCCGCGCCAATACCGTCGTTCGAGAGGTTTCCGAGGGCGATCTGACGAAGACGGCTGAGATCACCAATCATGACGAAATCGGTGAATTGCTCGGCAACGTCAATGTCATGATCGAACGCCTGCGCGGCGTCGTTGCCGATGCCCTGGGTGCGGCCGACAACGTCTCCTCGGGCAGCCAGGAACTCTCGGCAAGCTCCGAGCAGGTGTCGCAGGGCGCGACCGAACAGGCGGCTTCCGCCGAAGAGGCCTCGGCGTCGATGGAGCAGATGGCGGCCAACATCAAGCAGAACGCCGACAATGCCGCCCAGACGGAAAAGATCGCCCGTCAGTCGGCCAAGGATGCGGAAGCAAGCGGCGATGCGGTGACCCGCGCCGTCAGCGCCATGCGCACGATTGCCGAGAAGATCGGCATCGTGCAGGAAATCGCCCGCCAGACCGACCTGCTCGCTCTGAATGCGGCTGTGGAAGCGGCGCGTGCTGGCGAACATGGCAAGGGCTTTGCGGTCGTCGCCTCAGAAGTGCGCAAGCTTGCCGAACGCAGCCAGTCGGCCGCTGCCGAGATCAGCTCGATGTCGAGCGATACGGTCAAGGCTGCCGCTGAAGCCGGCGAGATGCTCGGCCGCCTGGTGCCGGACATCCGCAAGACCGCCGAACTGGTCTCCGAGATCAGCGCCGCCTGCCGTGAGCAGGATATTGGTGCCGCACAGATCAACGAGGCGATCCAGCAGCTCGACAAGGTGACGCAGCAAAATGCCGGTGCTTCGGAAGAAATGTCGGCCACTTCGGAAGAGCTGGCGGCTCAGGCCGAAGAGCTGCAAGCCTCCATCGCCTTCTTCAAGGTCGATACTGCAGGCAGCAAAGTCACCGCCAGGAAGTCGCCCACCAAGGCAGTTCAGAAGGCTGTCGCTGCGCCGCTTGCCAACCGCCGTGGCACGCCTGCCGCTCCCGCGCAGACCGTCGCTGCCCAGCAGGCGCGTGCCAAGGGCTTTGCCCTTGATCTCTCCATGGGCGGCCCGGATGCCGGCGATGCGGATTTCCGCGAAAGCGCCTGAGCGCGGGCTCCGATGACCTCAGCCGGGACCGCCGTGGTCCCGGCGTTCTGATATCCCCAACGTGTGTATGCGTTGGCGTCGTGGTTCCTGAGATGTCCGGTGACGGGGAGGTGAATGGATCGCTTTCCCCCGTTCGAAGGCTCTTTTTATCGGTACGACGCTGTCAAGCGGTGACGCCGTTCCGCAATACCATTTTGCCTCTTTATCTCTGGGGGATAGGACAAATGCGCTTCTCCATCAAACTGAAACTAGGTCTCGCCTTCGGCACAATGACGCTGCTTTTGATCGGCATCGCGGTCTATGGCAGCATCAGTCTTGGGCACCTCAACGATGCCAGCAACGGAATGACCGAAGGCCCTGTCAAACAGTTGCAACGTGCGCTCGACGCCAACATCGCAGCGGTTGAAGCCATTCGGGCGCAGAAAGATGCACTGATTGCCAATGGCGATGCAGAAACTGCCTTCTACAAGGAATCCAGCGCTGAGCTCGATACCATGTTCTCGCAAGCCCAGGACGGTCTCGCTATCGCGACAGTGGAAGGCAAACCCCTCTGGGAGAAATTGATATCGCTGGGCCAGACCTTCCGCCAGCGCTCCACCGAGCTGCAGGGCCTTGAGGCCAAAGGCGATCACGCCGGTGCCGAGGCGCTTTCGGACGGTGAGTTGAGCGACCTCAGCAAACAGATGACGGGCGCGATCAATAGTCTCGTCGACATTCAGAAAAAGGCACTGGCGGATACGGATGCGGCCAATGACCGGCTCTATGAAGACACTCTGATGGTCCTGGCTGCCGTCTCCGCCATCGCGTTGATCATCGCATTGAGCGCTGCCCTCTGGATTACGCTCGGGATCAATCGCGGTTTGGCCAAGGTATCTGACATTGCCAAAGCGGTGGCCATCGGCGATCTCAATCAGAAGGTCGAGGTCAAGACGAATGACGAGATCAAGGATCTCATCGAGACCGTCAATGTCATGACCTCGAACCTGCGCGCCACCGCCGACGTGGCGGACCGGATCGCGATGGGCGATCTCTCCGTTGCCGTGAAGCCGCTCTCCGACAAGGACGTTCTCGGTCTCGCCATGCAGAGCATGGTCGCCAATCTGCGCGCCACCTCCGATATCGCGACGAAGATTTCCGACGGAGACCTTACGGTCACGCCGATGCCGCTTTCCGACAAGGATGTCCTCGGTCTGGCGCTGGAGCAGATGGTGGAACGCCTGAGGGGCGTCGTTGCCGATGCGCTGGGCGCGGCCGACAACGTCTCCTCGGGCAGCCAGGAACTCTCGGCAAGCTCTGAGCAGGTGTCGCAGGGCGCGACCGAACAGGCAGCTTCGGCCGAAGAAGCCTCGGCGTCGATGGAGCAGATGGCGGCCAACATCAAGCAGAACGCCGACAATGCCGCCCAGACGGAAAAGATCGCCCGTCAGTCGGCCAAGGATGCGGAAGCGAGCGGCGATGCGGTGACCCGCGCCGTCAGCGCCATGCGCACCATTGCCGAGAAGATCGGCATCGTGCAGGAGATCGCCCGCCAGACGGACCTGCTCGCTCTGAACGCGGCTGTGGAAGCGGCCCGTGCCGGCGAACATGGCAAGGGCTTTGCGGTCGTCGCCTCGGAAGTGCGCAAGCTTGCCGAACGCAGCCAGTCGGCCGCTGCCGAGATCAGCTCGATGTCGAGCGACACCGTCAAGGCTGCTGCCGAAGCCGGCGAGATGCTCGGCCGCCTGGTGCCGGACATTCGCAAGACCGCCGAACTGGTCTCCGAGATCAGCGCTGCCTGCCGCGAGCAGGATATCGGTGCTGCCCAGATCAACGAAGCGATCCAGCAGCTCGACAAGGTGACGCAGCAAAATGCCGGCGCTTCGGAGGAAATGTCGGCCACTTCGGAAGAGCTGGCGGCTCAGGCCGAAGAGCTGCAAGCTTCTATCGCCTTCTTCAAGGTCGATACTGCAGGCAGCAAAGTCACCGCCAGGAAGTCGCCCACCAAGGCAGTTCAGAAGGCTGTCGCTGCGCCGCTTGCCAACCGCCGTGGCACGCCTGCCGCTCCCGCGCAGACCGTCGCTGCCCAGCAGGCGCGTGCCAAGGGCTTTGCTCTCGATCTCTCTATGGGCGGCCCGGACGAAGGCGACCTCGAATTCAAGGAAAGTGCATGACCATGGCTATACCCGCTCCGGAAGCGCAATTCGTCACCTTCAGTCTCGGCGAGGAAGTCTTTGCCGTACCTGTCGAAGTGGTCCGTGAAATCCTCGATTATGCCGAGGCCTTCAAGATTCCGAACGGGCCGGATTACCTGCTCGGCCTGCGCGATGTGCGAGGGCAGGGCGTGCCGACCATCGATCTGCGGCTGAAGCTTGGTCTCTCCAAGACCGTCCCGACCCCGCATACCCGCGTGCTGGTGCTGGATATTCCGATGGAGGCCAAGGTGCTGACGCTCGGACTCGTCGCCGACCGCGTCTTCGAGGTGACGCCCTTCCGGCGCGACCAGATCGAAGCGGCGCCCGATATCGGCGTGCGCTGGCGTTCCGACTACATCGCCGGCGTCGTGCGTCGGGAGAACGGCTTCGTCGTCATTGTCGATCTCGCCCGCTTGCTGTCGCGGGAAGACACAGTCGCGCTCGATCCGAATCGCGCCGGTCATGCCGCATAGGAATTCGCAAGGGAGTGGATGGATGGGAACGGCCGTCGTTCAGGAGAGCCAAATCATCGGTGATCGCATCAGCAAGCGGAATTTCGAGAAACTGGCGCGTTTCATCTATGACTACAGCGGCATCAAGATGCCATCGACGAAACTGACGATGCTGGAGGGACGGCTACGGCGGCGCCTGCGCGCCACCAGCATCACATCCTTCGACGACTACTGCGATTTCCTGTTCAATCATGGCGGCCTGGAACAGGAGTCGGTCTATCTCATCGATGCGGTCACGACCAACAAGACCGATTTCTTCCGCGAAGCCAAACACTTCGAATTCATGCAGACCGCGGCTTTGCCGATGCTGATGCGCGCCGGCCACCGCCGTCTGCGCGGGTGGAGTGCCGCCTGCTCGACCGGGGCGGAGCCCTATTCCATGGCGATGGTGATGGAGGAGTTCTCCGAAAGCGAAGGTGGTATCGATTACGCGATCCTGGCGACCGATCTCAGCACCGATGTGCTGCACTCGGCCAGAAGCGGCATCTACACGGATGATATGGTCTTGCCGGTTCCGGCCGAACTCAAGCGCAAATATGTCATGACCGCCAAAGCGCAGGACAGGCGGGAGGTGCGCATCACGCCGCGGCTGCGCTCGAAGATCGGCTTTGGCCGGATGAACCTGATGGATGAGAAATATCAGGTGGGCGATGCGATGCACATCATCTTCTGCCGCAATGTCCTCATCTATTTCGATAAGCAGACGCAGGCCGGCGTTCTCTCGCGTCTTTGCGATTGTCTCGTCTCCGGCGGCTATATGTTCATCGGCCACTCGGAATCGATCACCGGCTTTGATCTACCGCTGAAACAGGTCTCCAACACGGTCTTCCAGCGAATCTAGGGCAGGTCGTCATGCCAAAGAAAATCCGCGTCCTGATCATCGATGACTCCGCCAGCGTGCGTCAGACGCTTGCAGCGCTTTTGTCTGACGACCCCGAGCTCGAGGTCATGGGGGTGGCGAACGATCCCTTCATGGCAGCACGCAGGATCCACGAGGAAGTGCCCGACGTCATTACGCTGGATGTGGAGATGCCACGCATGGATGGCATCACCTTTCTGCGCAAACTGATGTCACAGAGGCCGATCCCGGTCGTGATGTGCTCGTCTCTGACGGAAGCGGGTTCGGAGACGCTGCTGCAGGCGTTGGAAGCCGGCGCGGTGGACATCATCCAAAAACCTCGGATCGGCGCTGCCGACTATCTCGCCGAGGAGGCGATGCGCATCCGCGAGGTGGTTAGGAGCGCATCGCATGCCAGGATGCCGAATGTCCGGCGCGCCGAAGCGCGGTCGGCATCCGCTTCGGGACCGGCCAAGAAGCTGACGGCCGACGCCATGCTGCCGCCGCCGACCGGCCGCGCCATGGCGAAGACGACGGAAATGGTCGTCTGTGTCGGCGCCTCGACGGGTGGCACCGAAGCGCTGCGCGAGATGCTGGAAGCGCTGCCCGCCAATGCGCCGGGCATGGTCATCGTCCAGCACATGCCGGAAAAATTTACCGCCGCCTTCGCCAAGCGGCTGAACAGCCTCTGTGAAGTCGAGGTCAAGGAAGCGGTCGATGGCGATCCCGTTCTGCGCGGTCATGTGCTGATCGCCCCCGGTGACAATCACATGCTGCTGGAGCGGCAGGGTGCGCGCTACCACGTGGCTGTCAAGACCGGGCCGCTGGTTTCGCGCCATCGGCCTTCCGTCGATGTCCTCTTCCGCTCGGCGGCGCGGGCGGCTGGATCGAATGCCATGGGCATCATCATGACCGGCATGGGCGATGACGGGGCGCGCGGCATGTTCGAGATGAAGCAGGCCGGCGCCTATACGGTTGCCCAGGACGAGGCGACCTCCGTCGTTTTCGGCATGCCGAAAGAGGCGATCGCCCGCGGCGGCGTCGATCGTGTCGTGCCACTGGAGCAGATCGCCCGTGAGATCCTGATGGCGCAGCAGAAATTCTAGGCTGGATGACCGCCGTCGATCATCAGTGCCGAGCTGATGAGGAAGTCCGGCTGATGAGAAAACCAGGCCTTCCGACTCGCTGTACTTGAAATTCGCCCGATTTTGTGGTCTTGAGGCCGCCAATCTTTATTGCGCTGCCGATCCCGCTCCGCCGGGGCCTGCCTCCAGGTCCGGTCAGTGCCTTCTATATTATCCAAGGAAGCCCGATGGCCCGCTCTGCTCTTCTCAATGTCATGGTTCAGGCTGCCCTCAAGGCAGGCAAGTCGCTCAGCCGCGATTTCGGCGAAGTGCAGAACCTGCAGGTTTCGGTGAAGGGACCGGGCGATTTCGTCAGCCAGGCCGATCTCAAAGCGCAGAAGATCATTCATGACGAGCTGCTGAAAGCGCGGCCGACCTATGGCTTCCTCGGGGAGGAAAGCGAAGAGATCAAGGGCACCGACGGCGCGCATCGCTGGATCGTCGATCCCCTCGACGGCACGACCAATTTCCTGCACGGCATTCCGTTCTTCTCCATCTCGATCGCGCTGGAGCGCAATGGCGAGATCGTCGGCGGCGTCGTCTTCAATCCGGCGACGGACGAGCTTTACACTGCCGAGCGCGGCGGCGGCGCCTTCCTCAATGACCGTCGCCTGCGCGTCGCCTCGCGCCGCGTGCTGTCCGATTGCGTCATCGGCTGCGGCGTTCCGCATCTGGGCCGCGGCAATCACGGCAAGTTCCTGGTCGAGCTGCGCCATGTCATGGGCGAAGTCGCGGGCATCCGCCGCCTCGGTTCCGCAGCACTCGATATCGCCTATGTCGCCGCCGGCCGTTTCGACGGCTTCTGGGAAGTGGGCTTGTCCCCCTGGGATATGGCGGCCGGCATCCTGCTGGTGCGCGAAGCCGGCGGTTTCGTCTCTGATCTGGACGGCGGCACCGATATGATCGGTAACGGCTCGATTATCTGCGGTAACGAGCATATTCAAAAGGCGCTGGCCGAGGTCATCAAACGGCCTATCCCGACGAAATAAGGGTCGCCTTTCAGCGATTGCCTGCGGCAAAACAGGCTGTTGCCAACGGATTGTTTTGTGTTTTCCGTCTCTTCAATTCGGCACAATGTTGCTCTAGTCTCCGGGGCGGAGAATGCGGAGGCGAAGTGTGCGATGGAAAATGTAAATCTGGGGGATCTGGGGTCGACCGACAATGTGTCGGGCAACTATACCTACAAGCTCTCCAGCCCGATGGCCTTCTTTTGGACGATGATCCTTTTCCTGGTCATCGTCGGTTTTATCGTAGCGATCCTGTTTCGCCAGGCTCAAGTCGCCTTCCTGCATAATCCCGGCCTGAACGGATTGATCCTTGGGGTGCTTGCCGTCGGCATCCTGCTGGTCTTCAATCACGTCCTGATGCTCAGGCCGGAAGTTCGCTGGTTCAACCATTTCCGCGCCGTTGGCAACGCTGCCGACAAGGTCGGCCGCAATCCGCGGCTTCTGGCGCCGATGCGGGCGCTGATCGGCAACCGTCGCGCCATGCAATTGTCGACGGCGACGCTACGCTCGATCCTCGATTCCATAGCCACCCGCCTGGACGAGTCGCGCGACACGTCGCGCTATCTCATCGGCCTGCTCGTCTTCCTCGGCCTGCTCGGCACCTTCTGGGGTCTGATCGGCACGATTGGCTCGATCAACGATGTCATCCAGAGCCTCGATGTCGGTTCGGGCGATACCGGCGACATTCTCGGCGCGCTCAAGACCGGCCTCTCCGGCCCGCTGGTCGGCATGGGCACTGCGTTCTCCTCCTCGCTGCTCGGCCTTTCCGGCTCGCTGATCCTCGGGTTTCTCGATCTTCAGGCCGGCCGCGCGCAGAACCGCTTCTACACCGAACTGGAAAACTGGCTTTCGTCCGTGACCGACGTCGGCTCCGATATCGCTCCCGTGATCGAAGGCGCCAGCGGCGCATCCTCCGAGGATGTGCGGGTGCTTTCGGAATATCTGCGCAAGATCGCCGAAGAGGGCGGCGGCGGTCAGCGTTCGGTGACGGCGATGGCGAACCTCGCCGAGGGCATTCAAGGCCTGGTCAAGAACATGCGCAACGAACAGCAGATGCTGCGCGACTGGATCGAGGCCCAACAGGAAGAAGCGAAATCGATGCGCCGCACGCTCGATCGCCTCGCCGACCGCATCAGCCACACCGAGAAGACCGGGAGCAAGTAAATCATGGCGCTCGCGCGAAACAGTCGCCATAAGAGAACGGTGGACTACTGGCCGGGGTTCGTCGATGCGCTCTCCACGCTGCTGATGGCGATCATGTTCCTGCTGACGGTGTTTGTCGTCGGACAGTTCATCCTGAGCCGTGAAATCTCCGGCCGCGACGAGGTGCTGAACCGACTCAACAGCCAGATCAACGAATTGACGCAGGCATTGGCGCTCGAAAAGAGCGGCAAGCAGGATCTCGAGGATTCCATCGCCAATCTGCAGGCGTCGCTTTCGGTGGCAGAGGGCGACCGCTCGCGTCTGCAGGCGCTGCTGGACGCCGGCTCCGGCAATAGCCAGGCCGCGCAACAGCGCGTGGGCACGCTGACGCAGCAGCTTGACGAGCAGAAGCAGGCGAGTGCCCGCGCGCTCAGCCAGGTCGATCTTCTCAACCAGCAGATTGCCGCACTGCGCAGCCAGATCGCCGCCGTCGAGGCCGCCTTGCAGGCGTCTGAGGAGAAGGATCAGACGTCGCAGGTGAAAATCGCCGACCTCGGCCGACGGCTGAATGTAGCGCTGGCGCAGCGCGTGCAGGAACTCAACCGTTATCGGTCCGACTTCTTCGGGCGCTTGCGCGAAATCCTCTCCGATCGCGACAATATCCGCATCGTCGGCGACCGCTTCGTCTTCCAGTCGGAAGTGCTGTTCCCTTCCGGCGCGGCTGATCTCAATCCGGACGGCCAGGCGGAGATGGTCAAGCTTGCCGCTGCGCTGATCGATCTTTCCAAGGAAATTCCGCCCGAGATCAACTGGGTGCTGCGTGTCGACGGTCACACAGACAATGTGCCGCTCTCGGGAAGCGGCCGCTATCCTGACAACTGGGCACTATCGTCGGCCCGCGCCATCGCCGTGGTCAAGTTCCTGATTGCCCATGGCGTTCCTGCGGACCGGCTCGTCGCCGCCGGCTTCGGAGAGTTCCAGCCGATCGCTCCGGGCGATACGCCGGAGGCCCGCGCCACCAACCGCCGCATCGAGCTGAAGCTGACGGAGAAGTAACCGTCAGTTTCTATCGGTCAGAATGGTATCGAGGCGCGCCTGCAAGAATTCGCGGACGGCGGAACTGTCGCTAAGCCCGATCGCTGTGCGGTAGGCCGCAGCGGCGTTCTCCGCTTCTCCGGCTTCAGCAAGCAGATGGGCGCGGACGGCCCAATAAGGTTGGTAGCTCAGAATATCGCGCTCAGCCAACTGGTTCAGTCTATGCAATCCGGCCGAAGTCCCGTGTGTGTGGCCGATAACGGCGGCCTGGCTGACGCGGGCGCCGACGGTCGGCTTCATCAGCACGAGTGCTTCATAGAGCTTTGCAAGCGCCGTCCAGTCCGTCACTCCGGAGCGCCGGCGTTCGCAATGGACGGATTGGATGGCCGCCTGGCATTGGAATGGACCGAAGCGGTCGAAAGCGCCGGCCTGCCGCAGCAAGCCGTCGGCTTCGGCCATCATGATGGCGTTCCAGCGCGCGGTATCCTGTTCGGCGAGCGGCACATAGCGGCCATTCGCATTCCGCCGGGCGGTGCGGCGCGCTTCACAATAAAGCATCAGGGACAACAAGCCCGCCACCTCCGGCTCCTGCGGCATGGTGGCGAGCAGGGCGCGGCCGAGCCAGATGGCTTCGTCTGCCAAGGAGTTGCGCTTGCCATCTTCGCCATCGAGCCCATCCCAGCCAAGGCCGTAGGCGGCATAGATTGCCGAGAGCACGCCCGTCAGGCGCTCCGGCAATACGGAGCGGTCGGGAACAGTAAAAGGAATATGCGCCTCGCGGATCTTGGTCT
The DNA here is from genome assembly GCF_036528765.1 of Rhizobium sp. BR 362. Lineage (NCBI taxonomy): Bacteria > Pseudomonadati > Pseudomonadota > Alphaproteobacteria > Hyphomicrobiales > Rhizobiaceae > Rhizobium > Rhizobium sp. BR 362. Next base: position 23,758 of record NZ_JARWGH010000006.1, on the reverse strand, counting down.
TTGCCCGAACCAGCCGCTGGCTCATCGTCTCCGGCGAGACGATGAAGGCCTGGGCCATGGTCCTGGCATCTATGCCGAGAACCGCCTGCAGCATCAGCGGCGTATGGACGGACCGGTCGATCGCCGGATGCGTGCAGGTAAACAGCAGTTTCAGCCGCTCGTCGGGGAAGGTCGGGCCATCGGCATTCATGCGCTCCTCCGCCTCCTCGAAGGCCAGAGTGATCGTCTCGCGGGCGGCGGCTTTGACGTTTGCATGCCTTGCAGCGCCATAAAGATTGCGCCGCGCCGCGACCAACAGCCAGGCCTCGGGATTGTCTGGAATGCCGCGAACCGGCCAAGCACTCAGAGCGGCGGCAAGCGCGTCTGACAGCGCATCCTCCGCGGCCGGGACATCGCCCGAGCGCGCCGCAAGGAAGGCGATCAACTTGCCGTAGGATTGGCGCGCCACCCGTTCCGTGGCGCGTCCAACGTCATGGTTCATGACCATCTCACATCTGCAGGCGCGGCCGTACTTCGACGGATCCCTGCTGGGAGATCGGCACGCGCACCGCCCATTCCAGAGCCGCGTCGAGATTGGGGACATCGATCAGATAGAAGCCGCCGAGCTGCTCCTTGCCTTCCGGGAAAGGACCGTCCTGCACATCGTGGTCTTCGCCGCGGCGGCGGACAACCGTTGCGGTTTCCGGCTGGGTCAATCCGGCGCCGCCGGTCATGATGCCGGCCTGGACGAGCGCCTGGGTATAGGCGATCCAGCCGTTCCTATAGGCGGGATCTTCGCGCCGCTTAAAATCCTCGGCCGATTCACGGATGATCAAGGCATATTGCATGGGGAAACTCCTGCTCGCTATGTTGGCGGTAAGCCGGACTGGACGCTGCATCTAAGAAGCAAATGCCAAGATGTGCAACGCCGACGGCGAAACGGCTTCATGCCCGTTCCGATACTATGAGGCGCGAGGAAGGCCGATTTCGACAGGCCGGAGCAGATTTTTTCAAAATTTTTTTAGCGAAAGTACTGAAACGGCCGGCGCACCAGGCGGCGGCCGGCCGTAGAAAGCTGTGCGGCAGATGCCAGACGAAAGGTCTTATGCGGCGGCGGTCTGGTCGTCGGTGGCAGCGCCGCCGACATGTGCCTTGATCGATTCAATGGCATGCAGGGCGGAAGCCTTCGCCTTATAGCCTTCGGAGACGAACATGGTTTCGCCGTTGGAGGCCTTGAACCGGAAGCGGAATTCGCCAGCCTTGTCCTTGTAGACTTCAAATTTATACATGGTCCCGTCTCCTAGAATCGCGTCAGCGCGAGATAACAGCAGAAATCTAGCTCAACTTTAGAGCTATTTCCACCAGTTGTAACCGGCTGACTTATTTGACGGCAAGCATGCGATCCTCGATACCGGCGTCGAATTGCAGCCGCGCCAGCTTGGCGTAGATGCCGCCGTGATGGATGAGGCTCTGATGCGTGCCTTCCTCGATGATGCGGCCCTGATCGAGCACGAGGATGCGGTCGGCCTTGAGAACCGTTGCCAGGCGATGGGCGATGACGAGGGTGGTGCGTGTTTCCATCAGGCCATCGAGTGCCTTCTGCACCAGCGTCTCGCTCTCTGCGTCGAGCGCCGATGTTGCTTCGTCGAGCAGCAGGATCGGCGCATTCTTGAGGATGGCGCGGGCAATGGCGATGCGCTGGCGCTGGCCGCCGGAAAGGGTGATGCCGCGCTCGCCCACCTGAGTGTCATAACCCTTGTCCAGGCGCGAGATGAATTCATCCGCCTGGGCGGCGATTGCCGCGGCGCGGACCTCGTCGCGGGAGGCTCCCGGGCGGCCGAAGGCAATGTTGTCGTGGATCGAGGCGGCGAAAATGGTCGTGTCCTGCGGCACAATAGCGATGCGGTCACGCAGGTCATCGGGCAAGACGCGGCTGATATCGATGCCGTCGACGGAGACGCTACCCTGCTGCGGATCATAGAAGCGCAGGAGGAGCGAGAAGACCGTGCTTTTGCCGGCGCCGGAAGGGCCGACGATCGCCACCGTCTCGCCAGGCTTGACGGAAAGCGACAGGCCATGCAGCGCCGATTTGCCCGGCCGCGACGGATAGGAGAAATGCACGTCGGAAAATTCCACCCGGCCCTGCGGCGGCTGGGGAAGGGGTAGGGGATCGGCGGGGACGGCGATCGGCGAAACTTCAGCCAGAAGTTCGCCCAAGCGATCGGCGGCACCGGCAGCTTGCGACAGCTCGCCCCAGACTTCCGACAGCGAGCCGAGCGATGTGCCGGCGATCACGGAGTAAAGGAGGAACTGACCAAGCGTTCCCGCCGACATCGTTCCGGCCAGAACATTCTGCGCGCCGACCCAAAGCACGGCGACGATGCTGCCGAACACCATGGTGATGGCAAAGCCGGTCAGCAGCGAGCGGGATTTGATTGCAGCGCGCGCGGCCTGATAGGCATCCTCGACCGCTGCGCCATACCGCCGCGCTGCCGCCGCTTCGCCGTTGAAGGCCTGGATGGTGCGGTTGGCAGCGATGGTTTCGTTGGCATAGGCGGACGCGTTGGCGAGCGTATCCTGGGCTGCGCGTGAGCGCTTGCGCACAGAGCGGCCGAAGCTGACAAGCGGCAGCACGATGATCGGGATGGCAATCAGCACGATGCTCGACAGCTTAGGGCTGGTAACGATCATCATGGCGACAGCGCCGAGACAGAGAATGAGATTGCGCAGCGCTACCGAAGCCGTTGCACCGACGGCGGACTTGATCTGCGTGGTGTCGGCCGTCAGCCGCGAGACGATCTCGCCGGATTGATTGACATCGAAGAAGGAGGGCGACAGCCGCGTCACATGATCGAAGACCTCGCGGCGCATATCCGAGACGATGCGCTCACCGATGGTGATCACGAAATAATAGCGTAGCGCGCTTGCGACCGCGAGGACGACGGCCATAACCATGATCGCGGCGAAATAGCTGTCGATGAGGCCGCGATCGGATTGATCGAAGCCATGGTCGATCATGCGCCGGACGGCGAGCGGCAAAGCGAGAGAAGTGACGGCAGCAACGGTCAAGGCGATCAGCGCGCCCAACACCATGCCGCGATAGCGCCTGAGATAGGGTGCCAGGCGCCGAAGCGGCCGAATGGATCTGCGTTTTTTGTCGTCTGTCTGGCCCGTCTCTGACAAGTCGTCTCCAATCCCCATATCAGCAAGGGACTTCGCTCTTTCGCCCCTTGTTATCCTTGCTGCCTTCATGTATAGGCACGCCATCTTAATTGGAAGCCGTGGCCTCAATCGGACTGCGGCTTCATTTATTCAATCGGTTCGGTTGCCGCAATGGCTTGCGACAAATGGACCCTGGCATGACAGGAAGATTGTTATGAAGGCCAACATCCATCCCGAATACCACACGATCAAGGTGGTCATGACCGACGGCACCGAATACGAAACCCGCTCGACCTGGGGTTCGGAAGGCGCTGTCATGAACCTCGAAATCGACAGCAAGTCTCACCCGGCCTGGACCGGCGGCAACCAGCAGCTCATGGACCGCGGCGGCCGCGTTTCCAAGTTCAACAAGCGCTTCGGCGGCCTCGGCATCTAATCGCTTCGCGATCTGGTAGTTTGAAAAAAAGCCCGGTTTTGCCGGGCTTTTTTGCTTTGAATGCAGAGGTTCGGCGTCTCATCGCATCCGACGCAGGTAGTCGGCGCGATCGAACGGATTTGCGCCGGCGCGCGGGCGCAACCGCTGGGGGCCGGTCAGCGGCGCATAGTGGTCGAAGGAATGATCCAGGACACCCGCTCCGGCGGACAAGCCGGGCAACTGCCTTTGAATATTCTGGATCATGGCCGATGCCACAGTACCTTCCAGGCGGGCCAGCCCACCGTCGATCAGCGTTTTTTTCATCGATGCGCCGGATTTTGCGAGCAGGCTATGCACGCCGGCCAATGCCGTTGCCGATATCTCGATGTCAAAATGCTCGATGGGCTCGCATATGAACGTGCGTGCGGATGAAAGGGCGGCCGCCAGCACCAACGGGGTCAGCTTGCGAAAATCCGCCGCTGTAGTGGCTGGCGAGCTTTGACGCGCCGACGTCATGGCGACATGGCAATCGATAACCTGCCAACCGTAAGGGCCTTCCTTGAGCGTTTCGAAAACCGCCTCCTCGACTGCGCGATAGAAGCTCGCGGGCATCTGCCCCACGTCCACTTCTAAGGCAAAGCTGTTGCCGGTGCCTTCCGGTCGGGGCTCGATACGCAGTCCGACCGTCGCCAGAAACGGATTGGGTTCTTTGAATATCTGCTCAAGTCCGCTCCCAATTCCGACCAGCCTCTCGACATAGATGACGGTGCTTTCCTCGAAGGCGATGTCGAGGCCGAACTCGTTTAAAAGGATGGCCTGGATGATCTCCTTCTGCACCTCGCCATAAAGGGAGACGTATATTTCGCCGCTTTCGTCATTGGTGCGCAAATTGATGAGCGGATCCTGCTCTGCGAGCTGACCGAGGGCGACCCAGAGCGCCGCGTTTTCGGAGGGGCGCATCGGGCGGACGCGCGTTTCCAGCGTGGGCGGAGCAAAGTGGCGAAGATCGCCCGCCCCAGTCGCGGTGCCCACCCAATCTCCGATGCGGGCCTTGGCGAGCCCGCCGATCTTGGCGATTTGTCCCGCCATCATATGCGTGACCTTGTCTGTGCGACCGTCTCGGAAGAGCTGGATGCTGCTGATCTTTGCCGGGCCGCTCGGGAGCTCGAGGTCCTCGCGAACTGCAATCGCGCCTGATGCGAGATGGAGATAGGCGAGCTTCTCTCCACCCCATCCGCGTTCGACCTTGAAGACGTTCCCGGAGACCGGCCCATCAGGGTTCGGTCCGCGGCTCGGAAGCAAGGTCTCGATGGCCGCGATTAGGGCAGGAATGCCGAGGCCCCGCGTGGCCGCGCCGGCAAATGCCGGATGGACCAGAGATTTTGCCACCTGATCGACAAGGGCGCGCTCCAGTCTTTGTCTCGTCAGGCGGTCGGATGCCAGGACATAATCCTTCAGCAGAGTCTCATCGTTCACCGCAAGTGCTTCGCACAGGCGCGAGAAGTGAGGATCGCTTTCACTATCTAGGGCTTCTACAGCGGCGAGTCTGCTGCCGATATTGCTAATCGTCGACATCGCAACGGGGCGAACCGACAACTGGCTCGAAATTTCCTCGAGAACTTCATCGTAGCGTGCGCCAAGGCGATCGACCTTGTTGATGAAGAACACGAAGGGGATGCCGAGGCGGCGCAATGCCCTAACGAGCACGCGGGTCTGCGATTGCACGCCCTCGACCGCCGAAACGACGACCACGGCCGCATCGAGCAATTGCAGAATCCGCTCGACCTCAGCAATGAAGTCCGGATGGCCGGGTGTATCGATGAGGTTTACCACCACATCGCCGATGGTGAAGGAAACCACCGCCGCGGCGATGGTGATGCCGCGTTGTCTTTCGACTTCGAGACTATCGGTCTGCGTATTGCCGGCGTCGACACTGCCAAGCTCGTCGATTGCGCCGGTGTCGAAAAGGAGTCGTTCGGTAAGGCTAGTTTTGCCCGCGTCTACATGGGCGAGAATGCCCAAATTCAATGTGCGCATGGTCCATCATCTTCTCAGAATTTCGGATGTGATTTTCGTGAGAAGTGAGTCGGCGCATTGGGACCTCCACGCATATCTGATGTCGGCTTGCCAGTTTCTCCACTTGGGACAAACTGCTGCCATTTCTACAGATGTTTCCTAAAATCCGTCAAGCTCGCCCAGTTTGCTACCTTGAGCTTAGCCCTCGAGCAGGCACGAAAAAAATCGAACCGGCCGTGCAAAACACGACCGGTTCTATTGTCAGTTCTAAACTATCGAAATTCAGTGATTGCCAAATGCCGTCTGCAGCAGGGTGAGTTGTGCTTTGACGCTGTTCTGATTGTCTGGAACGATCGGCGCTTCCGTCGGGCGGTAGATTTCGCGGTCGAGCAGGGCGACGCGGTTCTGAAGGCGCAGGGAGCGTTCGACGAGGTCACGGAAGGCTTCCGGAAGGTCGCTCCAGCCGGGTGCGCTGCGATCGACGTTGAAGCCGTCGAGACGAACCTTGTTCTTTTCGGCGAGCACCTGATCGCGGGACATTTCGCCGTTATTGACCGCGCGCTGCAGCAGCAGCCAGGAGGCCATCTGCATCAAGCGGGTGGTCAGCCGCATGGATTCAGCGGCATAGAGCACGGAGGCCATGCGCGGCAGAACCTTGGAGGCCGCGCGGCCCTGGCCGTCAAGATAGCTCGCGGTTTCCTCGACCAGCGACATGCCTTCGGAATAGAGCGTCCTGAACTGCGCCGACGAAGCTGCGTGGCCAGCAAAGCTGATCGTGTTCAAACCAAGTTCCGACATCGAAGTAATCCCTGCTTCACGCAACACTTTTGTTCAGGAAAAGCCGCTTAAGTCCGGAAGAACTCTCGGCGTCCGCTCTTATGACTTCAAGATGGTGGTTTTAACTGAAATTCGCAAGGCGATTCTTAAGAAAGGGTTAATCTCCACAGTTTCCTCGGGCGCGCCGCATCGAGGCGAAAAAGAAGAGCCGCAAAAGCGGCTCTCAAGGTAAAACAGGGAGAAAAATCAGACCAATTCGCCAAGTGGAGGAACTGTCTGAGTCCAGAGCAAATCTGGATGATCATAGTAATATGTCGTAAAGCTTAATATTCCGTTGAACCTGTCTCGATCTGTACTTCGATCGCACAATTTGCGCTGACGGCAGGGTTACGAGCGGAACAGGTTCTCGGCGGCCTTGCGGCCGGACGCCTTGGTGGCGATCTCGGCTTCAAGCCGGGCGATCTCCGCCTGCATCAGTGCGACGCGCGCCTTGAGCTCATCGACGGAGAGCAGCGACAAATCGCTGCCGATTTCGTGGGCGGACGGCTTCTTCGGGCGGTCATCATCGAAAATGCTCATTTGTGTCCTCCTTCTTGCTGTCGGCTGGTCACCCCCGGCGGCTCATGTGCCGTAGTTTACCGTCATATCTTCCTTTTTCGAAGTCTCGCTGCGTGCCAGCGACATGCTTTCCGGCGTGATCATCTGCGCATTCGCCGAAGGCATCGTCGTGTAGGCGTCGCGATCGCTCGCGGGCTTTGCGGCGCGCATGCGGCTGCGGAAGATTGCGTAGGTCGTGATCAGCACATGGGCGACAGCGGTGACGAAGAACAGCGCGTAGGGGCCGATCTCCGACATGACCGGGCCGCCGAGCGTCGGGCCGATGATGGTGCCGATGCCATAGAGCAGCAGCAGGCCGCCGGAGACCTTGACGAAATCCTCGGGTGCGGCGAAGTCGTTCGCATGGGCGACAGTGATCGGATAAAGCGTGTTGGCGACGGCGCCATAGATGACCACCATGCCGATCAGGAAATAAGGACCAGCGGGCTGCAGCAGGAAAAGCAGCAGCCCGTCGATGGCGGCGATCGCGGCCATGCCGGCGAGCACATAGCGGCGGTCGATACGGTCGGAAAGGCGGCCGGCGGGAAACTGCATCACGGCGCCGGCAAAAATGGTCGAGCTCATCATCAGCGCGATATTGCCGTCGGAAAGACCGGCATTGGCGCCGAAGACGGCGCCGAGCGTGCCATAGGCGCCATTGGCGATGCCGACCAACAGGATGCCGATCGAGGCGACGGGGGAATTGCGATAGAGCGCCTTCAGATCCAGGCTGACGGCTTTCAGCGGTTGCGGCGAAGCGGCGGTCGAGAGCGTCGTCGGCAGCATGGCGACGCAGTAGCAGATGCCGCAGAACATGAAGAGGATCGGCGTGTGGATGTCCGCAAAGGGGATCATCATCTGGCCGGCAACGGCGCCGATCAATGTGATGCCGATATAAAGCGAAAAGATCGCGCCGCGGCTTTCATTGGTGGCACGTTCGTTGAGCCAGCTTTCGATGATCATCGAGGTGCCGGCGGTGCAGAAGCCGGTGACGGCGCGCAGCAAAACCCACCAGGTGGCGTCGACGATGATGCCAGTCAGCAGCGCGATGATGGCAATGACGGCGATGAAGCCGGAAAAGGCGCGGACATGACCGATGCGCCGGACGAGTTTCGGCGCGGTCAGGCAGCCGAGCACGAAACCAGTCGCCCAGGTCGTGCCGAGCAGGCCAAGTGTCGTGGTGGCGTAGCCCTCGGCCGTACCGCGCACCGGCAGAAGCAGGCTGTGCAGGCCATTGCCGGTGAATAGAAAGAGCGTACCGAAAAGCAGGGCAAGAACGGGTAAAATATTTCTTTTCATGTTCCCACTTTCATGCGGCTCCGCTTAAAGAACCGATACGGCAGGACCAAGCCCTGCCAGTTTTCACTATTGATTGTGCCCCGGATTGCCGTTATCGGCGTGTAGAAACAGTCTGTTGGCGCGGAAAGATGTCCGTCCTATGACGAATAGAGCATGATCGCGAAAACTGCGCAGCGGTTTTTGAATGAGGCCATGCTCACTCTTGCGCAAACGGAGAAAAATACCGTGACGAAAGTGATCGCGGTGCTGCTGTTGCTTGCCATGGCGGTGCAAATCATCAAGCCGCTAGGACTGCCCGGCCTCAAACGGCGTGCCGATTTCTGGAAGATCGCCGTGATTGCCTTCGTGGCTTGGACGGTCGCTTTGGTGATCAACGAGACATTTTAGCGCATGGCCCACAACCTGGGCTTCGATTTTGGAAAGCTTCAGGCGTTGCTTAGAATGCGATTTCGCCGCGCATGACGCTGACGCAGTCGCCTGAGATAAAGACGTCGGTGACAGAGCCCGCGGATTTTCTGACATCGAGATTGATCAGGCTGCGCCGGCCCATTTCAACGCCCTGTTCAATGGTCATCTGCACTTCGGCATCGGCTGCGGGCAGCAGCGAGGTGAGATAGGCGCCGAGCGCGGCGGAGGCGCTGCCGGTTGCCGGATCTTCGATAACATTATCCAGCGGCGCGAACATGCGGGCGCGGAGGTGCTGCGGTTTTTCGGCCGAGCGTGTGTAGAGGAACAGCGAAAAATCGGTCTTTTCTTCCCTGTGGCGAGCGGCCGCTTCCGCAAAGACGGCGGCATTCGGGCGGGCCTTGCCGAGCGTTTCGAGATCATCCACTTCGGCGAAGGCAAAGAGCAGACCGACGGAGGCGAATGTCGGGGCATGTGCCGTGTGACGGATGGATGCGGGATCGAGCTGAACGCAGCGGGCGATGAGATCGCCGGCGATGGCGCTGCCAACTTGCAACACGCCGGGCGCCCTTATCTTCGCGCCGCTGACCTCATTGCCATTGCGCAACAGTTCTACATCCACCAGCCCGGCCTTCTCTTCGAAGATCAGCCTGTCGCCCGGCGTCTTTCCGAAGATATCGGTTTGCCGGCCGAGCACGAAAGCCGTGCCAACATTGGGGTGGCCGGCAAAGGGGATTTCGATTGTTGGCGTAAAAATGCGGACACGCGCCGTATTGTCAGGATTCTCCGGCGGAAGAACGAAGGTTACTTCCGAATAATTGAACTCCATTGCGATCTTCTGCATCGCCTCATCGCTCAAACCGCGCGCATCGGGGATGACGGCAAGCGGGTTGCCGGCGAAGCGTTCGGAGGTGAAGACGTCCACGGTGACATAAGGGACGGTTGTCATGGCGGCTCCCAGAGTTTTGATAGAGCGAGGATTTAGCCGCTGCTCGGGCGAGCCTGAAAGCGGGAACTTGTGCCTGTGACAAGTTCCTCACTGTGGATCACGCCTCATCCAGCATTTAAATTATTCATGAACGCTTTCGAGCGGCGTGATGGATTCGATCGATATGTGGGTTTAGCTTCGTCTGTATAAAATCACATAGCTAGGTTGAAGCGGGATCTACTTCTGCGAAGTTACCAGCAATTTGAAAAGGTTTTCCGTGCCTCTTCTTGATCCTTATGCAATCCATCCAATTACTCTGCCCGATGGCACCCTCTATCGCGATACTGTCTACCTGAAGAACGTAATTGACCATCCGCGCATGGAAATCGGCGAGTTCAGCTATTATACCCATTCTGGAAGGCCGGAAGATACCGCCCGGATACTGGCGCCCTATCTCGGCAGTAACGTTCGTGAGCGCTTGGTGATCGGCAAGTTTGTCCAGATTGCTCGGGGAAGCTACTTCATCACCAGCTCGGCCAATCATCCGATGACCGGCTTCACCACGTATCCATTTCGCATCTTTAAGCCTGAGACTTTCGGCTACACGGATCTGCCGGTGAAGGATACAATCGTCGGTCACGATGTCTGGATTGGTCATAACGCGGCCATAATGCCGGGCGTGCAGATCGGGGCGGGCGCGATTGTCGCTGCTGCTTCGGTCGTCGCACATCATGTACCGCCTTATGCAGTTGTTGGGGGGAACCCGGCAACTATCATTCGGATGCGTTATCCGAGTGAGGTCATCAACGAACTTCTTGATATTGCTTGGTGGGATTGGCCGATAGACAAAATCGAAGCCAACTTAGCGTCTCTTAGTAGCGGTGACCTTGCTGCGCTCAAAATAGCCTGAGCATGATGCGATCTCCATATTTTGCGACATCGGTCATGAGCCAGAGTTTTCAGGGGTGGCATTTACCAGATAAGAGCGAGCTCATAAGGCGTTCTCCCCCTTTTATTGGGACAGGATGATAGTCCTTCGACAAGAGTAAACGCCTCTAAGAGCATCTACGCCACAAAAGCAAAAAGCCCTGACCGCATCGCGGTCAGGGCTTTCATCCATTCGAAACGCGACCTTAAATCAGGCGGCCTTTTCGCTGTCCTTGGTCCAGCTACCCTTGGCGGCGAGATAGTTCATCTCGGCGCGGTGGGCGAAGGCGCGCTGGCCGGCGGCGACGTTTTCCGGCTTGCCGCCCCAGGCCTTCAGCGCGGCGTCCTGCAGGGCGCGGCCGTAGGAGAAGGTAACATGCCAAGGCAGATCATAGCCGTTGATGGCCGAGAGATGCGCGGTTGCTTCTTCCGGCGACTGTCCGCCGGAGAGGAAGGCGATGCCGGGGACGGCGGAGGGAACGGTTTCCTTAAGCACCCTGACGGTAGCTTCGGCAACCTGCTCGACCGATGCCTTGCGCACCTTCTTGCCGTCGATGACCATGCTCGGCTTCAGGATCATGCCTTCGAGCTTGATGCGGGCTTCGGCGAGTTCCTGGAAGACGATCTGCAGCGTCCAACGGGTGACTTCCTCGCTGCGGGCGAGATCGTGCGTGCCGGGTTCGCCGTCCATCAAGACTTCCGGCTCGACGATCGGCACGATCTTCGCCTGCTGGCAGAGGGCGGCGTAGCGGGCCAGAGCATGGGCATTGGCCTTGATCGAACCATGGGTCGGAAGCGCGTCGGAGACGGCGATTACGCCGCGCCATTTGGCGAAGCGGGCGCCGGCATCATAATATTTCGCCAGGCGGTCAGCGAGGCCGTCAAGGCCTTCGGTGATCGTCTCGCCCGGGAAGGCGGCCATCGGCTTGGCGCCGGTATCGACCTTGATGCCGGGAATGCTGTCGGCGGCACGGATGATATCGGCGAAAGGCGTGCCGTCGGCAGCCTTCTGGAAGAGGGTTTCCTCATAGAGGATGACACCGGAGATGTACTTCTTCATCGCCTCGTCAGAGCGGAAGAGCATTTCGCGATAGTCGCGCCGGCTCTCTTCGGTGGAGGCGAGAGCGATCGTGTCGAGACGTTTCTTGATCGTGGCAGTGGATTCATCAGCCGCCAGCAGGCCTTTGCCACCGGCTACCATCTTTAAGGCAATGTCTTCAAGTCGTTCGCTCATTTTCGTTCTCCAAGGCGATTTCAGTCAGCGACGGGTCATATAAGTCGGCGATAACAGAAGTGTATATAGAGGGAAATGGGCAGCTAAATTATTGAAACGATTGAAATGATTTCAACCGTTTGAAAGTTTGGACTATCAGTTTAGCATCCTGTGGAAAGCTGCGAAAGTCCGGCTCGCAGCTCTCCTTCTCGTGTGGATGCGGCTGCCTCACTTTCCAGTATGGAGAACGGCGACACCCGGCAGGACCTTGCCTTCCATCCATTCGAGGAAAGCGCCGCCTGCGGTCGAGACATAGGTGAAATCATCGGCAACGCCGGCATGGTTCAGTGCCGAGACGGTATCGCCGCCGCCGGCGACCGAGGTCAGCTTGCCGGTCTCGGTGCATTCGGCGGCATATTTGGCAGCGGCAACGGTGGCGGCGTCGAAGGGCGTGATTTCGAAAGCGCCGAGCGGGCCATTCCAGACCAGCGTCGTGGCGCGACCGATCCAGGCCTTGATCGCTTCGACCGATTTCGGCCCGACATCGAGGACCATGGCATCGGCCGGAATGGCGTCGATCGAAACGACTTCGTTGTCGGCGCCTGCCTTGAATTCGCGAGCGACGACGCCGTCTTCCGGCAGCACGATGGCGCAGCCGGCCGTGGCGGCTTCGATCATGATCTGCTTGGCGGTGTCGGCCAGATCATGCTCGCATAAAGACTTGCCGACATTGGTGCCGCGGGCGGCGAGGAAGGTATTGGCCATGCCGCCGCCGATCACCAGCGCATCGACCTTCTTCACCAGGTTCATCAGCAGGTCGATCTTGGTCGAGACCTTGGCGCCGCCGACGATGGCAACGACCGGGCGGGCTGGGTTGCCGAGGCCTTTTTCCAGCGCTTCCAGCTCGGCCTGCATGGTGCGGCCGGCATAGGCGGGGAGGTGATTGGCAAGGCCTTCGGTGGAGGAATGGGCGCGGTGGGCAGCGGAAAAGGCGTCGTTGACGTAGATGTCGCCGTTGACGGCCAGTTTTTCAGTAAAGGCCCCGTCGTTTTTCTCCTCTTCCTTATGGAAGCGGGTGTTTTCGAGCAGCAGAATATCGCCGTTGTTCATCTTGGCAACGGCGTCGGCTGCAGGGGCGCCGACGCAATCGGAGGCGAAGAGAACGGCGCGGTCGAGCACCTCTTCGACGGCAGGAATGATCAGGGAAAGCGACAGATCCGGCGAGGGGCCATCCTTCGGGCGGCCGAAATGGGCAAGCAGGATGACCTTGGCGCCCTTGTCGGACAATTCCAAAATCGTCGGCGCCACACGCTCGATGCGGGTCGCGTCGGTGACTTTGCCGTCCTTGACCGGCACGTTGAGATCGACGCGCACGAGCACGCGCTTGCCGGTGATATCGGTGAGATTGTCGAGAGTTTTGAAGGCTGCCATGGGGAGGATCCAATGTTGTTGGTGCCGCGAAGTGCGCCGACCATACTACGGATGATGCGAGACGCAAGGCGGTCAGGCGTCGTTTTTGCCGGTATTTGAATCGGTTGAAACCACCTCTTCGGCGTGCTCACGGCGCTTGCGCAGGAAGCCGCGAATACCGGTCAGAATATCGTGGAGATTGACGAAAATCGGCAGGATCGTCGCCGGTTCCAGCGCTTCCAGCGACATGCCGACCGATTGGATATGGTCGTTTTCGTCGAGATCACGGACGATGAGGATAATCTCGCCGAGACGAACACGGTCCGCATAATCGGCCTTGCCGCCGAGGCGCTGACGCATCAGCTCGGCGATTGTCAGGCCTTTTTCGGAATCGCTCAGAAGCCCTGGGCCATAGGCCGCGTCGAGATCGGCGGCGGGACGCAGCGGCGAAATCGAGAAGGCGCCGAAGAAATCCGTATCGTCCGGATCGACCGGCGCACGGCTCGCGAACAGACGGTCGAGAAGGCGCGAATAGCTGGGCGAGATGAAGAGATAGACGAGATCGTTTTCGCGCAGGCGACCGGCATATTGATAACGCATCGACTTGCCTTCGCGCACGACGAGCGACGGCATGGCCCAGCGCGGAATGCGCTCGCCGCGAAGGACCGGACTATCCTTGACGACGCGATAGGAAAGCAGCTCATGATTGACCGTGCCCGGCAGATCGACCTCGACCTTGTCGACAGCGCCCATGCGCGGCGGCACGATGAGGCCTAGCCGGCGCGCCATCGGCTTGATCGTCCAGCCCTGAACGAGCAGCGACACCAGCACGACGATGAAGGCGACATTGAAATAGGTGTGGCCGCCCTCGAGATTGCCGAGAATCGGCATGATGGCGAGCAAAATGGAAACGGCGCCGCGCAGGCCCACCCAGGCAACGAAACCCGTCTCCCGTTGCGTGTAGTCGAAAGGCAGCAGGCAGAGCCAGACGGCGATCGGCCGGGCGATGAAGATCAGGAACAGCGCCAGCGCCACGGCAGGGATGGCGATCGCTGGAAATTGCGATGGCGTTGCGAGCAGCCCGAGGACGAGGAACATGATGATTTGCGCGAGCCAGGTCATACCGTCTTGGAAGCGTTTGATACTGGCGGAGGCCGGCATCTTGCGGTTGCCGGCGTAAATGCCGGCCACATAGACGGCGAGAAAACCGCTGCCGCCGACGGCGCCGGTAAAGGAGAAGACGAGGAGGGCGAGCGCCAGTACGAAGATTGGCGTCAGGCCGCGATCGGTCTCCAGGTGGCTGACGATCAGCACTATCATCATGCCGCCGAGCAGGCCGAGGATGACGCCAAGACCCATCTGCTGAAGGAAGGTCGCGAGCATGACGAGATTGATGCCGTGATGGCCCTCGCCGCTCGCCAACAGCTCGACGAGCGCCAGCGTCAGGAAGATCGCCATCGGATCATTGGTGCCGGATTCGACTTCCAACGTCGAGCGCACCTTGTCGCGGATGTTGATGCCGCCGATGCGCAGCAGGAAGAAGACAGCGGCCGCATCCGTCGAGGCGACGATAGAGCCGAGAAGCAGGCCTTGCAGCCAGGAAAAGCCAAGGAGCCAGCTCGCGGCGAGGCCGAACAATGCCGCCGTCACGAGAACGCCTGCAGACGCGATGGTCAGGGCCGGCGCGGCCGCCAGTTTGAAGGCCTGGATCGGTGTGCCATAGCCGGAATCGAAGAGGATGATGGCGAGGGCCAGCGAGCCGAGAATATAGGCAAGATAGTTGTTGCTGAATTCGATGCCGAGTCCGTCTGTGCCGGCCATCAGGCCGATCATCAGAAACAGCAGCAGCAACGGTGCGCCGAAGCGGAAGGCAAGCAGGCTCGAGAAGGCCGCCAACAGAATCAGGACCGTGCTTACCAGCACGACGACGTAAAATGCCTCCACCCCTTCTTCCCCTTTCCCGCACGCCTTGCCGGGGGCTGAGCCCGGATCACTCGCAATTCTCCCGCCACCTACTATGCCGTCGCACGCTCAAAATTAGTACATGCAAATATTATTCGGAGAAGGCGATGGATTGATGCCCGCTCCGACAATTGCGACGTCATGATGTGATGCGCCTCACCAGAACGGCGAAACGGCCCCCGGAATGTCTTGGGAGAATTCCTGTGAAAAATTTATTTTTAAATCTGGACCATAGCAGGGCAGGGAGAGGGAAGATTCAGCCGGATCGAAGGAATAATGCAGATCGCAGGCTGTTAGCCGCTGTCTGCGGCTGCATCAAACATCCACACGCTTGAAATAGATGGGATAGTCGATCACCAGGCCATCGGCATCGACGGGCAGGTCGACGGCAACAGCCCTGTCTTCGGCGGCATAGCGGTAGAGTTTTTCCGGCGTGATGCAGGTGTAGCGCTGGCCGTCGCGTACGGGCACGAAGCTATCAAACGGAATATAGAGCATGGAGAGCTTTGCCGTTCCGGCTTCCGGCGTCAACGCAAGCCGTCGGATCGGCAGGCTGTTGGTGAAGGGGGAGCCGCTGAGATCGATATCGATGCAGCCGTCGAATTGCGGCAGGGCAATGGCGTCTTCGGTGCGCCAATGTCCCGTGCCGTCGGAAAGCAAGGCAAGGCGCCGGCCATCGGTGGTTTCGATCGAGAAGGAGAGAACGGTCCAGTCGGCTGCGCAATCGATGCGGTAGAAAACGCCGTAGGGCGAACCTCCGCGGCTGCCGATGATGGTGCCACAGGCGCGAATGGCTGCGCCGGTGGCCGTGTCGATGGGAGCGATCGTCAGATGCTCCAGCCCGTCTCCCTCCAGCGGACGCCAGCGAACTGTCGTCGGAAGGAGAGGGCGGAAGGCCATGATCAGATCAGCTTGGCGAACGCGACGGCCGTGTCGGCCATGCGGTTCGAGAAGCCCCACTCGTTGTCGTACCAGGTGAGGATGCGCACGAAGGTGCCGTCCATGACCTTGGTCTGGTCGAGGGCGAAGATCGACGAATGGCTGTCATGGTTGAAGTCGCGCGAAACCAGCGGCTCGTCGGTGTAGCCGAGGACACCCTTCAGGGCGCCGTTGGAAGCCGCCTTGATGGCATCGTTGATTTCCTGGACGGTCGTGGCGCGTTTGGCGACGAACTTCAGGTCGACGACCGAAACGTTCGGGGTCGGCACGCGAACCGACGAACCATCGAGCTTGCCCTTAAGTTCCGGCAGCACGAGGCCGACGGCCTTGGCGGCACCGGTCGAGGTCGGAATCATCGAAAGCGCGGCAGCGCGGGCGCGGTACAGATCCTTGTGCATCTGGTCGAGCGACGGCTGGTCGTTGGTGTAGGAGTGGATCGTGGTCATGAAGCCATGATCGACGCCAATCAGGTCATGCAGAACCTTAACGACCGGAACCAGGCAGTTCGTCGTGCAGGATGCGTTGGAGATGACCTGATGTTCCTTGGTCAACTGATCGTGGTTGACGCCGTAAACGACGGTGAGGTCGGCGCCGTCGGCAGGAGCCGAGACGATGACGCGCTTGGCGCCTGCCGTCAGATGCAGGGCAGCCTTGTCGCGGGCGGTGAAGATGCCGGTGCATTCCATCGCAATGTCAACGCCGAGGTCGCGGTGCGGCAGGGTTGCCGGATCCTTGATGGCTGTGACCTTGATCGGCTTGCCGTTGTTGATGATGATCGAGTCGCCTTCGACCTTCACTTCAGCCGGAAAACGGCCGTGGATCGAATCATAGCGCAGAAGATGGGCGTTGGTCTCGACCGGGCCGAGGTCGTTGATCGCGACGACTTCGATGTCGGTGCGGCCGGATTCGACGATCGCGCGCAGAACGTTACGGCCGATGCGGCCGAAACCGTTGATGGCAACTTTTACAGTCATTGTGTTCACTCCCGTTCACTCAGGGTATTGCTATTGGAATGGAGAGCGCCTTGCGGCGCCCTCAGGAAAGCTTTGCCTCGGCGGCGGCGACAACCGCTTCCGGGGTGATGCCGAAATGCTTGTAGACGTCCTTGTAAGGGGCGGAAGCGCCGAAGCTCTTCATGCCGATAAAGGTGCCTTCCGGACCGATGAATGCGTCCCAGCCTTCGCGCACGGCGGCTTCGACGGCGATCTTGACCGGCGAGCTGCCGAGCACTTCCTCGCGATAGGCGTCCGGCTGCTCGAAGAACAGCTCCGTGCAGGGAACGGAAACGACGCGGGTGGAAATACCCTTGCCTTCCAGCGCCGTGCGGGCGGCGACGGCGATTTCGACTTCAGAGCCCGAAGCAAAGATCGTCACCTTGGCATCGGCGCTGCCGGCGAGCGTGTAGGCGCCCTGTTCGCAGAGGTTCTTCTCGCTATATTCGGTGCGCGCAGCGAGCAGGTTCTGGCGGGTCAGCGCAAGACCGGACGGACGATTGTGCGTCTTGACCGCGATCTGCCAGCATTCTGCCGTTTCGGTGGCATCAGCCGGACGGAACAACAGGAAGTTCGGGATGGCACGCAGGCCGGCGATCTGTTCGACGGGCTGGTGGGTCGGGCCGTCTTCACCGACGCCGATCGAGTCATGCGTCAGAACGTGGATGACGCGGATGCCCATCAGCGCTGCGAGACGCAACGGCGGACGGCAATAATCCGTGAAGATCAGGAAGCCGCCGGAATAGGGGATCAGGCCGCCATGCAGCGAAATGCCGTTCATGGCAGAGGCCATGCCGTGCTCGCGAATGCCCCAGTGGACGTAACGGCCGGAGAAATCGGTCGGGGTGATCGACTTCATCTGGCTCGTCTTGGTGTTGTTCGACGGCGTCAGGTCGGCGGAACCGCCGAGCGTTTCCGGCAGGAAGCCGTTGATGACTTCGAGCGCATCTTCCGATGCCTTGCGGGTTGCAAGCGTCGGCTTGGTTTCGGCCAGCTTCTTCTTGTAGTCGCTGATGGCGGCATCGAAGCCTGCCGGCAGCTCGCCGGCAAAGCGGCGGTTGAACTCAGCCTTCTTGCCGGCCTCGGCGCTCGCAACGCGGCCTTCCCAGGCCGTGCGGATGTCGACGGACCGCTCGGCGGTCGCACGCCATTCGGAAAGAATGTCGTCCGGAATGACGAAAGCTTCATAGGGCCAGTTCAGCGCAACGCGGGTAGCTGCGATCTCCTCGGCCCCGAGCGGCGAACCGTGAACCTTGTGGGTGCCCTGCTTGTTCGGTGCGCCGAAGCCGATGATCGTCTTGCAGGCGATCAGCGTCGGGCGGTCGGACTTGTGAGCGGCCTCGATGGCAGCGCCGATAGCAGCCTGGTCATGACCGTCGACTTCGATCGTGTTCCAGTGAACGGCCTTGAAGCGCGCGACCTGGTCGGTCGAATCCGAAAGCGAGATAGCGCCGTCGATGGTGATCGAGTTGTTGTCCCAGAAGAGAATGAGCTTGTTCAGCTTCAGGTGGCCGGCCAGCGCGATCGCTTCATGGCTGATACCTTCCATCAGGCAGCCGTCGCCGCACATGACATAGGTATGGTGATCCATCAGATCCGCGCCGAATTCCTCACGCAGCTTGCGCTCGGCGATCGCCATGCCGACCGAGTTGGCAATGCCCTGGCCAAGCGGGCCGGTCGTGGTTTCAATGCCGGTGGCGTGACCATATTCCGGATGGCCGGCGGTCTTGGATCCGAGTTGACGGAATTGCTTGAGGTCCTCCACCCCCATGTCGGGGTAGCCGGTCAAGTACAGCAGCGAATAAAGCAGCATGGAGCCGTGGCCGGCCGAGAGCACGAAGCGGTCACGGTTCGGCCAGTGCGGATGCTTCGGGTCGAAACGCAGATATTTGCTAAAGAGAACGGTAGCGACATCCGCCATCCCCATCGGCAGACCGGGGTGACCGGAATTGGCCTTCTCGACAGCATCCATGGCAAGGAAACGGATCGCATTCGCCATCCGGTCGTGTTGTTCGCGAGAGATCATGGTTTTTCCGCAGGGTTCCGGGTTCGGGGGATGGCCACACGCTTGGGGGGCAGGGCCACCGGTGAAAGGCGGCCGAAACGGAGAAGTCTTTACAAACTCCGTTTTCACTACTGCCTCAGGCGGCTGAGACATAGCAGTTGGGGCGAGCAAGTCAATAAATCCGGAGGCCGATCGGGCGCTGGTGCGGCAATTTTTCGACATTTGCCCGCCGCCTTGTACAAAAGACGACAAGGGTGCGGCAAAGCCCGCGTAAGCCATAAAGACGACCTTCATCCACAGATTAGGCCCCTTGCGGCATGACGGCCTTTATTGACGTTCAGTTGCTGAGTTGAATATTGTTGGGAAATCAGTCGAGTGGCCGGATATTTTGATTCGGGCCTTGCGCGGGGAATCGAAAGGCATGACACCCTCAGGCAAAACGGTGGATGTGGCGCTCGCTCAGTTGCGCCAGGCGCTTTCGACTTTGGAGAGCGCCGTCGACGGGCGGTTCGAACGTGAACGCGCCCAAAGCGATGTCGAAGGCGAGGTTCGCCGGGTGCATGCGGATCGCTCGCGGCTCGCCCAGGAACTCGATCAGGCCGAGTTTCGAGCGAACCGGCTCGAAGAAGTCAATCGCGAAGTGTCGCGCCGGCTGGTGACGGCGATGGAAACCATAAGAGCCGTGCTCGACCGCTGATCCCTCGGGACGCAGCCGTCGCGATCAACGGCAATGATCGGAAAGTCTGATGGCGCAGGTAACGGTAACGATCGACGGTAAGGCCTATCGCATGGCCTGCGAAGAGGGGCAGGAAGAGCATCTGACGGATCTCGCCACCCGCTTCGACCGCTATGTCATGCATCTGAAGAGCCAATTCGGCGAAATCGGCGATCTGCGGGTCACCGTCATGGCCGGTATCATGATCATGGACGAGGTGGCGGAGCTGACGCGCCGTGTCTCGGGGCTGGAAACCGAGCTCGAAAACCTGCGCAGCAACCGTGACACCGTGCTTGCGGCCAATGCCCGCAGCGAAGAGACGCTGGCGACCGTCATCGACGAAGTGACGACGCGCATTCGCGGTATCACCGAAAAACTGACGGTCCGTCCGGGGGCGGAGCCGAACTGAGGCTTTTCTTTTATTTATCGGGACTGCGCCCCGGCACCCTCTGGTACAAGCCGAAAATTCTCTTTATATATGGCGAGCGGTCTGCGCTTCCCGACAGGAACCACAATCCCTGGGGCCATACTCGATCCAAAGGGAGCTGTCCCTGACCAGGCTCGTGGGCCTGGACACACGGTGCCCACCTACGTTTGTAGGCGCCCAGGATCGTAAACATCCATCGGTCGTCGTGGATCGCTCTTTCTTTCTCGACTTTGAAGAGAAGGCAGCGCCGCAGGGTTCTTGTTGCCCCGCTGACGCCGCTCCTCCTCCCCTTAACGTTTTGCTCCGAGATAGGCGCCGCGCTCGAATTCCGAACGATTGGCGGCGCTGCGCAGGCGCAACAGGTCCTTCCGGGCAATAAGGCCGACGAGAACGCCGGTCCGCTCGTCAACGACGGGAACGCGGCCGGTATCGGCCTGGATCATGATATCGGCGACGCGGCCAACCGTGTCTTCAGGATGAGCGACCGGAATGGACGTATCCGAAATCAGATCATAGAGTGTCTGACCGGCGAAATCGGGTTGGCTCTGCCATCTCAGGGCATCGGCGCGAGAGATCATGCCGACCAGGCGCCCGTCGATCTCAACGACCGGATAAAAGCGATGGGCGTCCGGCTGCTCCGTCAACTGCGTCAGGGCCTCCGCCACGGGCATTGCGGCGGGAAGCGTATTCACCTTCGCAATCATGATATCGGCAGCACGGGTCAATTCGAACGGATCGATGCCGTATTCGCGGGTGATGTGCTGGCCGCGGCGTGCGATCTTTTCCGTCAGGATCGAGCGCTTCAGCAGCAACACGGTAACCGCATAAGCTGCGACGGTGGCGGCAAGCAGCGGCACGAGAGCATGCATGTCGCCGGTCAATTCGATGGCGAAGAAGGTGCCGGTCAGCGGCGCGCGCATCGTACCGCCCATCATCGCGGCCATGCCGAGCAGCGCCCAGAAGCCGGGATCTCCCGGCAGAACGAGGCCGACGAGCCAGCCGAGCGTACCGCCGAGGATGAGCAGCGGCGCCAGCACGCCGCCAGACGTTCCCGACGACAATGCGACCAGCCAGATACCGGCCTTTACCAGGAGAATGGCGACCACTGCCATGGCGACGACGTGGTCGTTCAGGAGATCGGAGATGATGTCATAGCCGACGCCGAGTGAGCGCGGCTCGATCAGCCCGCCGAGACCCACAATGAGGCCGCCGAGTGCGGGCCACCACATCCAATGAATGGGCAGTTTCTCGAAGGCGTCTTCAATGCGGTAGAGCAGCGTCGTCAAAAGGCCGGATTGCAGGCCGGCCACGATGCCGACACCGGCGGCGAGCAGCATGCCCCACCAGTTTAGCTGCATGTCGAAATGGGCCGGGAAGAGCGGGCCGCTGCCGATCAGCAGGGGCCGCCAGGCGATGGAGACGCAGGATGCGATCACGACCGGAATGAAGCTGCGCGGCTTCCATTCAAACAGCAGCAGTTCGACGGCCAGCATGACGGCGGCGATGGGCGAGCCGAAGATCGCGGTCATGCCGGCGGCGGCACCTGCAACCAGCAGCGTCTTGCGCTCGGCGGCGCTCAGGTGGAAGAACTGCGCGAAGAGCGAACCGATGGCGCCGCCCGTCATGATGATCGGACCTTCCGCACCGAACGGACCGCCGGTGCCGATCGAGATGGCGGAAGAGAGCGGCTTCAGGACCGCCACTTTCGGCGACATGCGGCTGCCGCCGATCAGGATCGCCTCGATCGCCTCCGGAATGCCGTGGCCGCGGATCTTTTCCGAACCGTAGCGTGCCATGAGTCCGATGACGATGCCGCCGATGATGGGCGCGGCCACCATCCAGGGGGAGCGGGCGACCGTTCCCAGCGACAGCGGTTCGACGCTGATCTTGAACAGCCAGACGGCGTTGGTGACGAGTGCGATGAGATTGATCAGCACCCAGGCGGACAGGGCGCCACCGGTGCCGACGACCAGTGCCATGGCCGCAAGCACCAGGACACGCTTGTCCGTGGTAAAATCTCCATTGTCTTTCCGCGAAGCGCCACCCGAGAAATCATGGGCGGGCCGATGATGTACGTTGATATCCTGCATGGAATGCTTTCTGTGCTAAAGCGCGGCGGCAGATGGCCGGAACTGCAATGGCAATTATATCGTAATGCGATATAAAGCAACGGCTGAAAATAGAATGAATTTACAAGGAAGATGGAAGTGGCGCGGGAATTGAAGGAAACGCTATCGCAGGCGGATTACGAGGCTTTGGCGACACTGCGCTACACGCTGCGGAAATTCATGGATTTCAGCACTTCCGCTGCTCATCAGGAGGGACTGCCGCCGCAGCAACATCAGGCGTTGCTGGCAATCAAGGGCAATCCGCAGGGCGAGACGATGACCATCGGGATGCTGGCGGAACGGCTGCTGATCGCACCACATACCGCGACCGAATTGGTCGGCCGGCTGATCGATGCGGATTATGTCACCCGCCATCCCGATCCGGGCGACAAACGCCGGCAGACGCTGCAGCTCACGGAAAAATCGGAAGAGATCCTGCGCCGGCTGACTGCCATCCACCTTCGGGAGATCCGCGACAGAGCTCCGGAACTCATCAATATTCTAACGCATCTGCAGGCGGATGTCGGCGGCAGATAAGCCGTTGCCGGCGATGACCGGCAACGCGCTGCAGGTTATTGGCCGAGCCGGATGCCGCCGTCGCAGATCAACGTGTGGCCGCTGGTAAAGCCGTTGCCGATCAGGAAGGCGATGGCTTCGGCGATCTCTTGCGGGCGGCCGACGCGTCCGACCGGCGTGCGCGCAGCGAAGCTCGCGAGGACCGGCGCCTTCTGGTCTTCGCCAAGGAAATCCCACCATGGCGTTTCGACGACGCCGGGCGAGACGCAGTTCACGCGGATCGGCTTGAGTTCGACGGCGAGGATTGGCGCAAGGGCAGCGATTGCGGCGTTGACAGCGCCAAGTCCTGCCGTTCCCGGCAAGGCTGCCTGGGCGGAAACGGCGGAAACGAAGGTGATGCTGCCCTCTTTCGAGAGATAGGGAAGACACGCCTGGGCGCAGGCAAAATGCGCCATCGTCTTCTGTTCGAACCCTCTTTTGACATCGGCAAGATCGACTGTGGCGAAGGGCCCGCCGCCGTTGCCGCCACCCAATGCCAGAACGAGGTGATCGAGCGGCCCGATCGTCTGGAAGATTTTGGCAAGATTGGTGAGATCGGCGGCGTCCATGGCGATCGCGGCGACGTCGCCGGTAAGGCTTTCCGCCGCCGCCCGAAGCTTTGCCGCATCGCGACCGGTGATCGTCACCCGATATCCTTTTTCGAGAAGATGGGCGGCGGTCGCAAGGCCGATACCGGATGAGCCGCCAATGATGACGGCATGTTGGGATGACATGGTTTGTCTCCAATGAAAGAACACAAGGGTTAAAACACCAGCGTTTGCGTGCTTTCCTTGGGTTCGGTTGTTCTTTGACCGGCAACTTCGCCGATCGGCTAAAACTTCTCCTCCGCAGGACAAAGGTGTCCTTCGGTTCTCGAACCAATCTCCAATGCGTGACCCTGATGCCTTCGCGGCTTCGGTCACAGAG
>NZ_JARWGH010000056.1:0-19898 GCF_036528765.1 Rhizobium sp. BR 362 | reverse complement strand
GTGGCAACCGGCTCATGCGCACCACGCTGGTCCAGTGCACGCTGACCGCAATCCGCTATTCGGGTTACCTCAATGCCTTCTACCGGCGCATCAAGGACCGGCGTGGCCCGGGAAAGGCCATCATCGCCACAGCCCGCAAGCTGCTCACCATTATCTTCGACACCCTGAAAAACGGATGGGTCTTCGAGGACTTTCCAAACTTCATCATCGCCGGAAAAGAAAATCCGGCTCGACAATCATCATAGGAGATGCTGATGCCGCCAAGCGCCAGATGCAAGGGGCGTCCTCTGCCTCCGCGGGAGACCCAGAAGGTCAACAGTGCAGCCGCCATACCGCCCGCCAGTCCGACCAGTGGATAATATGCCGACGAAAACCACGGCATAAAAACGAAACAGAAAACGATCGGTGTCACCGCTCCGGATGTCACACCGGTCAGACCGGGTCCGGCGAGCGGATTGCGGGTCAATGTCTGCAGCAGATAGCCGGAGACGCCAAGACCGGCGCCTGCGATGAAAGCCGCGAGGCTGCGCGGCAGCCGCAATGTCCATACGACAATGGAGTCGATCTTCCCGTCGGGTTCGAACAGGACCGTCCATAGGACACGCGGCTGAAGCGGCTTTGCGCCGACCAGCAGGCCGCCGACAACCACGATCGCGGCAACGGCCAGGATCGTGATTGTCATCACCAGCGATCGAAGATCATTGCGTGGCCGCGCAGCGGCCGCGCTCCTCATCAATTTTGCAGCTCGGTCGGGATTAGCTTCGCCGCCTCCGCCTTGACATCGACGGCAGGGAAGGTGTCAGGGTAGAGGTAGTGCGCGGCCTCGCGCAGCACCAGCTCACGGCCGATCGGACCATTGGTCTCCACCCACTCGTCACCGATAAAGTGCACGCGGCCGTTTTTGACTGCCGAGAGCTGCTTCCAGACGGGATTGTTCTCATGCGGACGATCCGGGCCGCTGTCATAGACGAAGATCACTTCCGGATCTTTTTCCAGCATCGTTTCGAGGCTGAGCTGTTCGCCGAACCGGCCGTCTTTCGTCATCGGGCCAACGATGTTGTCGCCGCCGAGCGCCGCCACGATTGATGCCGCGGTGTTTTCGGTATGGAAGGAGAAGGGAGTATCGCCGGCCCACATGATCTGGAAACGCGGATGCACATCCTTCGGCGCCTTTGCGGCGAAATCCTCGAGATCCTTCTTGAACGCGGCGTTCAGTTCTTCGCCGCGCTGCGGCTGTCCGAACAGCTTCGAAAGGTCGGCGACCTCCTGATAGCTTTGGCTCAAAAGCTCCATGTTATAGGCGATATAGGGCGCGATCTTTTCGAACTGCGGGGCATTACCGACGGTATAGCGTTTCATGGCAATGATAACGTCTGGCCGGACTTCCGACAGCAATTCGAGATTGGGCTTGGCCCGTTGTCCGATCTGCTTCATGTCCTTCGTCAGGCCGAGAAGAAAATCCGGCTCGCGTCCGGCCGTCATGTAGGTGGTCGCAACAGGCTTGATACCGAGAGCAAGCGCAACATCGACCGCAAGATAGGAAACGGAGGCGATCCGCTTCGGGTTGACCGGAGCCTGCACGGTGACGCCGCGATCATCCACGATCGAAAGCGTCTGCTTTTCCTCGGCGGAAGCGCCGCCCGAGGTCAACATGACAATGATGCTTGCAATATTAAATACGCCCAATGCGCGCCGCCTCATGGCGATACCCTCCAGTTCAATATTGTTACAACATAACGTTTCGCTGGCAGGCGTCGTCTTCCTGCCGCTTCCATCAATTCGAAGCGAGTCCTCGACGGCCCAGCCTGTAAAACTTGACTCCGTCAGTCTGCTTAACGATAAAACATGATGATTACAATCACCTTTTACGGAATACGGGAATATTGCCCGCGTCGGGCATGCTAGCTGGCACGCTGGTATTCAGTGTCCTGCAGCGAAGCCGAGGCCATTCTGAGGTCGGCAACGAAACGCCACCATAGCAAGAAGCTGGTGGCTCCGAACCCGAGGCAAAGACCGAACCAGATGCCGTAGCTGCCCCAGCCGATCCCGTATCCGCAGACCGCCATGGCCGGGATACCGATCAGCCAGTAGCCGATCAACGTGTTCGTCAGCCCGGCCTTCGTGTTGCCGAGTCCGCGCAGCAGTCCGATGCAGATGTTTTGCGAACCTTTGAAGAATTGATGCGCTATGGCAAACCCGAGAAGCGTCGTTGCCGCCGCGAGCACGGCCGGATCGGCCTCGTCACCCAAAAAAGGGCGCAGCACTGCCTGCGGAAGCAGGACGTAGAGAAGGCCAACAACCGTCATGATGGAGAAGCTGATCGTGAAGGTGCGCCTCGCGATCGCACCGATTTCACCAGCCTGGCCCTTTCCGGCCGTACGGCTCACCAGTATCGATGATCCGTGAGACAGACCGATATTGGCCTGGTAGACGATATAGGCGAGTTGATTGACGATGTTGGAAGCGGCGAGGGCAACCGGACCGAACGTGCCCATGAAAACGGTCGCGATGGAGGTGATTGCCGCTTCGGAGCCATAGGTCAACGCGATCGGCGTCCCCATCTTTGCGATTTTTATTATCGTTGCGCGCTGAGCCCGCCATCCATCCAGGGCGAGAAGGGCGTTCAGTTTTTCATCCCGCTGGACTGTCCGCAGATAGATGAAGAAGGTCCATATCTGGACAAGCGTGGTTGCCAGACCAATTCCTGCCAGGCCAAGCTTCGGCAAGCCAAGCCATCCGTAAATGAAAGCGGCATCGAGCAGAGCGTTGACGGCAATCGAGATGATCGTAACGCGCAGCAAGGAGCCGGCGCGACGCATTCCCACCGCAAACTGGCGAAGGACATTGAGCCACAGCATGGGCAGCAGGCCCGGCGCGAGGGTCAGCATGATCGGCTTCGCAAGCTCGACGACCGCGCTGCTCTGTCCGAGAAAGACCAGGCAATAGCTGAGAGCGACGAGGATGAGACCCGCGGCAATCGCGACGATCGTCGCAAGCAGCATGGAGGCCCGGAGCAGATCGCGAACTTCGTCTTGCGTTGTTGTGTCTAGGGATGCGGTGCCGGTTCTTTTTTCTCCTCGTCCCACCGAGGCGGCAATCATGTTGCCGACACCCGTCACCATGCCGACGCACATCGTGCGTAGTTGGTTGTAGAGCAGGATTGCGAGACCGCCCGCGGCAACCGCCTGAACACTGATGAAGCCCATCATCAGGAGGTCGGTGCTGGTAAGAGCGACCTGAGCGAACTGAATGCCTGCAATGGGGGCGGCGAGCGTTAGGATCTCGCGATAGTTCCGAAATTGCATTGTGGCCACGTCGTTATGCTCCCACCGCAGCTAGGGTTCGAGAGGCGAGATATATCGATTCCCTATAGGCATCGAAGAGCCGATGCAGCCGCCGATGTGCGATCTCGTCGAGCAGATGGCGTTCCTGAAGCCAGTCATCGTCGTAAATCGTGTCGAGATATTTTTCGCCAGCGTCGCAGACCAGGACCACCATCGTGCTGTTCGGTTCGACGAGGGCCAGACGTTTGAGCGCCACATGGATTCCGGCACCCGCGGTCCCGCCGACAAGCATACCGGTGCGGCGTGCGACGACACGGGCGGCAGTGAAGGCATCGATATCGTCGACCGTCAGGCCTTCGTCGATCAGAGAATGATCGACATTGGGGCCAACGGTAAATCCGCCGGGTGCGCCCGCGCCGGTCTGCCAATATTTGCCGGGGCGGCCACCGAAGATGATTGATCCCATCGGTTCGACGCCGATGCTCGTGACTTGCGAGCCGAGGCGGCGCAGTTCCCTAACGGTTCCGCACAGAGTGCCGCCGGTTCCCACCGCGCCGACGAGATAGTCGACATCCGTGCCGAGGTCGCGGAGCAGTTCTGCGGCCAGGCCGACATAGCCGTTGTTGTTGTTGGGGTTGTAGTGCTGATCGGGCCAGAATGCACCGGTTTCAGTGGCAATTTCGCCCGCGATGCGCCGCCGCTCGACGGTGCTGGGGCCGTCCCCCTTGCTTTCGACAAAAACGAGATCGACGCCCATGGCCCGCATCGCCCGAAGCTTGTCTCGCGATGCGTGGCTGTCTACGACGGCGGTAAACTTATACCCCCGCTCGACTGCCGCAAGCGCCAGGCCCGTTCCGGTATTGCCGGAGGTCGGCTCGACGATGCGACCGCCCGGCTTCAGCTTTCCGTCCCGCTCAGCCGCCAGGATCATTTCCCGCGCCATCCGAACCTTGCAGGTTCCGGTGGGGTTGAACTGTTCCAGCTTCAGAAGCAATCGACTGCCGGACCCGGTCCGGGCAAGTTCCAGCAACGGCGTATCGCCAATCAGTTCGGAGCATGTCTTTACCACGCGTTCGGCAGGCCGGCTAATGTGTCTGGTCATTGATCCATCCTCCAAGTGAAACCTTCGCCCTGCCGCGTCACAACAATTTTCGGCGGCAAGGCCAGCTGGTGAAACTTGCTCTCGTTCTTGTCCATCTGATAGCCGGCTGTATTGGGATAGATGATCAGATCGCCATAACGAGGGGTCGCGGCAAATGCGATCTTGCGCCAGGTCAGAACGTCGTATTCCATGCAACTGGAGCCGCCGATCGCTGCTCGAATAGGCTCTTGAGGACGAGCCGCTCCCATTTGCACCAGAACAGGGGTCGGCAGAAACTCGCTGTTTTTCCACTGTTCCGACAAGCTCATGCTGAGGCCGGCCACGGTTACGATGCCGTGTTCTGCGTTGCGCTTGAAACCCTGCACCGGAAAGACCGTCATTCCAGCACCGTCGAGAAGTGCCCGGCCTGGCTCCAGATACAGTTGCATCTCCGCAGCGATCAGCTTCGATGCGAGCGTCCCCTCGGCATCCCGACTTTGCAGAATCGCGTCGAGCATGGCGGCGCCGGTGGGGGCCTGGTAGTAGGGATAGAAGTGGTTGAAGCTTTTTCCGGCATGAAACTCAGCCGGGTCGATCGTTTCCTTGAAAGCCTTCCACTCCTCCTCTTCGACATAGGCGCAGGCAAAGCCTCCGCCGATGGAGATGGCCCTTGCCGGAAAGCCCTGTCGTCGCGCTTCCAGGCATTGGTCGATCAATTTCGACGCCAATTCCCCGCGCGGCCGCACGGCATAACCGTCGAGGTGGAAGGAAAAACCATCCATGATCAGGTGGTCTTTGGCCGCTCCGCAGCGCTCCAGTGCGATGCGAAGGTCATTTGAGTTGAGCCCGAAGCGGCTGTTCTGCCCGGTGGGCGGCAGCACACGCAGCAGGATGCGTAACGGCGCGGTCTCCGCCGCAATGTCGATCGCCCGTTCCAGTTCATCTAGGGCGTCGATGGCAACGGTGGCACCGTGGCGGCACGCCAGCCACAGGAGATCGTTGCTCTTGGCAGCGCCCGTCACACCAATATCTTCGCCCCGAATTCCATTGGCGAGCGCATGAACAAATTCGGGTATGCTGGCGACGTCAACCGATCCCTGCAGCTTTGCAACTTCGCGCAGCCACGCGCCTGCTTTGTTGGCTTTCTTGCCGAAAAAGACGTGTCCTTTCACGTTTTTGTCCCGCAGAACGCGCTGGAAGCCCGCGAGATTGTCGGCAAAGCTCGCGGGATGGATAAGGTGAAACGGGCCGTCCGTCGCACGGTGAATCTGGCTCAGCAACTCGATGTCTTGCCTGACGGCAGTCGCCCAGGCCTGCTCACGAGCGCGCATCGAATTGATCACTAGCTCCATAGTTCGACCCGCTTGCCGCGGCCGGCGGCAATCCCTCTGGTGGCCAGTGCATGGGCGACAGGGATATCGGTGATGATCATGCCGCTGCTGAATGCGAATACCCGGTCCTCCTGGGTGTTGCGCCCAGGCTTGCTGCCAGCGACGATATCAGGCAGTTCGGCATCGATCCTGGCAACGCCGTCCGGACCGGCGAGCCTCTTTCCGGTCACGCCCAACTGGCCCTCGTTCGTCGCGATCGTATAGTCCGCATCGTGCAATGCGCCCGCTTCAACCCCTTTGCTGGCAACCGAGATCAATAGGCCGCCGGGCTTGAGCCACTTCGTCTGAATTTTGGGGTGGGCGGCGCGGCCGGAAGCTGCCACCACGATATCGGATGCGGCAACGGCCTCTGGAACATCCTTCACCAACTCGATCTCGCGATCGGGAAAATATTTGGCGAATGTGGAAAGGCTCGCCGCAAGCCCGTCGGGATGCGTACCAAAGAGGCGCAGGGTTTGCAGGCGGGGCAGGGCAGTAAGCAGATATGGCAGCGTATTGATGCCCTGCGCGCCCGTTCCGATCATCAGCGCCGATCGAGCGTTCTCATTGGCGCAATATTTGGCGATGATCGCGGTTGTCGCCGGTGTGCGCGAACCGCCGACGCGATGGCAATCCATGAATGCGAAGGGAAGCCCGGTCGTGTCGTCATAGAGGCTGATCGTCGTGTAGTATTTTTCGGCGCTTTCGCTGCCTTGACGATAGGAGGTCTTGAACCCGACCTGTTCGAGCGCGCCGTCATATCCGAGCATTGAATAGGATACTGCGTCGCGCTGCTCATTCGGAAGCGGCATCATAAGCTTGGTCGGGCAACGCGACTGTCCGTTGGCATAGGACAAATAGGCATCTTCGACGAGCCGAATGACCTCTGCCGGCGGTAGCTCGATATCTGATAGATCGGAACGGGTGAGGATATGAATGGCAGGCGTATGCATGAACGTCTTGGTCATCGTCGATGCCTTTCGATGTTGCCGATGTGATATGAGGAGACAAAGGGGTACCGTTGAGCGCTGCGATTTCGCTCGTCATCTATCGGGACGGTGGGGGTCCCCGTTGGGGCCGTTTGGCGCTCTTGCTTTAAGAAGGAGCCATTGAAAGTTTGGCGCTTGGAGCGGGATGCCGAAGATCGCCTAGAGGGATGTCGCAAGCGGGAGGAGGGCCCTCGAAAATGTGGCGTGTCGTCTTGCTGGGGAATTTTCGGCCGCTGCGCGCCATCTCGAAAATCATGTCGGGCGTGATTGTCTCGCCCTGCCGCCATGCCTCAACCCGAACGGTATCATAGTCCAAAAGAACGACTGGCAGGAGCTTGAAATCGAGGCGCTGCGCAATGGTGAGCCTATGGTGCCCGTCCATGACGAACCAATCGTCTCGATGAACGGTGATCGGCCGTGTCCACCGACCGGATTGGACGATCTCCTGTTCGAGTTCGGCCACTCTGTCACCGTCGATTTCTTCGGTTGGAGTGAGCTTCCGCGGGTCGAGAAGCTGGTATTGGACAATGCTCGTTTTCATTCACGCCTCGCCGACGTCACCACTCGCGAAAACGCGAGCCAGATCGTTTATGAGCGAGAACTTACACCCTTTTAAGCTGCAGTCAATAAAAGATGATGAAAATAATCAAGATTTAGAACTGGACTAAGAATATCTCTAAAAACAGCGCGTTAGAAGCTGGATAACAAACATATAACAACTATCGAGAGTATAGGCCAAGTTGTATGAACATGAGGCGGCCCTGTCTGTCGCAAGATTCCATATGGCAGGGACATGCGGTGCCATAGATCATTTCGAACCGCATGTCGCCATCGCGCTCACGCCTGCTTGCAGGCGTGATGCCGGGGTATGATCAATCAATATGTCATAGCCGGTTTGGGCTTCGTGTCGGTCCATTCGGGTGGTGCACCGTACTTCGCCGCGACCGCGCCTAATAGTCCGGGCGCTCGGCCAAACGCGTCGCATGCGGCGTATTTAGGTTTGCCGCCGAGCCAGGATTGCATCCGCTGCCTCGAAGGAAGAGAGATGTCCAACCCCTTCGGTTCCTTGCCGGCGATCAGCATCTTGGAAAAGTCATTTCCGAACTTTGAGGCGAGGCTGTATGCATCGCCGACTGCGGAAACGCGGGGATTGTTCTGGATCGAATTTGCTCCGCGAGCCCACACCATCGCAGCGCGTTGGGCGCCGCCGCTATCGACCGCTTCCGCCTCGACGGCAAGCCCGCCGAGACCGACCGGCAGGCGGGGTACGCCGACGGGCAGGACAAAACCGGAACCCACCGTCACCGCGGTCGCGACGCCTGCCATCGCCTTGTTCGTCGGAACAATATCGGTAACGACGGATCGGATCGTCAGATCCGCCGGCTGGCCGGCTGGGACCATTTGATATTTGTCGCTGAGCGCGACGCAGAGCGCCCGGTCGAGCGCGTTTGTCACCAGCGAACGGTCGGCTTCGGATTTGATCCGAGATGCGGCGCTGAATGTAAAAGCGGTCGGCACGATGCTGACCGTCTTCACCGCGGCAAGACGCTGTCCATCGACATAGATACGCGATTTGGACAACTTTCCCTTTGGGGCGCCGAGATTGTTGTAGGAAGTGAGCGTCCCGCCCTCTTTCAAAGGCACTGAGGTACACCCGGCGAGCGCCAGCGTTACCGGAAAAGCAAGATAGAGAAGTCTCAGGGAAAAGGTTGGCGCAGGGCCAGGACGTCGGAAAAATGATTTAATCGATGGATTGCTGCGCACGCTTTTCGGCCTCCGTCACGGGTGTTTCGGGGGCGACATTGAAAGTGCAGGATTGCCGCAGCATTACGGGTGTTTGCAGATCGTTTCCGACTGATAAGTCGATCGGTATGTCGGGTAGATTGAGGACGTACGGGGGGACAGCGTACGAAGACGCAGCCTACGGCCGAATTTGTGAAACTAAGCGGCGTCAGAGCTGAATTGCCACCCGCGTCCCAGTCGAGCCGCTTTTAATGCTGACCTGTCCGCCATGATTTGCGGCGACTTGCTTCACCAGGCTCAGACCGAGACCTGCACCTTTGCTCTTGGGGGTGACGCGATAAAATGGTTCAAAAACCAGCTCTAGATGTTCAACCGGAATGCCCGGCCCTTCGTCGGCCACATCGATCTGCCCGCCGGTCGAGACGGAGACGGTGATCATTCCGCTATTGCCGCCGTGATCGATGGCATTGCGAACCAGATTACTGATCGCCCTCGGCAAAGCGGAGGGACTGCCGCTGCGCTCGAGACTTTGCACTTCGCTCTGAAAGGAAATCTGGTATCCGGCCGCAATTGCCAGGGGTGCGAGATCGGCGACGACCATGCGGGCGATTTCGACGAGGTCGAGCGTGTCGTTGAGATCGGTCGCCTGATCGTTGCGCTCGAAATCGAGGAGCTGTTCGGCCGTGTCGGCCAAACGCGCCACGTCGTCCAACAACTGCTTGCGTTCCGGACCCTCCAGTATTCCGTCGATCCGCGTCTGCATGATGGCGATCGGCGTTCTGAGCTCATGTGCCGCATCGATCAGGAAACGTTGACGCTTCCTGGCCTCGTTCTCAAGCCGCTCCAGCGCTCCGTTGAAGGCAATCACCAGCGGAGCGACTTCTTTGGGAATACCGTCAGCGGGGAGGCGTGCTCCATATCGGCGCGGTTCGATTTCCGATGCTTTTCGGGCAACGTCGCTCACACCCGCCAAAGCGCGCCGGACGATGCGGGGGACAGTGAGAAACATGGCGGGCAGAGCAATGACCAGCAGCGGAACATAGATGGGGTAGGTCTTTGTGAGCATCACCAAAAATGTCCAGCTTCTGCTGGGGTTTCCACCATACATCACTCTGGCCTCGCCGAAGGCTGTCTCGACCACGTCGATGGAGGCGATCTCGCTTGTGCCTGGGGAGCCTCGTATGTCGGCACGTTTGATCAGATGCACATACCTCGCCAGGCCCGCATAGGGCGCAGGAACCGCGCCGTAAGAAGCTGTCTTCCCATCCAGCGTGGTAACGAGAAACCAGAGACCCTCGTTCTCCGCCTTCAGCGACTTCAGACGCGGCGCATCGGCGATAACAAGCGCACCTTCCGGATCGTGCGTAAGAGCTTCTTGGACTGCCGCGAGCAGCTTGTCCTCCATCCACTCGTTCGGCGAAAGGATTGTCGCTCCATAAGCGCAGAGGCCGACGATGACCGTGGCGACCACGGCGACGATGACAAGACTGAGCTGCCAGCTCAGCGTCCACCAAAGCGACGGATTCGAGTTTCCCGCCTTGCGCATTATTCTTCCCTCAGCAGATATCCGACGCCTCGGATGTTGTGGATCGCGACGCCGGCACCCGCCTCCACCAGTCGCTTGCGCAGCCTGGAGATATGCGCATCGAGCGCATTGGACTGAATTTCCTCTTCGTAGTTGTAGACGGCGGCTTCGAGCGTCGATCGGAGGACGGTCTTGTCCTTCCGCCTGGCCAACGCCGCCAGAACCAGAAGTTCGCGTCTGGACAGGTTGAGCGGGGTGGCTTCGACAGTGACGCTCAGATGCAAGGGGTCGATCACCATGCGACCGACGATAATTTGAAGTTCGGCCACGGTCGCCGGTCGTCGCAGAACAGCCCGCAAGCGCGCCATCAGCTCTTCGACAAGAAACGGTTTGCCCAGAGAATCGTCGGCGCCAAGGTCGAGACCTTCGACACGTTCCATCGGTTCGTTGCGGGCCGTCAGCACGATGATCGGCGTGTCCGATCCTGTGCGTCTCAACTGGGGAATAAAAGTCAGCCCCTCGCCGTCCGGCAGGCGGCGATCGAGGAGGATCGCATCGTAAACATTCTGACACGTCAGTTCCACCGCGTCTTCAAGGCGCATCGTATGGTCGATGACGATGCCATGTTTGCCGAGCGCCACCGACAGCGCAGCAGCCAGCTCCCGCTCATCTTCGATCAGTAGAATTCTCATCGCCTTCCCATTTGTTCCGCTCTCCTCATTTGCGCTGCAAAGGTTGCAGGAGCATTGCGGAGCTTGAAAGGCGATCGGGTAATGCTGCTGCAATTGTCGGAGCCTAGAGCGTCGAAATCGGCGAGCAACACAATTGGAGGGCAGAAAATGCTCTGTCTCAGATTCATTCTCCCTATCTTCGCTCGGTATCTCCCGTCAGCCATCATATTGGGCGCGCTTTTGGGAGGACCGCTCGTCATACTGCTGGTTAGATAATTTCCCTGAGATTTGCCGGATGGCGGATCGCTGCATGAGCAGGGCAGCGCGCAATTCCGGCGCTGTCGTATTCGCCGAAACCTGACGGGAAGGTGATTGTCTTTGCTGTCGCTATGGGCCTATGTTGCCGCATCCTTTGTGCCTTAAGGAATTGCGCCATGGAATATCGTCGTCTTGGAAAATCTGGCCTGCAGGTCAGCGAGTTCTCGTTCGGATCATGGGTTACGTTCGGCCGGCAGGTCGAAGGCAGCGATGCCGTCAGTCTGATGGCGCGGTCCTATGACAGCGGCATTAATTTCTTTGACAATGCCGAGGGCTATGAGAGCGGGAAGTCCGAAGTTGTCATGGGTGAAGCCTTGAAAACCCTCGGCTGGAGCCGCGACAGCTTCATCGTTTCCAGCAAGGTGTTCTGGGGTGGGCAGAAGCCGACCCAGAGAGGCCTGTCGCGCAAGCATGTCACCGACGCTGCTCACGCTGCCCTGAAGCGCCTGCAGGTGGATTATCTCGATCTCTACTTTTGCCACCGGCCTGACATCGATACGCCGATCGAGGAAACGGTTCGCGCCATGCACGACCTCGTCACCCAGGGCAAAATCCTCTATTGGGGCACGTCGGAATGGTCGGCCCAGCAATTGACCGAAGCCTATGCGGTGGCCCGTGAGCTGCGCATCACGCCTCCGACGATGGAACAGCCGCAATACAACATTTTCGAACGCCAGAAGGTCGAGGGCGACTACCTGCCGCTTTATGACCTGATGGGCTTGGGCACCACGATCTGGTCGCCGCTGGCATCGGGCGTTCTGACCGGCAAGTACAATAAGGGCGTGCCGAACGACAGCCGCATGAATTTGCCCGGTTACGAATGGCTGAAGGAGAGATGGGCGAGCGACACCGGGCGTGCTCGGCTTGCGCAGGTGGTGGAATTGGCTGATCTCGCCGAAGAGATCGGCATTTCGATAACCCATCTCGCGCTGCTCTGGTGCCTTTCCAACCGTAATGTATCGACGGTAATCCTCGGCGCGTCGCGCATAAGCCAGCTTGAAGACAATCTGGCGGCGCTGGCACACAAAAACAAGGTGACGCCCGAAGTGGTGGCTCGTATGGACGCCATCGTCGGAAACAAGCCGGCTGCCCCGCAACGGTTCTAAGCTTTTTGGGCACCGCGAGGTTTGCGGTGCCCGGGACAACCGTCATGACTCCTTCAAGATTTCGGCTGAATGAAACCGAAACGACCCGTTCACGCCATATTCAGGCGAACTTAATCATGTTCGAAAGCGTAGTTAGCTGAGTCGAAGACTTGAATCGAATGGCGTGCGGCGTCGGAGGTGGTCATGATGAAAAAGACAATTCTTTCGGTTTTCCTTGCTGCTGTGTTTGCAGGCAGCGCATTGACCTCTGGCGGCGTCGCTCAAGCGCAGCAATATGACTGGCGTGACGGGCGGCCGCCGGAACGGCATCATCGCCATCACCATGATGGAAATGCAATTGCCGGCGGCGTGGCAGCCGGGCTTATTGGCGGCATTATCGGCGGCGCAATCGCCAATAGTGGTGGCTACGAGCCCGCACCCCCGCCGCCGAGATGCTGGCATGAAAGCCGCCCGGTTCAAAACGAATATGACGACGGATATCACTACGAGCGCATGCGCGTCTGCGATTGAGAGCCTGCTTCGCCGTAAGGGGATGAAGGCATAACAACGGGTCTCTCGATTGGCCTGTGTCGCAGCTTGGATGCTGGATATTTTCAATAAACGCTTCGCGCAAAAACACTCCGCTTTTACCCGAAAGCGGAGTGTTTTTGTTTGAAAACAGTGGCCTTGGCGCGGCGGGCGCTTCAGGCTTGCCGAGAGGCGTTGGCGACTATGACGGGGGTCAGCAGATCGCCCCAGTTGCCGTTGCCGCTGTGATGGCGCGCGGAGCGGACCAGTTCGACCGACACGCCGGCCTCGACTGCATCCATAACGATTTGATTGAGGCGATGCAGCTCGTTGGCGAGCATCCGGATGACAGCCTGTTGGTCGGCATTCATCGTGGAAGATTGTTCTTCGGTCCTTTCGCTGATGCGTGCGATAGATGGCATTGTCGTTCTCCTCTGATTAGCGGTTATTATTCCGCAGCCGGCTTGAATTGTGTGTGCTCGGTCGATTCATGCATGGCGGTGGTCGAAGACTGGCCGCCGGTGATGGCGAGCGAAACGGCGTCGAAATAGCCGGTGCCGACCTCGCGCTGGTGCTTGGTGGCGGTATAACCGTTGGCCTCAGCCGCGAACTCCGCCTGCTGCAGTTCCGAATAGGCCGCCATCTGGCGTGTCTTGTAGCCGCGGGCAAGCTCGAACATGCCGTAGTTCAATTGATGGAAGCCCGCGAGGGTGATGAACTGGAACTTGTAGCCCATCGCTCCGAGCTCGCGCTGGAACTTGGCAATCGTCGCGTCATCGAGGTTTTTCCTCCAGTTGAAGGACGGCGAGCAATTATAGGCGAGCAGTTTGCCCGGATGGGCCTGGTGCACGCCTTCGGCGAATTTGCGCGCCTGTTCCAGATCAGGCTTCGATGTCTCGCACCAGATGAGATCGCAATGCGACGCATAGGCGATAGCCCGGGCGATGCAGGGCTCGATGCCGTTCCTGACCTGATAGAAACCTTCGACGGTGCGGCCGGCATCGTAATCGACGAATGGACGGTCGCGCTCGTCTATATCGGACGTCAAAAGCTTGGCTGTCTCGGCATCGGTGCGGGCGATGACCAGTGTCGGCACACCCATAACGTCAGCCGCCAGACGAGCGGCATCGAGATTGCGGATATGGGCGGCGGTCGGGATCAGAACCTTGCCGCCGAGATGGCCGCACTTCTTTTCCGAGGCGAGCTGATCCTCGAAATGGACGCCGGCGGCGCCCGCTTCGATATAGGCCTTCATGATTTCGAATGCGTTGAGCGGTCCGCCGAAACCGGCCTCGGCATCGGCAACGATCGGAGCGAACCAGGTTTCGACCGACAAGCCCTTGCCCTCGGCGATCTCGATCTGATCGGCGCGCTGCAGCGTGCGATTGATGCGCTTTGCAAGCTCCGGCCCGGCATTGGCCGGATAGAGCGACTGGTCGGGATACATGGCGGAGGCGGTATTGGCATCGGCCGCAACCTGCCAGCCCGAAAGATAGATCGCCTTCAAACCGGCGCGAACCATCTGCATGGCCTGATTGCCGGAGAGCGCGCCGAGTGCGTTGACGAAATCTTCCTCATGGATGAGCTGCCAAAGACGGTTCGCTCCCATTTCGGCCAGGCTATGGCGGATGGAAATCGATCCGCGCAAGCGGCTGACATCATCCGTCGTATAGGGCCGCTCTATGCCATCGAAGCGGCCGGCAGGCGCCGATGAAACGAGTTTGTAAAAATCAGTCATAGAGATTTTCCTTCTCCCAAACGTTCGCGTCGCTGATGTGACTAAATTTACATTGCAGCGCGGTGTGGAGCTAACGAAAACGGCAGATGCCCGCGCGGAAAAGGGTTAGGATGTCTTGTGCTTGACAAAACGATCCAGTAAATTTGTCAAATCTGTAAATTCTGCGGTTGAGGCGATTTGTAAAAGAGATGACAGATGGCTGAACGCAAGATCTTTGCCGGGCCGCGCATGCGACGCATCCGCAACGGCCTGGGCTTGACGCAGACGGCGATGGCGCAGGCGCTGGAAATTTCCCCTTCTTATCTCAATCTGATCGAGCGCAACCAGCGGCCGCTGACGGTACAGCTCCTTTTGAAGCTGTCTTCGGTTTACCGGGTCGATCTCGATGAGTTGCAGGGCGAGGCCGGCGGTAGCGCCGGGCAGTTGCGCGAAGTCTTTGCAGATCCGCTGTTGGCGGGTGAGATCCCAGGAGAACAGGAGCTGATCGAGGTTGCGGAGGCAGCGCCGAATGCTGCGAACGGCATGATCAAGCTTTACCGCGCCTATCGTGAGCAGGCGGCGCGGCTGTCTGACCTGGCCGAGCTTCTCGCGCGCGAGGGCCGCATTCCCGCTTTGGCCAGTCCGCGCCTGCCGCTCGACGAAGTGCATGACAGGCTGGAGCATCGCCCAAATTTCTTCGCCGGCATCGACGATGCGGCCGAAGCCTTTCATGCGAGGCTGACGCAAGGCGACGATTTGGCGGCGGCACTGAAGGCCTGGCTTCGCAGCGAGCACGGGATCGCCGTCCGGACGCTACCGGTTCACGCTATGCCAAACTTGCGCCGGCGCTACGATCGCCACTCGATGCGGCTCTTTCTGTCGGAGCGGCTGTCGCCTTTCGATCAACTGCAGGAGATTGCGACCGAAGTTTCGCTGCTGGCCCTCCGCCAGGAAATCCGCGCCGAGCTCGAGGCGCTGTTGCTATCGACGCCGGAAGCAAGCCGCATCGCCCGTTTCGAACTGGGGCGCTATGCTGCGCATGCGCTGATGATGCCCTACGGAGCCTTCCACAATGCGGCGCAGCGTTTTCATTACGACATTGACGGGCTGCGTGCCCGTTTTGGCACCTCCTATGAACAGGTCGCCAGCCGCCTGACGACCCTCCAGCGACCGGGTGCGGCCGGCATTCCCTTTTTCCTGATGGAGATCGACGGAGCGGGGCACCGGCTGCGCAAGGTGGGGGCGCAAGGCTTTCCGCAGGCGCGCTTTGGCGGCGGCTGTCCCAAGCTCAATGTCCATGCCGCCTTTGGCCAGCCTGGACAAATCCTGGTCGAGGCGGCCGAAATGCCTGACAGCACCGGCTTTTTCACGATCTCGCGCACCATCGAAGGTCCGCAGGCCAATTTCGGTGAAAGGGTCCGCCGCACTGCGCTGCTTCTCGGCTGCGATCTCGGCTTTCGAGAGGAGATTGTCTACGGCAAGGCGCATTCAGCCGCTCCGATTGCAATCGGAGCGGCCTGTCGTCTCTGCGAGCGGCAGGGTTGTCTTGCAAGGGCCGAGCCGCCGGTGACGCGACCTCTCGGCCTCGATGAAATGGCTGCCGGGCTCAGTGTTTTCGATTTCCAGTGAGTCCGGCAATGTTCGGCGTGGCTGCCTGTCTCGGATTCAACGGAAGAGGTCCGCTCACGACTTGGTGCTTGCGTCTTGGTTTCTGAACGCCGCCTCGCCGGCATCCGATACCTCGACCCATTTCTTGTCGGGAGCTGCGTCCGGGACGTAGCTGTCGTGCCAGTTCCACCACTTGTAGGTTGGTGTCTGAGGATAGCCCTCAGGCGAATCCTCCCAGACCTCTTGCCGGCCGAGCGGCGTAATGTCGAGGTAGTTCCAGGTGCCCCCCATCTGTTCGTCGCCGCGGTTGTTGATGAAGTAGGTACGGAACACGCGGTTGCCGTCACGATAGAAAACGTTCGTGCCGTGCCACTCGCCGACGCCGAAGTCGGTGTCGAAGCTGTCGGTGATGGTAAACCATGGTATCTCCTCCCAGCCCATCCGCGCCTTCAGCCGCGCGATATCCGCCTGAGGCGCGCGCGAGACGAAGACGAGGGTGGTGTCACGCGCGTTCAAATGGGCGACATGGGCGACCTGGTCCGCCACCATGGAACAGCCCCGGCAGGCGTGGTCGGGCCAGCCGAACACTCCCGGCTCGAAAAAGGCGCGGTAGACGATCAATTGGCGCCGGCCTTCGAAGAGATCGAGCAGGCTTACCTTGCCCGCAGGTCCCTCGAACGCATAATCCGTCTTCACGGCCATCCAGGGCATTCGGCGGCGCTCTGCGGCAAGGGCATCGCGGGCGCGGGTCTGCTCCTTTTCCTTCAAGAGCAATTGTTGGCGGGCCGCCTCCCACTCCTGCGATGACACGACCGATGGCGTGTGCATCGCAGACTGTGCACTATTCCGTCCGTTCTCTGCTGATGTAGTCATGGCTTCGAAATCTCCTGGGCTGGGCGAATTTCCGTGCGCAAGAGGCACGATTCGTTCGCCGGTTAACGCTCATTGTCGTGAGATAGTCTGGCACCGGGGATCGGACAGTGTGAGTAACAAGTATGGCGGTATTCCAATGGAGCCGCCGATTGCAGTCCGATGTGCGAAGCTCATCAAGCTGTCCGGAATTTTCGCTCGTCAGGTGCGACGAGGCGGCGCAACATTCCAGCCGCTGTCCACGTTCTTGACCAGGATCAAAATGGAGCGCCAAAATCGGATTATCGCATTGATCGAACAATTCCAAATACGAGGTGTGACTATGCGAGCCAAAACCGTCTTAAGCATCATAGGCGTCAATCAAAACGACGAGGATCTGCGCTCGGCGATCGAGCTCAGCCGCGCAGCCGGGGCATATCTTTCGGTGCTGGTGACGGCGCTTGCGATCGCTCCCGTCGGAGGATACGGCGAGGTCTCTTCGTCCGCATGGGCCGAAGAACGCGAGCGCGAGTTGAAGAAGCTCGGCGAAGAGGTCGCAGCCACAAAGGCTCTGCTGCAATCGAGCAATATTTCGTTTGATGTGGACCGCCTGTTCACGGAATACGGTTGGGTCGACAATGAAATTGGCGAGCGCGCCCGCTACGCCGACCTGACACTGGTCGGCGGCGGTCTCTTGGCCCAGAATGATATGCGCTGGCGTATATTGAATGGAGCACTGTTTCACTCGCCGGCACCGATTCTCATTGTGCCGAAAGGCCGTTTGGCCTCGCTTCAGCCGCGCCGGGTGCTGGTCGCCTGGGACTCTCGCAATGAGGCAAGTCATGCCGTCCGCGCTGCAATGGAGCAACTGACGGCGGCTGAAAAGGTGCATGTCGTCATCGTTGATCCACGCGCATCGACCCGCGGCACTGGCGAGGAGCCGGGCGCGGAATTGGCCGTCTTCCTTGCGCGACACGGCGTCCATGTCTCGGTCGATATTCTGGCAAGCGGCGGCAGGACCACCGCTGACACCCTGCGGCAACGTGCCGTGGAGATCGGCGCCGACATGATGGTCATGGGTGCCTATGGGCATTCGCGCATGCGCGAGCGGATTTTCGGCGGAACGACGCGCTCCATGCTTGAGGCTCCGCCCGTTCCATTGATGATGACGCGATGACGGAGGCGCCATGTGCCTTCCGATATCATCCGCAATGCGCCCCGCGCATGGGGCCATGATGAATTGTGCAGTCCTTTCCTCCAACGCTTAGGCAACAGCTTCAAAATGGTTATACTGAGCGCGGGACCAATTTCTGAAACAAGCACATGCTCTGGGATTTCGATCCGAATTTGTCGGCGGAAGCGGCAGAGATCTCTTTGAGGTGAAAAATGTATAAGACGATCGTCTGCGCCATAGGCCTTGGATCACGGGAAAGAGCAGAGCATTTGGTGCGCACGGCTCAGGCGCTCCTTGCTGCCGAAGGAACCTTGCATATCGTTCACGTCGTGGAACGTTTTCCTTCAGTTGTTAACCAAGAACCGGACCGCTGGGCGGTCTCGGTGATGGATGAGGCTGAGAAAAAGCTGTCACAGCTCTGCAAGCAACTTTCGGTTCCCGCACTTATCCATGTTCGCCCGGGCCGTGCCGCAGATACGATCCTGGCAATAGCAACTGAAGTCCACGCCGATTTGATTATCGTTGCGGCGCACACGCGCGATGTCCTCGATCGCGTCTTCGGATCCACCGTCGACGACATCATGCACCATGCAAAATGCTGCGTGCACATCGACCGGCTTTCCGAAGCGAAACAATGAAGATTGGAACTTATCCGAGGCGGAATCTTGGATCAGCTTAAAATCTGATCTTGGAAAAATTCGCCGTAAGGATCATAGTGCCGGTACTGGATGATGGATACGCCTGACAAGAGAGGCGGCGGCATCCGTTGCACGCTCCACACCAGCGCCCGTCTCGCGCCACAAGATGTCGGGCATGCGGATTGGCACAGTGATTACCAGCCTATCGGCCTTGATCTAAGGAATGCTTACAAAAGACTGCCCATTAGAAGGCACGCTCCATCAGTTTATGCGGGGTAAGTGAGCCTTCGATGAGGTGCCGGTGAAAACGAATCCACGGGAGGAAAAACGATGCTGACAACAGATCGCGAATGCCGAAGAGGTGGACAGCGATTTGCGATGCCGACGCTCGGTGAAATTGAGGGAAAACTCATCGTTTCGGAAGTCGTCGCGGCAAATTGCCTGCGTCAACTCCTCGCCACATCACAGACCGAACCCTTGCCCTCGATAAAGCGTGGGATCAAACAAGCGCTTCAAAATCGATGCAAAGGAGCGGGACTTTGCGGCGAAGACACCGACGCGGCGCTGGAATACGCTTTTCAGTTACTCGATGCGGCTGTGGAATCTGTCGGCAACCAAGCTAAACAGGATGCCGGACGCGAGACTGTCCATCAGATGAGCCAAATGGCGGCGCCACCGCAATAGCCGGCACGAAAGCAACGGTAAACGGCGATGCAAATCCCGCAGCCCAGCGCGCGGGCCTGAAGAACCGTGTTCGCCGCAGCATAAATAAAGTCGTCGTAGATAAGAATATCCGTATCCATCCGAGCAGGACCGCGGGATTTTGGGCGGCGCGCGTGGTAATGTCGGTTCATGGAGATTGATGAGGACAAGATCGACGATGCAGTTTTGGCGCTGTTATGGCTGACGCTGCATAACGAGCGTTGCGCCTGGAAGGGTTTCGACTGGGCAACGACGGATCGGCTTCACAAGAAGGGCATGATCGGCGAYCCAGTCAATAAGGCGAAGTCATTGGTCCTGACCGATGAGGGCTTGGAGCGTTCGGAAGCGTTGTTCCGGSAGCWATTTACGCGGCCGCCGCCGCAATAGCGGTYTTTTGGGCCTTCCATTCCCATGGGAGGAGTTCGTGCAGGCGGGAGACGGGAAGATCGGCGATGCGGGCAAAGACATCGGCAAGCCAGACCTTTGGGTCGACATCATTAAGCCGGCATGTGGTAATGACGGTCAGCATGACGGCGGCACGCTCGGCCCCACGCTGGGAACCGGCGAAGCTCCAGTTTTTTCTTCCTAACGCCACACCGCGCAACGCTCTTTCCGC
>NZ_JARWGH010000055.1:0-20501 GCF_036528765.1 Rhizobium sp. BR 362 | reverse complement strand
ACGTGCGGCTTATTGCGCTCAAACTTACTCTTTGCCATTTTCGGCTCTCCGTTTTTCTTGTCCCCGAGGGGATCAATTCTTGTTATCGGTCAATTGGTATTCCGGTCACTTCTGACCGGAATACTTTGCCTGGATTTCCTGTGCGACGTTCGACGGGACCGGCGAATAATGATCGAAGGTCATGGTGTACTGCGCGCGGCCCTGAGACATGGAGCGCAGGTTGTCGACGTACTTGAACATGTTTGCCAGCGGGACATTCGCGTTGATGACAACGGCGA
Organism: Rhizobium sp. BR 362; assembly: GCF_036528765.1. Taxonomy (NCBI): domain Bacteria; kingdom Pseudomonadati; phylum Pseudomonadota; class Alphaproteobacteria; order Hyphomicrobiales; family Rhizobiaceae; genus Rhizobium; species Rhizobium sp. BR 362. The sequence goes on along the minus strand of NZ_JARWGH010000055.1, from coordinate 20,223 downwards.
TACCGCGGCTTTCCTGGCCCTGGATCTGGCCGCGACGCGAGTTCAGGTCGCCGATGACGTCGCCGACATAATCTTCCGGCGTCACGACTTCGACCTTCATCATCGGCTCGAGGAGCTGGGCGCCAGCTTCGCGCGCAGCTTCACGGAAGCAGGCACGCGCAGCGATTTCGAAGGCCAGAACCGACGAGTCGACGTCGTGGAAGGCACCGTCGATCAGCGTCGCCTTGACGCCGAGCATCGGGAAGCCAGCCAGCGGACCCGAAGACAGAACGCTTTCGATACCCTTCTGAACGCCCGGGATGTATTCCTTCGGAACAGCACCGCCGACGATCTTGGACTCGAACTTGAAATCGTCGCCTTCCGGGTTCGGTTCGAACACGATCTTGACGCGAGCGAACTGACCGGTACCACCCGACTGCTTCTTGTGAGTGTAATCCTTTTCGGTCTGACGCGTGATGGTTTCGCGGTAGGCAACCTGCGGCGCGCCGACGGTTGCTTCAACCTTGAATTCACGACGCATGCGGTCGACGATGATGTCGAGGTGAAGTTCACCCATGCCGGCGATGATCGTCTGGCCCGATTCCTGATCCGTCTTCACGCGGAAGGACGGATCTTCGGCAGCCAGGCGGTTGAGCGCGAGGCCCATCTTTTCCTGGTCGCCCTTGGTCTTCGGCTCGATCGCGATCTGGATGACCGGCTCGGGGAATTCCATGCGCTCGAGGATAACCGGCTTCAGCGGATCGCAGAGCGTATCGCCAGTGGTGGTTTCCTTGAGGCCGGCCAGAGCAACGATGTCGCCAGCGAAGGCTTCTTCGATGTCTTCACGCGAGTTGGAGTGCATCTGCAGCATGCGGCCGACGCGCTCGCGCTTGTCCTTGACCGTATTCATGACCGACGCGCCCTTTTCGAGCTTGCCGGAGTAGATACGGGCGAAGGTCAGCGAACCGACGAAGGGGTCGTTCATGATCTTGAACGCCAGCATGGAGAGCGGCTCGGCGTCGTCAGCATGACGATGGATTTCAGCTTCCGTCTTGACGTCGATACCCTTGATTGCCGGAATGTCGACCGGAGACGGCAGGTAATCGACAACGGCGTCGAGTAGCGGCTGAACGCCCTTGTTCTTGAAGGCGGTGCCGCAGAACATCGGATGGAACTTGACGTCGATCGTGCCGCGGCGAACGAGCGCGCGGATCTGGTCGTTGTCCGGCAGGTTGCCTTCCAGATAGGCTTCGGTCGCAGCTTCGTCGATCTCGACGACGGTCTCGATCAGCTTTTCGCGATATTCTTCAGCCTTGGCCTTCATGTCTTCCGGGATCTCGACGACGTCCCACTGGGCGCCGAGCGACTCGTCGCGCCAAATGAGGGCGTTCATCTCGATCAGATCGATAACGCCCTTGAAATCGCTTTCAGCGCCGATCGGGAGCTGCATAACGACGGCGGTGGCGCCGAGGCGGCTCTTGATCATCTCGACCGAACGATAGAAGTCGGCGCCGGTCTTGTCCATCTTGTTGCAGAAGATCATGCGCGGAACATGATACTTCTCAGCCTGACGCCAGACGGTTTCCGTCTGCGGCTCAACACCAGCGTTGGCATCGAGCAGCGCGATGGCGCCGTCGAGAACGCGCAGCGAACGTTCGACTTCGATGGTGAAGTCGACGTGGCCGGGGGTGTCGATGATGTTGAAGCGGCGCATCTTGCCGTCACGGCCCTTCCAGAAGGTCGTGGTGGCAGCAGACGTGATCGTGATGCCACGCTCCTGCTCCTGCTCCATCCAGTCCATCGTGGCTGCGCCATCGTGGACTTCGCCGATCTTGTGCGACTTACCGGTGTAATAAAGAATACGCTCGGTCGTCGTGGTCTTGCCGGCGTCGATGTGCGCCATGATACCGAAATTGCGGTAGTCTTCGATTTTATATTCGCGAGCCATAGTGGACTGCCTTTCGGAAACCGTTCGGGATTACCAGCGATAATGCGAGAACGCACGGTTGGCATCAGCCATCTTGTGCGTGTCTTCGCGCTTCTTGACGGCAGAGCCGCGGTTGTTGGAGGCATCAAGAAGTTCGCCGCAGAGACGGTCGACCATGGTGGTTTCGTTGCGCTTGCGGGCAGCAGCGATCAGCCAGCGAATGGCAAGAGCCTGACGACGCTCGGGACGAACGTCGACCGGAACCTGATACGTAGCACCACCAACGCGGCGCGAACGAACTTCAACGTGCGGGGCGATGTTATCCAAAGCCTGATGGAACACGCCGAGCGGCTCCTGCTTTGCCTTGCCCTGCACGGCGTCGAATGCGCCGTAAACGATGTTTTCAGCTACGGACTTCTTGCCGTCCAGCATGATGGCATTCATGAACTTCGTGACGACCAGATCACCGAACTTCGGGTCCGGATTGATCTCGCGCTTTTCTGCTCTGTGACGTCGGGACATACTTCTCGTCTCTCAACTGTTAGCGACGCTTTATCACGCGGAGAACCTCGCGCAGCGCCGGATTATCTGAAACCGAATTACTTCGGACGCTTTGCACCGTACTTGGAACGGCGCTGCTTGCGGTTCTTGACACCCTGGGTATCGAGAACGCCGCGGATGATGTGGTAGCGAACACCCGGAAGGTCCTTGACGCGGCCGCCACGGATCATGACGACAGAGTGTTCCTGAAGGTTGTGGCCTTCACCCGGGATGTAGCCAATGACTTCGAAGCCGTTGGTCAGGCGGATCTTTGCGACCTTACGCAGAGCCGAGTTCGGCTTCTTCGGCGTCGTCGTGTAGACGCGGGTGCAAACACCACGCTTCTGCGGGTTCTCCTGAAGAGCGGGAACCTTATTACGCTTTACCTGCGCCTGGCGAGGCTTGCGGATTAGCTGGTTTACGGTAGGCATTCAACCATCCCTTGTAAATCTGTCTCGACACCCTTGCGGGCTTAACTCTCGCCGTCTCCGGCACGACACACGTTCGCCTCAATGCGCAAAACGTGGCCCGATCCGCTTTCGCAGATGGACCACAAAAAAGCAGAGGACGCAGTAAATTGCGTCTTGCGTGCAGCATTCGTGTCTTCAACGTGCGTTTAGAACCTTGTTTGAGGTGAACTCCAGAGCGCGTCGCTCCGGACAGCCATGCCTCACATGGGTCCTGATGGCGGGGGTACTACTGGTTTCCCGCCGGTTCGTCAAGGCCGGTTAAGAATTATCTTTGTCACAAACCCCGAAAAGGCCGGCCAAACCAGCCGTTTGACGCCTCGGATGAGGAAATGGCGTCGCTCGGGCAAGTTGGACTTGGGTATTTCGTTAAAATCCCTATAAGGAATCACAGAAAGACAATTTCACCGGTCGGCAAGGGCAGTTCAGGGAATCGCTCGGTCGAATCGATATCACCGAAGGAAGACTTATGATCACCGAGCCAGACAACGACAACAATTTCGACGGCCCCATGGTCTTCATCATCATCGGCAAGGGATATGAAACCGACGGCGGCGAAGGCGTCGACCTGCACGTCATGCTGAAGGCGCCGGATGACGACACGGCCGTTCGCGAAGCGCTGAATGCCCTTGCGGAAGAGGGCTTCATCGAAGCCGATCTCGATCAGATCGGCATGCTGACCGACGTGCCGGACGAAGAACCGCATGCCTCTGCCTATCAGGGCGCGCTGGAAGGCGAAGTGGCGATCATCCGGTTTCGTTAGGCGGGGATCGTGCAGGACCACCCTCGCCTGCTCTTCACAATATAGATGCAAAAAAGAAACCGCCCGGATCGTTCCGGGCGGTTTTGATTTTGCTCACTCTCCAGCCGCTTATTCAGCGGCCGGGGCGTTTTCGTTGGCCATATCCTGCAGCATCGGCGTGGCGACGGCGGCTCCCGTGCCCTTGCGGCGCTCTTCCAGGATCAGCTCGTCGCGAGCCGTCGCGATGCGGCGGATCTGCGTCATGGTGCCACCGGTACCGGCCGGGATGAGACGGCCGACGATGACGTTTTCCTTCAGGCCCTGCAGACCGTCGGTCTTGCCGGCGATTGCAGCTTCCGTCAGCACCTTCGTCGTTTCCTGGAAGGACGCGGCGGAGATGAAGGACGGGGTCTGCAGCGACGCCTTGGTGATGCCGAGCAGAACCGGATCGCCGTAAGCCGGCTTCTTGCCTTCCTCGATCAGGCGGTCGTTGACGTCTTCCAGTTCGATACGGTCGACATTGTCGCCGACGATGTACTGGCTGTCGCCCGCATCGGTGATTTCGACCTTCTGCAGCATCTGACGGACAATCACTTCGATGTGCTTGTCGTTGATGACAACGCCCTGAAGGCGGTAGACTTCCTGGATTTCGTTGACGAGGTAGGAAGCCAGAGCCTCCACGCCCTTGATCGCCAGGATGTCGTGCGGAGCCGGGTTACCGTCGAGGATGTAGTCACCCTTTTCGATATAGTCGCCTTCCTGAAGATGGAAGGGCTTGCCCTTCGGGATCAGGTATTCGACCGGCTCGACACCGTCTTCCGCCGGCTCGATGATGACGCGGCGCTTGTTCTTGTAGTCGCGGCCGAGGCGGATCGTACCATCGATCTCTGCGATAATGGCATGGTCTTTGGGACGACGGGCTTCGAACAGTTCGGCAACGCGCGGCAGACCACCGGTGATGTCCTTGGTCTTGGCGCTTTCCAGCGGCGAACGCGCAAGAACGTCACCCTGCGACACCTTCTGGCCCGGCTCGACGGACAGGATCGCGTCGACCGAGAGCAGGAAGCGGGCTTCACCGCCACGCGACAGCTTGGCGACATTGCCACTGGCGTCCTTGACGACGATCGCCGGCTTCAGATCCGAACCGCGCGGCGTCGAACGCCAGTCGATGACCTGGCGCTTGGTGATGCCGGTGGATTCGTCGGTCGCTTCGAGAACCGAGAGGCCGTCGACGACATCTTCGAAGTGCACCGTACCGGCGACTTCCGTCATCATCGGACGGGTATACGGATCCCATTCTGCGAGACGCTGGCCGCGCTTCACCTTGTCGCCGTCATCGACATAGAGCTTGGAGCCGTAGGCAACGCGCTGCGAAGAGCGTTCGACGCCACGTTCGTCCAAGATCTGCACCGTCATGTTGCGGCCCATGGCAACGAGGCTGCCTTCGGAGTTGCGCAGCATGTTGCGGTTCTTGATCTGCACCGTGCCCTCATACGAGGCTTCCAGGAACGACTGGTCGACCACGGTCGCCGTGCCGCCCAAGTGGAAGGTACGCATGGTGAGCTGCGTGCCCGGCTCACCGATCGACTGAGCGGCGATGACGCCGACAGCTTCGCCGATGTTGACCGGCGTACCGCGAGCAAGGTCGCGGCCGTAGCAGACCGAGCAGACACCCGTCTGGATTTCGCAGGTCAGCGCCGAACGGATGCGGATCGACTGGATACCAGCCTTTTCGATCTCGATGACATCGGGCTCGAGGATCATCTTGCCGGCATCGACGATGCGCTCACCCGTGACCGGATGGTCGATATCGTCCAGCGCCGTACGGCCGAGAATGCGGGCGCCGAGCGAGGCGACGACCTGACCGGCATCGACGATGGCAGTCATGGTAAGGCCGCTTTCGGTGCCGCAATCGATGTGCGTCACGATGCAATCCTGCGCGACGTCGACGAGACGGCGGGTCAGGTAACCGGAGTTCGCGGTCTTCAAGGCGGTGTCTGCCAGACCCTTACGGGCGCCGTGCGTCGAGTTGAAGTACTCGTTCACGGTCAGGCCTTCCTTGAAGTTCGAGATGATCGGCGTCTCGATGATTTCGCCCGACGGCTTGGCCATGAGGCCGCGCATGCCGCCCAACTGACGCATCTGGTTCGGAGAACCGCGGGCGCCCGAATGGCTCATCATGTAGATCGAGTTCATCGGCTTCTGACGACCCGTCTTCTCGTCGAATTCGACGGCCTTGATGCGGGCCATCATTTCTTCGGCGACCTTTTCCGTGGCCTTGCCCCAGGCGTCGACAACCTTGTTGTACTTTTCGCCCTGGGTGATCAGACCGTCATTGTACTGCTGCTCGTATTCCTTCACGAGCGCTTCGGTATCGCCGACGATCTTCGCCTTGGTGTTCGGGATGACCATGTCGTCCTTGCCGAACGAGATGCCGGCGCGGCAGGCATGGGCGAAGCCGAGCTGCATGATGCGGTCGCAGAAAATGACCGTGTCTTTCTGGCCGCAGTGACGGTAGACCGTGTCGATCATCTTGGAAATGTTCTTCTTGGTCATTTCCTGGTTGCAGATGTCGAAGGTCACCTTGCCATGCTTCGGCAGCAGTTCGCCGATCAGCAGGCGGCCGGGGGTCGTTTCATAGATCTTCGAATAGGGCTTGCCGTCTTCGTCGACCGACTTGAAGCGGCCGCGGATCTTCGAGTGCAGCGTTACGACCTTGTTTTCGAGGGCGTGATGCAGCTCGCCGAGATCGGAGAAAGCCATGCCTTCGCCCGGCTCGTTCTGGTTCAGGATCGAGAGGTAATAGAGACCGAGAACCATGTCCTGCGACGGAACGATGATCGGCGCGCCGTTTGCCGGATGCAGAATGTTGTTGGTCGACATCATCAGCACGCGGGCTTCGAGCTGGGCTTCGAGCGACAGCGGCACGTGAACGGCCATCTGGTCACCGTCGAAGTCGGCGTTGAAGGCCGTGCAGACGAGCGGGTGCAACTGGATGGCCTTGCCTTCGACCAGCATGGGTTCGAAGGCCTGGATGCCCAGGCGGTGCAGCGTCGGCGCGCGGTTCAGGAGAACCGGATGCTCGCGGATGACCTCGTCGAGGATATCCCAAACTTCCGGCTTTTCCTTTTCCACCAGCTTCTTGGCCTGCTTGACGGTCGAGGAATAACCCTTGGCGTCGAGGCGAGCGTAGATGAACGGCTTGAACAGCTCGAGCGCCATCTTCTTCGGCAGGCCGCACTGGTGCAGCTTCAGCTCCGGACCGGTCACGATGACCGAACGGCCGGAATAGTCGACGCGCTTGCCGAGGAGGTTCTGGCGGAAGCGGCCCTGCTTGCCCTTGAGCATATCGGACAGCGACTTCAGCGGACGCTTGTTGGCGCCGGTGATGACGCGGCCGCGACGGCCGTTGTCGAACAGCGCATCAACAGATTCCTGCAGCATGCGCTTTTCGTTGCGGATGATGATGCCCGGTGCGCGCAGCTCGATGAGGCGCTTCAGACGGTTGTTACGGTTGATGACGCGGCGATAAAGATCGTTCAGATCCGAGGTCGCGAAACGGCCGCCGTCGAGCGGCACCAGCGGACGCAGGTCCGGCGGGATGACCGGGACGACCTTCATGATCATCCATTCCGGACGGTTGCCGGATTCCATGAAGTTCTCGACGATCTTCAGGCGCTTCATCAGCTTCTTCTGCTTGAGATCCGACGTGGTGTCGGCAAGCTCGGAGCGCAGGTCGCCGGCGATCTTCTCGAGGTTCATGCTGGCCAGCATCTCGTAGATCGCTTCAGCGCCGATCATGGCGGTGAACTGGTCTTCGCCATATTCGTCGACGGCGAGCATGTACTCTTCTTCCGTCAGGAGCTGATGCTCCTTGAGCGCGGTCAGGCCCGGCTCAGTGACGATATAGTTTTCGAAGTAGAGGACGCGCTCGACATCCTTCAGCGTCATGTCGAGCAGCGTGGAAATGCGGCTCGGCAGCGACTTCAGGAACCAGATGTGGGCAACGGGAGCGGCGAGCTCGATGTGGCCCATGCGCTCACGGCGAACGCGCGACAGCGTAACTTCGACGCCGCACTTTTCGCAGATGATGCCCTTGTACTTCATGCGCTTGTACTTGCCGCACAGGCACTCGTAATCCTTGATCGGCCCGAAGATTCGCGCGCAGAAGAGACCATCGCGTTCCGGCTTGAACGTACGATAGTTGATCGTCTCCGGCTTCTTGATCTCACCATAAGACCAGGAAAGAATCTTCTCCGGCGATGCGATCGAAATCCGGATGGAATCGAAATTCTGTGCAGGCACCTGCGGATTGAAAAGATTCATGACCTCTTGGTTCATGCCTGTCTCCTTTAGGGGCGAAACGCCCTCGAATTGCGATCAGTGCCGGCAAATTCCCGGGAACCGGACTGACGCTTTAAAACGACAATAACCGCAGAATGCGGCGAAATCGTCCCTGCCTAGCGCCACGCGAATTCGGGCACCGGCGGGAACGGTGCGCGCTGACGGACAGCGCGCACCCTATCGGCCATTACTCGGCTGCGTCCGGAAGCTGGCCGGCTGCCTGCAGATCGTCGACCTTGGAGTTTTCCAGTTCGACGCTGAGGCCCAGCGACCGCATTTCCTTGACGAGAACGTTGAAGCTCTCCGGAATACCCGCTTCGAAGGTGTCGTCGCCACGGACGATCGCTTCGTAGACCTTGGTGCGGCCGGCCACGTCGTCCGACTTGACCGTGAGCATTTCCTGCAACGTGTAGGCTGCGCCGTAAGCTTCGAGCGCCCAGACTTCCATTTCGCCGAAGCGCTGACCGCCGAACTGCGCCTTACCGCCCAGCGGCTGCTGGGTGACGAGCGAGTACGGGCCGATCGAGCGGGCGTGGATCTTGTCGTCGACCAAGTGGTTCAGCTTCAGCATGTAAATGTAGCCAACCGTGACCTGGCGGTCGAACTGCTCACCGGTACGACCATCATAGAGCGTCGACTGACCGGTCTGCTTCAGACCTGCCATTGCGAGCATCTCGTTGACGTCAACTTCGCCGGCGCCGTCGAAGACCGGGGTCGCGATGGACACGCCACGCTTCCACTGATCAGCCAGACGCAGGACCGACGCGTCGTCATACTCGTGAACGTCGTCGCTCTTCGGACCGTCGCCGACGACCATATCGATCGTCTGGCGCAGAGGCTCGATGTTGCCGCTTGCCTTATAGGCCTCGATCAGTTCGCCGATCTGACGACCCATGCCGGCGCAAGCCCAGCCGAGATGCGTCTCAAGGATCTGACCGACGTTCATGCGCGACGGCACGCCGAGCGGATTCAGCACGATGTCGACATGCGTACCGTCTTCGAGGAACGGCATGTCTTCGACCGGCACGATGCGCGATACGACGCCCTTGTTGCCATGACGGCCGGCCATCTTGTCACCCGGCTGGATCTTGCGCTTCACAGCGACGAAGACCTTGACCATCTTCATGACGCCCGGAGGCATTTCGTCGCCGCGCTGGACCTTCTCGACCTTGTCCATGAAGCGCTGTTCGAGGCGCGACTTGGATTCGTCGTACTGGCCGCGCAGAGCTTCGAGCTCGCCCTGGACCTTTTCGTCCTCGACGGCGAACATCCACCACTGCGAGCGCGGATATTCGGAGACGACGGCGTTGGACAGTTCCGTGCCCTTCTTGAAGCTCTTCGGACCGGCAAGCGCGACCTGGCCACGGAGCATCTCGATCAGGCGGCCGTAGACGTTACGGTCGAGGATCGCCTGTTCGTCGTCACGGTCCTTGGCGAGACGTTCGATCTCCTCGCGCTCGATCGCCATGGCGCGTTCGTCCTTCTCGACGCCGTGGCGGTTGAAGACGCGAACTTCGACGACCGTACCGTACGTGCCGGGCGGCATGCGCATGGAGGTGTCGCGAACGTCGGACGCCTTTTCACCGAAGATGGCGCGCAGGAGCTTTTCTTCCGGCGTCATCGGGCTTTCGCCCTTCGGCGTGATCTTGCCGACGAGGATATCGCCCGGCTGAACTTCAGCGCCGATGTAAACGATGCCGGCTTCGTCCAGGTTCTTCAGGGCTTCTTCCGAAACGTTCGGAATATCGCGGGTGATTTCTTCCGGACCGAGCTTGGTGTCGCGCGCCATCACTTCGAATTCTTCGATGTGAATGGAGGTGAACACGTCGTCGGCAACGATGCGCTCGGAGAGCAGGATCGAGTCTTCGTAGTTGTAGCCGTTCCACGGCATGAACGCGACGAGCACGTTGCGGCCGAGCGCCAGATCGCCGAGATCGGTCGACGGACCGTCGGCCAGGATGTCACCCTTGTTGACCACGTCACCGACGGTGACCAGCGGCCGCTGGTTGACGCAGGTGTTCTGGTTCGAACGCTGGAACTTCATCAGGCGATAGATATCGACGCCGGACTTCGACGGATCGAGGTCTTCAGTGGCGCGGATAACGATACGCGTTGCGTCGACCTGGTCGACCACGCCGCCGCGGCGGGCGCCGATGGCAGCACCGGAGTCACGGGCGACGACCGGCTCCATGCCGGTGCCGACGAATGGCGCTTCGGCCCGCAGAAGCGGCACGGCCTGACGCTGCATGTTCGAGCCCATGAGAGCGCGGTTGGCGTCGTCGTTTTCCAGGAACGGGATCAGAGCGGCAGCGACCGAAACAAGCTGCTTCGGCGAGACGTCCATCAGGTTGATGTTGTCGCGCGGAGCGAGCATGACTTCGCCGGCATGACGGCAAACGACGAATTCCTCGATGAAGGAGCCGTCGGTGTCGAGCTCGGCGTTGGCCTGCGCAACGTAGTACTTCGCCTCTTCCATGGCGGAGAGGTAGAGCACATCGTTGGTCACCTTACCGTCGATGATGCGGCGATAAGGGCTTTCGATGAAGCCGTACTTGTTGACGCGGGCAAAGGTCGCCAGCGAGTTGATGAGACCGATATTCGGGCCTTCCGGCGTTTCGATCGGGCAAATACGACCATAGTGGGTCGGATGCACGTCGCGGACTTCGAAGCCGGCGCGTTCGCGGGTCAGACCGCCCGGGCCAAGAGCCGAAAGACGGCGCTTGTGGGTGATTTCCGAGAGCGGGTTCACCTGGTCCATGAACTGCGAGAGCTGCGAGGAGCCGAAGAATTCGCGAACGGCGGCAGCAGCCGGCTTCGCGTTGATCAGATCCTGTGGCATGACCGTGTCGATTTCGATCGAGGACATGCGTTCCTTGATCGCGCGCTCCATGCGCAGCAGGCCGAGACGGTACTGGTTCTCCATCAGTTCGCCGACCGAGCGGACGCGGCGGTTGCCGAGGTTGTCGATGTCGTCGATTTCGCCCTTGCCGTCGCGCAGTTCGACCAGCATCTTGACCACGGCCAGGATGTCGTCCTTGCGCAGAATGCGGACGGTGTCTTCAACGTCGAGATCGAGACGCATGTTCATCTTCACGCGACCGACGGCGGAGAGATCGTAACGCTCCGCATCGAAGAACAGCGAGTTGAACATGGCTTCTGCCGATTCCATGGTCGGCGGTTCACCCGGACGCATGACGCGGTAGATGTCGAACAGAGCGTCCTGACGGTTTTCGTTCTTGTCCGCAGACAGCGTGTTGCGGATGTAGGCGCCGACGTTGATATGGTCGATGCCGAGAACCGGAATTTCGTCGAAACCGGCCTTGAGGATGATCGGCAGGGTCTTCTCGTCGATTTCGTCACCCGCTTCGAGATAGATCTCACCGGTCTGGAAGTTGACGATATCTTCCGCCAGGAACAGCCCGTAGAGCTCTTCGTCGGTGGCCTTCAAGGCCTTGAGGCCCTTTTCCTGCAACTGACGCAGCAGGCGCGGGGTCAGCTTCTTGCCGCCTTCGACAACGACTTCGCCGGTATCGGCGTCGATCATGTCGGTAACGGTCTTGGCGCCCTTCAGCGTTTCCGCCTTGAAGGGAATGCGCCAGCCCTCGCCGGAGCGCTCATAGAGCGACTTCGTGTAGAAGGTCGACAGGATTTCTTCGCCGTCCATGCCGAGTGCCATCAGCAGCGACGTCACCGGAATCTTGCGGCGGCGGTCGATACGGGCGTAGACGATGTCCTTGGCGTCGAATTCGATGTCGAGCCAGGAACCACGATACGGGATGACGCGGGCAGCGAAGAGCAGCTTGCCGGAAGAGTGGCTCTTGCCCTTGTCGTGATCGAAGAAAACGCCCGGCGAACGGTGCATCTGGGACACGATAACGCGTTCGGTGCCGTTCACGATGAAGGTACCGTTGTTGGTCATGAGCGGCATGTCGCCCATGTAAACGCTCTGTTCCTTGATGTCCTTGATGGACTTCGCGCCGGTATCCTCATCGATATCGAACACGATCAGACGGAGAGTGACCTTCAGCGGCGCGGCATAGGTCAGGTCGCGCTGGCGGCATTCGTCGACGTCGAACTTCGGCGGTTCGAATTCATAGGATACGAACTCCAGCATGGAGGCGCCGGAGAAATCGGTGATCGGGAAAACCGACTTGAATACGGCCTGGAGACCCTCGTCAGGGCGGCCGCCCTTGGGCTCTTCGACCATGAGGAACTGATCGTAGGACGCCTTCTGAACCTCGATGAGGTTCGGCATCTCTGCGACTTCGGGAATCTTACCAAAAAACTTGCGTACGCGCCTGCGACCGTTGAACGAAAGGGTCTGAGCCATCGTCGCTCCTTTAAAATCCTGCACCCGGGCCTGCAACGGATGGGAACCGCTGGCCAGGCGATCCCATCAATCAATGAGTAGTTCAATCTCGTCTAACTGACCGAAACCGCTCGGCACGGATTGCGTCGCGGTTCGGTCTGAGACCATCCTCTTGAAGAACCCATTACCCAAAAGCCGTTTTGCCCGCGGCTTTTGGGTAATTTGTTCGGAAAAACGGCAAATGGGAGGCGGCAAAATGCCACCTCCCAAAGCAGTTTCAAGCTTACTTGACGTCGGCCTTTGCGCCAGCGTCTTCGAGCTTCTTCTTGATGTCAGCGGCTTCAGCCTTGGAAACGCCTTCCTTGACAGCCTTCGGAGCGGCTTCAACGAGGTCCTTGGCTTCCTTGAGGCCGAGACCGGTGATGGCGCGGACTTCCTTGATGACGTTGATCTTGTTCGCGCCGGCATCAGCGAGGATGACGTCGAACTCGGTCTTTTCTTCTTCAGCCGGAGCAGCAGCGCCGCCAGCAGCACCGCCAACGGCAGCAACAGCTACCGGAGCAGCAGCGGAAACGCCCCACTTTTCTTCGAGGAGCTTGGACAGTTCTGCAGCTTCGAGAACGGTCAGCGAGGAGAGGTCTTCAACGATCTTTGCGAGATCAGCCATTTTTGTAGTTCCTTTTGTTCGGTTCGAACTGGTTGATTATGAACAGCGAAAAACCGCCTTAAGCGGCTTCGTCCTTCTTGGCGTAGGCCGAGAACACACGAGCAAGCTGGCTTGCCGGTGCTGCAACCACACCTGCGATGCGGGTAGCCGGGGTCTGGATCATGCCCAGCAGCTTTGCACGCAGCTCGTCCAGCGAAGGCAGGGTCGCGAGCGACTTGACGCCTTCCGGGTTGAGCGTGGTTGTTCCCATGGCGCCGCCCAGAACAACGATCTTATCGTTGGCCTTGGCGAAATCCACGACGACCTTCGGAGCGGTAATCGGATCGGTGCTGTATGCGATCAGCGTCTGACCCGTGAAGAGATTGGAAATCCCTTCCGCATCCGTGCCCTGAAGAGCAATTTTGGCCAGGCGGTTCTTCGCGACTTTGACGGTGCCGCCAGCAGCGCGCATCTTGGAACGAAAATCGTTCATCTGAGCGACTGTAGCACCAGCATAGTGGGCCACGACAACCGAGCCCGAAGCCTTGAAGACTTCGTTCAGTTCCGTGACGAATTCGCGTTTTTCCGCTCTTTCCACTGCTTTTCTCCAGTTGACAGGACCGCGATAAACGGACCTGCCGGGTTGCCTTTTGCCTCCCGGGATCAGCTAAGAGATCCCAAGCGACGCTTGAGGATCCTGTCCCCTCGCGCTCGAGCCCTAAGGCTCCAAGGCACAAGGCATCCAAGGCTCGAACCGAGTTTATCGAAGCAGAACTTCTTCAAAATTCGGGTCTTACCCGTCTCATGCAGGCAAAGTGATTAAGGTCTCAACCACCTGCAATCTCGGACAGGAATTCCGGATTTCTCCGGATCTCCCGGCCCCGAAGGGCCAGGAATTCTTAAATGCCGGGCACACTGCCCGGCAGAACCCTTAGGCGCTCGGCGCCGTAACGGTCGACGGCTCGATCTTGACGCCCGGGCCCATGGTCGAAGAGATAGCTACGCGCTTGACGTAGTTGCCCTTGGCACCAGCCGGCTTCGCCTTGATGACAGCATCGGCGAAAGCGCGGATGTTTTCTTCCAGAGCCTTGGCATCGAACGAGGCCTTGCCGATACCGGCATGGACGATACCAGCCTTCTCGACGCGGAACTCGACCGCGCCGCCCTTGGAGGCTTCAACAGCACCCTTGACGTCCATCGTAACGGTACCGACCTTCGGGTTCGGCATCATGCCGCGCGGGCCGAGAACCTTACCGAGACGGCCGACGAGCGGCATCATGTCCGGCGTCGCGATGCAACGATCGAAGTCGATCTTGCCGCCCTGAACGATTTCGACCAGGTCTTCGGCGCCGACGATGTCAGCACCGGCAGCCTTGGCTTCGTCGGCCTTGGCGCCACGAGCGAAGACGGCAACGCGAACCGTACGGCCAGTGCCGTTCGGCAGGTTGACGACGCCGCGGACCATCTGGTCGGCGTGACGCGGGTCGACGCCGAGGTTCATGGCGATTTCGACCGTTTCGTCGAACTTGGCGACAGCCCGTTCCTTGACCATGCCGATAGCCTGGGTCAGAGCATAGAGCTTGGTGGGATCAACGCCTTCGCGGATCTTCTGAATACGCTTTGCAACCATGGTCTTAACCTACCACTTCCAGGCCCATGGCGCGGGCAGAGCCCTCGATCATGGCCATTGCGCCTTCGATATCGGCGGCATTCAGATCCTTCATCTTGGCTTCGGCAATCGACTTGACCTGAGCCTTGGTGAGCGTGCCAGCCTTGGCACCCTTGCCCGGGGTTTTCGAGCCGGACTGGATCTTCGCTTCCTTCTTCAGGAAGTAGCTGACCGGCGGCTGCTTCATGACGAAGGTGAAGGACTTGTCCTGGTAGTAGGTGATGACGACCGGGATCGGCATACCCTTTTCCATTTCCTGCGTGGCGGCATTGAACGCCTTGCAGAATTCCATGATGTTAATGCCACGCTGACCAAGCGCAGGACCGATCGGCGGCGACGGATTCGCCGAGCCGGCCTTAACCTGCAGCTTGAGCTGGCCTGCAACTTTCTTAGCCATTTCTCTCTGCCTTTCTACATGACCGGTTGCCCGGCCTACTATGCCGGATCGCTCCGGCGGCTGCGGTTGCGTGGTGCGGATCAAAAGGTCCGGCTAAGACCCCTGCCCTTCCACGCGGATTGCGGCTTTGCCGCGAGACGTAAGTAAATACTTACTTACTTACATCCAAACTCAAACGAAGATCAGACCTTCTCGACCTGACTGTATTCCAGCTCGACCGGCGTAGCGCGACCGAAGATCGACACTTCCACCTTCAGGCGCGAACGCTCTTCGTCCACGTCCTGAACCGTGCCGTTGAACGAGGCAAACGGACCATCGGAAACGCGGACCTGCTCGCCGATCTCGAAGGATACCGAAGCCTTCGGCCGCTCGACGCCTTCCTGGACCTGACCGAGAATGCGCTCGGCTTCATAATCCGGAATCGGAACGGGCTTATTGTCGGAGCCGAGAAAGCCAGTGACCTTCGGCGTATTCTTGATCAGGTGGTAAGCTTCGTCCGTCAGATTGGCGCGCACCAGCACATAACCCGGGAAGAACTTGCGCTCGCTATCGACCTTGCGGCCGCGGCGCACTTCAACCACCTTTTCGGTCGGCACAAGGATTTTCTCGAACAGGTGATCGAGACCCTTCTGCTTGGCCTTTTCCTCGATGGATTCAGCCACCTTCTTTTCAAAATTAGAATAAGCGTGGACGATGTACCAACGTGCCGCCATGTTCATCTCCACCCGATATCAATTGCCGGTATTCAGCACGTAGCCGAGAATCCAGCCGATGAGCTGGTCAGCAGCAAAGAAAAACAACGAGGCGAAAATGACCATGACGAGCACCATCACCGTCGAGATCATCGTCTCGCGGCGGGACGGCCAAGTGATTTTCGACGTCTCGGAGCGGACCTGCTGCAGAAACGCAAGTGGATTCGTTTTGGATGCCATTGACTGCCCACGCAATTACGGCGCGTAAAGCTGAACATATCAGCCCCACGCACCGCGTGTCTGTTGAACCCTACATAAACATCGATTCCCAATTTAACAAGAGGGAATTCGGTGCTTCCGAAAATTTGCCGCCCATCCGGCATAATCCCCGACCCAAGAAGCAGCGAAACAAACGCGCCAGTCAAATCAAGGAAAATGGCAGGGGCAGCAGGGCTCGAACCTACGACCTGCGGTTTTGGAGACCGCCGCTCTACCAACTGAGCTATACCCCTTTATGTTCCGATCACTTGCACCGAGCAGTTGCCCGCCAGCGCCTTTCGAAAACATGGCGCTCCTTTAAGACGGGACGAAACGATTGGCAAGTGCGTTTTTCGTTTTTTCCCAAGAGTGTCCGCAGCTTCGATCAATGCGGACGATTTGCAACACTGTCGACCGCGGGAATTGTGGGCTTCGAGCGCCTCCCTCCGACGCGTGGTGCTGGCAATTCTCAGCCTTCCTTCGGCTCTCCCGGCGTTCCCTTCGGCTTCCGCTTCAGGAATTTCGGCCTGAGATGACGCAGGAAATTGTCTGTGGAGCGAATCACATTGGTCAGCGAGATCAGCTTGTCGACTTCAGCGTCGGTATTGCCGAGCCGCTCCGTCAGCACCTCCGATGCGGCCAAGGCAATTTCGGCCGGCGGAACCTCGCAGAAGCGTTCGGCAAGCCGGATGTAGGGATTGAGCGACACGCCACCATGAATGGTGATCTTTCCCAAGCGGGCGAAGAGCCGCAGGAAGGTCTGCTCGAAGGTCCAGTCATGGACCGACACCACCCTCCATTTTTCGCTCCGTTTCGCCGAGAAGCCGGCAAGCACGATGGCGCCCGGCAATTTCAGGTCGCTCAGCCAGAGCGCCATGGCAAAGCCGCTCGTCGGTGTCTTGCCTTCCGTGTAGAAATCGCTGCAGAAGCCGACGAGATCGAGATGGCCGGTCGGCGCACCCTGAAAATCGGCGGCCGGATTCAGTTTTTCCTCAAGCCCGAGGCGGATGTTCATGATCCCGAGGAAATATTCCTTTGGGAAAAATTTGACGACATCGCCCACCTCGCCCCGATAGACGATGTTGGCGCCGCGCGGCTGGCCGCGCGAAATCAACAGCGAATGCCCCTGGAACGGACGGTCCAGGACCTTGTAGACCTTATTAAAGAAAACGAAGAGCGCACTGGACGGAAACTGTGCCTGAAGGCTGCCGATATCGACGGCATCGCTGTTTGCGACAAGAACGATATGGGAGAAGGCCGCCAGCACGGACCACCATTCATCGGCGGTCGTCAAGCCTGCGGCAGCCCCTGCCTTCGGGAAGCCGATTTCGTTGTTTCCTGCTTCGAAGCCCACGCCCTGATCCAGCCCGGTTACTTCTGCTGGACGTGCAGCATGCGATCACGCATGGCGAACCATTCTTCGGCATAGTCGTCGTTGCGGTACTCGTCAAAATACGGTCCGCCGTCGGTGAAATGCACCAGTTGCGCATCCGGCCGGTAGTCATATTCGTTGACGAGGTAATTCCAGGTCACGGGGACCTCACCGATCTGATCGTCGCTCTCCAGCCATTTGAACTGATGAAGCTGCAGGCCCGTGGCGGTGTTGACGTAATCCTTTGTCAATGCCCGGCATTTGGCATTGTTGAAGAGGATCATGCTCGACCAGTTCTTCTTTTCATATTTGGTCTGAGTCTGGCCGAGGAACTTCGTCTCGATTTTCGGCTGATAGTCGTGCTTGACGCACATTGCGGCATAGCGATCGTCGCGTAGCTTCCAAAGCTCGGCGATATCGGCGCGGGCGAGCATGTCGCAATCCATGAAGATGCTCCAGCCCTCGTAATCGCTGAGGTAGGGAACCAGGAAGCGGGAGAACGAAAACTCGGTCGACTGCAGCGGGTTGCGCTCGCGCGTGAAGATGCCGTCGAGATTGCTGAGAACGATCGGCGAAAACACCACGGGGATCGAAGAGCGCTCGATTATGCTTTGCGTGAGGACGTGGTAGGCGACGACCTCCTTGGAATCAAAGCCGACAAAAATACGTGCAACACCGTCGTTCATAGTCCCTCCGAAGCGGCTGATCACCAAAGGGATCAACCGGTTATTAGCTTTCAAATCGCCGCGCAAATCGCGCCGCCAACATTTTGCAGGCCGTAAGCCACACGATGTTCGTTCAAGACGCGAGTGCCGACTGCATCTTGGAAAGCGGGTGCAATTTCCACGATACGCCTCGCGAACGCAAACCTACTTACTTAAACCCGGATATTTGTCGAGTGTTTGCGGAAGCATTTTTGGTTTTCTTCCGTAACAAATGGAGAGGCAATCTGGCCTTGGCGAGGCTTCGGCCGGGCTCCCCGAATGAGGCCCGGCTGTCACATCATTCGGCAGTGCAGCCTCAAACCTTCACGTAGCGGCGCCAATTATGCTCTTCCTTGAAACCCAGGACCTCACGGATCTTGCGGTTGGAGAGCAGGCCTTCATACTCGCCGATCTCGCGGGTAAAAGGCACGTTCGGGAAGTATTTGGCGGCAAGCTCCCGGGACGGGGTGTTCGCCGATACGGTGTCGTTGGCGGCGTTGAACACCTGGAAGCCGAGGCCGCTTTTTTCGATGCAGAGATGGACGATCTGGCCGAGATCGCGCGCATCGATATAGCTCCAGGCTATGCGCTTGCGGATGTCGGTATCGGCGAAATATTCCGGGAAACGCTCGTATTCGTGCGGCTCGATGACATTGCCGATGCGGAGCGCATAGATGTCTATGCCGAAACGTTCGGCGAAGGCGCGCGCCGTCTTCTCGTTCAAGACCTTCGACAGGCCGTAGGAATCCATCGGATTGACGTCATAGTCCTCTTCCAGCGGGAACTGGTGGAAATCGCGATGGCCTTCGGCAAAGCAGACGCCATAGGTCGTTTCGCTGGACGCGACGATGATCTTCTTGACGCCGAGCTTTGCCGCCGCTTCGATGACATTGTAGGTGCTCATCGTATTGATGCGGAAGGTTTCGTTGTCAGGCTTGATCAAAATGCGCGGTATGGCGGCGAAATGCACAACGGCATCGAAAGGCTGCACACCCTGGCCCTGATCGAGATCGGGGAAATCCCGATGCATGGTAAGGACGTTGTAGACTTGTCCCGCATCGGTGACATCAGCGACCAGATTGGTGACACCTGGGCTGTTCAGTGGCACGAGATCGACATTGTGGACCTCGTAACCAGCATTGACCAACCATGGAACGGTGTGACGCCCGGCCTTGCCGCTGCCGCCGGTGAACAAAATGCGCTTCTTCATGAAATCTCCTCCGGGTAAAATCGAGCGATAGATAGACCCTTTCCGACATTTCGCAAGGCATCGGGCACGGACGCATTGCCTCAGTCGGCGATAAGCGATGCAGGAACGGAAGCCGAACTGGGGCAGTCCCAGACATCCCAGTCGGAGACTTCGATCAATTTTGCTTGCGGCCTCCTACTTGTGCAGATGCTCCAGCACATGCGCAACACATTGATCGAGTGAGAGCTGGCTGGTGTCAAAGATCTCGCAGCCGTGCTGAACCGCCTCCCCGCGCAGATAGGCAGCCCAGTTCATCATGTCCTTGTTCGCAAGCTCTGGCTGACCTCTTCCGACCGCAAGCCGCTCCGTTCTCGTAGAATTGTCGCAATCAACCAGGAGCAGCTTGTAGTCGGCGATATCGGCAGCCGCGGCCGCTTCGGCGATGAAGGAGATTCGCATCTGCCCTTCGAACAGGACCGGCTTTCCACTCTGCGCAACCTTTGCCAGGTTCGCCATCCATTCGATGGTCTTGTCGCGCTGCCAGGCTTCCGGCGAGCCGTGATCCCTCATCATCACATCCACCGGCGGCACGCCGATATTATCGAACCGATAGACCGCAAAATCATGCGTATACCTTTCGGCAATCGCATCGGCAATTGCCGTCTTTCCGGAGCCGGATGCGCCTGTCAGAACGATCAATCCCACTGGTCTCCTCCAAAATGCGAAAAGCCCCGCTGTTTCCAGCGGGGCCTTCGTAACCAACGAATAATCCGGGGATTACTCGACGATGGAAGCGACGATGCCGGCGCCGACGGTGCGGCCGCCTTCGCGGATTGCGAAGCGCAGCTTTTCTTCCATCGCGATCGGAACGATCAGCTCGACGTCAACCGTGATGTTGTCGCCTGGCATAACCATTTCCGTGCCTTCCGGAAGCGTCACGATGCCCGTCACGTCCGTCGTGCGGAAGTAGAACTGCGGACGGTAGTTC
>NZ_JARWGH010000054.1:0-26176 GCF_036528765.1 Rhizobium sp. BR 362 | reverse complement strand
CCATGGCGGCGTGCCGTTGCCGAAACCTGCCGGGGAGCGGAATAACTCTCCGCCACGATAGCAAGTTTGGCTTCTTTGCTGAAACGGCGACGTCGTCCGCTATCGACAATCTCCATCCGGCTGACTTGCGGCCGGCTCTCTATCGTTAAATCCACGGTTCTCACACTGTCTATATCAACGTCCATATAGACAGATCATCCAACTCGCCTCACTTCTCAGCAAGGCGGCCCTCCTCGGATGCGTACGAATATCCAGCCCGCATAAGCTTTGTGCAGGCTTCTGTCAGTACGCTGCTAAAGTGCGACTCGCTTCATAAACCTTGAGTTTTGTCGGGGATGTTCGTTAAGCGTCCTGAAATACATCTTGCCTTAAAACACTTCCAAACTATGGGGATATTTTTGGATGTTTTCTGACAGAATAATTGAAGTTTCCCTTTTATTAGAAGGGCTTAAAAGAAGAAAACCCACAGTAATACAGTGCTGGACGTTGTTGTGGGATATTGTGAAGCCCGCTTTGATCATCGCGGCCTGTGCCGCCATTCCAATGAATATGGCAGCCGCGACGGAGCGGGGATATCAAGACATTTTAAAGCCCTCCGATACAAAAAAGAAAATCATCAAGAGCAAAAGCGCTTCGGCAAAATTCGTGAGGCCAATTTATCCCGGCGGGGCGCCGTATATTTGTACGCCAAGCGGATTCGGGCAAACATCGAAATGCTTCCTGAGATGAGCGGTTTCCCCGCCCATCCGAGCGCCGAATTGGCCTTGCGTGAAAGTCAGAGAAGCCATCCGTTCGGCTCCTGCGCGAGCTCAAGTGCGGACGGCTTCGTCGAGCAGGATCGATGCCCGATCTATTTGCTTTGCGACAATTTGATCCGCATGCGATTATATCCGGCCAACGCGTAATCTCCGGGCTTTATCTTGCCGTATTCATCGTCCGCGTTGGCCGGCGTTGTCTTGAATGGATACCAATCTCCGCCCGGTTCGCGCTTCTGGAATACGATATTGCCTCTCTTCCGATGACTGAAACAGGTCACGGCCAAGGCGTGTCCAGTCTTCGCGTACCATGTGGCCCTGAAGCAGAGTTTGCCCTGGTCCGTCACAAACCAACGACCGGTCCCGTACGATCCTGTTCCCTCGCCAGACCAGGCCTTGAATTCGCGCCCCTTGGCCGCAAAATAGCCTGCGCCGTCCTTCCATATCCAGGTGCGATTGTAATAAAGCCGGAACACGTCCTCAGCGGTCAACGGCACTGACATTGCTGGGGGTTTTGTCTTCATGTTTTGTGTCGTGTTAGCGGCAAAGGCGCAGGTGCTCATCGCACCAAAAACGCACAATAGGAACAGCGTTCGGAATACAGTCATTGGTTTCCTCCTGTCTGTCGGTTGTCGGTCGGCGAATGAATTGCGACAGATCGGCCCTGCGGGAATTGGAATTCTGGCCGGCTGTTTGCCGATTTGAGCAGCTTGCGGTTGATCTTGCAAGCTGCCGATTATTCACGGAGAGCGTTTGATGCTTCTCGCGATAATAGGTGCGTCAAATAAAGAGGGCCGCCGTGTCGCCGATGATGAAGCTGTCGGATGGTAGGACGAGCTGCACTCCGAGGTCGTCGAAGAAGCCATGGTTCTCTGGCGGATATGCCCGTTCGCAGACTATTGCCTGACATTTATCCATTGAGCCTCTCGTTTCCCGCCCAAAGCGGTAGCCCCGAATCGGCAAGCTGGCTATTTTGCTGCCGTTGCTGATTCTGAGAAAGACGTACTGCCCTCGACGCCAATTCCCCTGCAGCAAAGAGGCGTTGGAGTTTCCCCGTTAGATTGAATAATATATGCGTCATTCATCATTAACGATTTGGTTTTAAATCATTTGCTGATAAACACTTAGAGTGGTACAAAATAGCCTCCCGAAAGTTGTGAGGAAATATTGCCTGACTCACCTCAGAATGGGCATTCGCCGCAGGTTCCCGTCGACAATCAAAATGACGGGCAGGCGAGCACGCACCCTCCTTTGCAAGTCGAGCGCCGGCGTTGGCCTCGGACGTCGGATGCTATTCAAGAAGCAAGTCCGCCTTTGCCGCCGGCCCTGGAGCCTCTGCGGTTTTCCACCCATGAGCTGCCGCCGAGCGATCAATTCGCAGCCTGGCAGGGGTATCTCGCGCCTCTGATAGATATCAGATTGCCGGACGGCGTATCGGCGGAAGCTGGCTTCCCTGCCGATCACACCGCCTGGAATCTGGGCGGCATGCTTGTCGTCCAGCAATCGGTGCCCGCCCATTCCTATTCGCGTTCAGCGACAAAGCTGCGGTCGAATTCAATCGACCACTGGCATATCGTGCTGTTGCGCGCGGGCCAAAGCTGGACGGAAGTGGACGGAAACGTATCAACGGGTGAACGAGGACGAGTAGAGTTGAGGTCCTTGGGCCATCCGTTCAGGGGAAGGGCTACCGAGTCGCAAAGCCTCTCCGTCTATCTGCCGCGGGAACTGTTTTTGGATGTGCCCGCCTTCAACGAGATCAAAAGCAATACGACATTCTCCGACACCTACGCTAAGCTGCTGATCGATTATCTCGACAGCGTCGAGACGAAGTTAGCAAGCATGACTGCGGCAGACCTTCCCCGCGTCGTCCAAACGACCCACGATATGCTGGTGACATGTATTTCGTCGTCCGCTGAGCATTCTGGCCCTGAAAAACACCAGAGTAATTTAGCCCTGATGGAGCGCGTACGCCGCTTCGTTCAGCGCAATTTGAGTTCGCAAGATCTCACACCGGATACATTGTGCCGGGAGCTTGGCATTTCGCGTACTCGACTCTACCAATTGTTCGAGTCGAGCGGCGGCGTTCTCCACTATATTCAAAAGCGTCGCCTTTTTTGGGCGCACGTCGCGCTCAGTAACACCGTCAATCGAAAGCAGATCGTGGAAATCGCCACCGAGGCCGGGTTTGCCTCTGCGGCTCACTTCAGCCGAGCGTTTAGCAAGGAATTCGGTTATACGCCCCGCGAGGCCCGAAATATTGCGGCTCCGACCTTCCTTGCTCGGTCAGCTTCCCCCATGGACCCGAAGGATGGTAGTGCAAATCCATTCGGCGATTGGCTGAATTCCCTCGGACATTAGGAAACGCAGCTTAGGTCGATATGTGGCTGGGAATTCGTTCCCGGTAGCGTCACAACGACTGCGATCGCCGAGTTTAGCAACCTCGATTTGATCTGATCTCTCGCCAGCAGGCCACCTTGCTCCCCCGTCTGTCCCGAAAATCGCGACCGCTTGTATGAGCTGTTGCAAATATGGACGCTGCGGCAAATTTCAGGATGCGCAGCTAACGACAGTTCATGACCTCACAAGTATAAAAAACAGCAATACCAACGCTGCCTTACAACGCTTTAGCTTGAAGCAAAAACATTAAAAATGTTTTTACGTCAGCAAAAGAATAGGTAGATTTTGAGGTCAGTCCGATGAAAGTAATGCGTCCAGTAAATAATCGTTCTGAATTTAACAAGCTTCTTGGGGACATACGTGTTCTTCGCTCCAAGCAGCAACCCAGGCACATTCTTGTAGCCGGCGGCGCAGGTTTTCTTGGGTCGCATCTCTGTGAGCGTCTCCTTAAATTAGGCCACAGTATCGTTTGCGTCGATAATTTCTCGACGGGACTTGAGCGCAATATTCACCATCTGCGCAGCTACAACCGCTTCAGCGTCATCAGGCATGACGTAATCGATCCAATCGACATCGAAGTCGATGAAATCTACAACCTTGCTTGCCCGGCATCGCCTCCGCACTATCAGGCTGACCCGGTGCACACGATGAAGACATCCGTCTTCGGTGCGCTCAATCTGCTGGAATTGGCCGCCCGTACTGGCGCTCGCATTTTCCAGGCTTCCACCTCCGAAGTCTATGGCGATCCTCTGGTCCACCCGCAGGTCGAGAATTATTGGGGCAATGTGAACCCGTTTGGCCCCCGGTCCTGCTACGACGAGGGCAAGCGCAGCGCCGAAACGTTGTTCTATGATTTTCATCAAAGATACGACGTCGAGATCAAGATTGCTCGAATCTTCAATACATACGGCCCCCACATGCGTCCCGACGATGGTCGTGTCGTATCGAACTTCATCGTGCAAGCGCTGAAGGGGCAGGACATAACCATCTACGGGGATGGCTCGCAGACGCGTTCGTTCTGCTTCGTCGATGATCTCATCGAGGGCTTTCAGCAGTTGATGGCGACCGACCCGTCCTTCACCGGCCCCGTCAACCTCGGCAATCCAGGTGAGTTCACCATTCTCGAACTTGCCGAACAGGTGATCAAACTGACCGGCTCCCGCTCGAAGACCATTTGCAAGCCGTTGCCGACAGACGATCCGCGCCAGCGCCGCCCCGATATCAGCCTCGCTCAGGAGAGACTGGGATGGCAGCCGCTAGTGCCGCTCTCGACCGGCCTGGAAAAGACGATCTGCTATTTCGACCGTCTTCTCACCGAAGAAGCACATGAATGGGTGGGGACCGCGTGATGTCGCAGAGAAAAGTTCTGGTAGCCGGTGGCGCCGGATATATCGGCAGCCACACGGCCAAGCTACTCCATGCAAAAAATATCGAACCGATCGTCTTCGACAATCTGGTTACGGGGCATCGTTCTTCGGTACGCTGGGGACCATTCGTGCATGGCGATATCCTCGATACCAGCGGCCTGACCCAGGTTCTCCTAAGGTATAAGCCGGATGCGGTCGTGCATTTCGCTGCATCCGCCTATGTTGGAGAGTCTGTCGAGGACCCCTCCAAATATTATCGCAACAATGTCAGCGGCACGCTCTCGCTTCTGGATGCCTGCCGTCACGCTGAAATCGACAAAATCATTTTCTCGTCAAGCTGCGCAACCTACGGCACCCCGGAGTCGCTCCCCATCACCGAGACGACGCCGCAACAGCCGATCAATCCATATGGCAGGACGAAACTCATCGTTGAGCAGATCCTGAAGGATTACGCGGCAGCCTATCAGCTGAAATATGTCGCGCTGCGATACTTCAATGCCTGTGGCGCCGATCCGGATGGAGAACTCGGCGAATGGCATGAGCCCGAGACCCATCTCATTCCGCGAGCATTGCTCGCTGCGGCCGGTGCGATCCCGCATCTTGCTGTCTTCGGCGACGACTATGACACCGAAGACGGCACCTGCGTACGCGATTATATCCATGTGACGGATTTGGCTCGCGCCCATGTTCTGGCATTCGAACACCTCGTCAATGGCGGCGGCAATCTTTCCGTCAATCTCGGTACCGGCTACGGCTCATCCATCAACGAGATCGTAAGGGCCATCGGCCGTATCACCAAACGCGACGTGCCGGTCGAGATGCATGCAAGACGGGCCGGCGATCCGCCGGCACTCTACACCGATCCGGCTTTCGCGCGCGAGGCGCTCGGCTTCTCGCCCGAATATTCCGACATCGACACCATCATCAAGACTGCAGCTCCCTTATTTGGCCTGGAGTCGCGGACATGACAGACGCGACCGACAAGACGTCCAAGGAAACGGCTGAACCGCTCATGATCCCGGTTCTTCAAGGTCGCGATCGGCTGGAATATCTCGCCGGTGCTGCAATCTGGCTGGCTATGCTCGTCTATTTCTGGGCCTGGTGGCTGAAGCCGGAGCTTTACATCGGCTTTTGGCGCTTCACGCTGGTGACGGCCATACTGGCCTGGGTCACCCTTCTGCCTGCCTATTTCGTTGCGATATTCTATCGTGCGCGGAAGCCCAACGGACCGCTGCAACTGCCGGCAGGCAGCCGCGTCGCGATGGTCGTCACCAAAGCTCCGTCCGAGCCTTTCTCCGTCGTTGCGACGACCATGCAGGCCATGCTTGATCAAGCATTTCCGCATGACACGTGGCTCGCTGACGAAGATCCGACGCCCGAGACGTTGGACTGGTGCCGCCAGCATGGCGTCTTCGTCTCGACACGAAAGAACAGGCCGGATTATCACCGGACGACCTGGCCGCGTCGCACGCGATGCAAGGAAGGCAATCTCGCCTTCTTCTATGATCATTACGGCTATGAGCGCTACGACTTCGTTGTGCAGCTCGACGCCGATCATGTTCCGGAACCTGACTACCTCGTCGAAATGCTGCGTCCGTTTGGCGATCCCAACGTTGGTTACGTCTCGGCGCCGAGCATTTGCGATCGTAACGCGTCGGAAAGCTGGTCTGCACGCGGGCGGCTCTATGCAGAGGCGAGCATGCATGGCTCCCTCCAGGCCGGCTATAATGACGGGCTCGCTCCTCTTTGCATCGGATCGCACTATGCCGTGCGCACCGTCGCCCTCAAGGAAATAGGGGGCCTGGGACCCGAGCTTGCCGAAGATCATTCGACGACCTTGATGATGAATGCTTATGGCTGGCGTGGCGTGCATGCGCTTGATGCCATCGCCCATGGCGACGGCCCCCGCACATTCGCCGATCTCGTCACCCAGGAATTTCAGTGGTCACGCAGCCTTGTCATGCTGTTGCTGCGCTATTCGCCGATCTATGTTCCGCGCTTGCCGCTGAGATTGAAATGCCAATTTGTGTTTTCTCAGTTGTGGTATCCGCTTTTTGCGCTGTTCATGTGCTTAATGTTCCTCATGCCAATTCTGGCGCTTGGCTGCCATCAGAACTTCGTTGCGGTTACCTATCCGGAATTTTTCGCCCATTGCGCGCCGCTCTCCATCACGCTGATGCTGCTCGCCTATCGGTGGCGAGCCAGCGGCTCATTCCGGCCGTTCGATGCCAAGATATTGGGCTGGGAGGGAGTATTTTTCCTCTTCGCCCGCTGGCCCTGGGCTGTGGCTGGAACGATCGCTGCCATCCGGGACTGGATGACCGACTCCTACGTCGACTTTCGAATTACGCCAAAAGGTGCATCGGAAGTGGATCCGCTGCCTTGGCGCGTTCTATTGCCCTACGCATTTCTGTCGATTGCTTCCGTTCTGCCGGTTCTGCTTGTCGATAGGGCTGGTGAAACACGGGGTTTCTACATCTTCGCAATTATCAACTCGGTGCTCTACACCCTTTTGTTGCTGGTCATCGTCATCCAGCACGCCCGGGAGAATGTCGTCAGAATTCGCGCAAGAATGTATCGGCCGGCAATGGCCGCGGGCCTTCTCTGCCTCATCGCTGCTCCCGGATTCGCCACAATTGAACGCGGAACGGAAGGGCTGGCGTCCCTGACGTGGGGGATCGGACGCTTCCGGCTTTACGAAACGCGCTATGCGGTGGCCGGTGCCGGTTTTGGAAGGCAGGACCTTCAGAAGCTGAAGTTTAAGCCGCACTGGTTGGCCAAAACGCCGAGTATCAACCTTTCGCAGGAAGAAACATCAGACCCGAGCTAGTGGATCGGAAACGACTAGCCGGCAGGCATTGCCGATGTTGTTGACAGGAGGAAAAACCCAATGAGCAACAGGAAAACCAAAGCAGCAATGATCGCCTTGTGTGTGACCTTGGCGACGACGGGAACAATCTTGGCGGCAAGCATACCCCGCGGAATCCCGAGCGGCGAAGCGGCTCGTACAGGACGGATTGCCGACAAGCGGCCGAAGATCGGTCCGGACTCTGTTATCTTCGGCGCATATGATCCGCACGGTGATTTCAAGAACGACCCGAACTCCAAGATCGAACATATTTTCCTTCCTTGGGAAGATGTTGATCTCGGAACGCTTTCGCTTGCCGATGACTACGCGCAGAAACGCGGGCGGAAGCTTTTGATCACCGTGGAACCGTGGTCTTGGGCAGTGGATTGGCGGTCGACATCCGAAGAGCTGCTTCAAGGCATTTTGGCCGGCCGATATGACAACAACATGGCTGCTGTCTGTGAGACTGCAGCTACCCTGAAGAGCGATGTGACCATCCGCTGGGCGCAGGAGATGGATGAAACGGACAACCAGTTCACCTGGGCGCACTGGAAACCCAGCAGCTACGTAGCTGCTTATCGGCGAATGGTGAATGTTTGCCGTCAACACGACAAGTCGGCGAAATTTATGTGGTCGCCGAAAGGCGAGCCCAGCCTTGCCTCTTTTTATCCTGGCGACGATGTTGTCGATGTCATCGGTCTTTCGGTGTTCGGCCTCCAGCAGTTCGACAGGGATCATTTCGGCGTGGACCGGACCTTTGCGCAATTGCTCACGCCCAAATACAAGCTGGTCCAGGCCTTCAACAAGCCCGTCGTCGTCGCCGAACTCGGTTATGATGGCGACTCCACCTATGTCGCCAATTGGGCTGCCAACGCTGCCAAGCAATATTCGGAATTTCCGAAGCTAACGGCGGTTGTCTATTTCAATGACAAGGAGCTCTATCCTTGGCCAAAACCCTATGGTCTTCCCAATTGGCGGGTCGTCAAAGAGGCGAGCTTCTGATCGTGACCTCTTTCGATGTAATCACGCAGGATGACCTTCTACCCCAGGCTCCGACGCATCATGACCCGACAGGCATCGGAGCCTCCACTTTTGGTTATCTTGGTTACTGGTCTAAAATTTCGTAGAAGGGGTCTGATCGTTTTAACGTTGGATTGCCTGCTCGCAGTAACGGAAACTGAGCCAGATGAAAATCGAGCAACTGTCCAGTCGCGACGACAATTCTATTATTACATCGGACCTCGTAATCGTAGGGGGCGGCCCCACGGGGCTCACAATTGCAGCCCAATGTGCGAAGGCGGGCAGAAAAGTGCTCGTCGTCGAAAGCGGGCTGGAGTTCGAAAATCCTGAGCATTCGACGCTCAACGAGATTGAGAGCGTCGGCCAGCCGCAGTCGGAGGCGCAGTCCCGCAAGCGGGTCGCATTTCACAGCCCGCAAGCCAAGTTCTGGTCCCAGGAGATCCAGCCCTTCGGTGTTCGTTGCCGAGCGCTTGGCGGATCGACTCATGCATGGGCCGGAAAATCAGCACCTTTCGATGCTATTGATTTTAAGGTTCGCTCCTGGGTTCCAAATTCTGGTTGGCCTGTCACCCGTGAGCAAATCGATTCCTATATCCTGCGCGCAATGGAAGTGCTGAACCTCAGTCCCAAGGAGCCGCCGGCCCGCTTTGACAAGGAGGGGCTTCACTCCTTCTACTGGCAGTTTGCCCGTTCGCGCGTAGATCGGCTCGACGTGATGCGCTTCGGCAGCGAGCTCATGACGCAGCGGCCGGAGAACATTCATGTTCTTCTGAACGCGACCGTGACGCGTGTCGGTCTGAGCCCAGATGGATCACGTTTCTCACATCTCGACGTCGAAAGCATCGACGGCAAGCGCGCACGCATCCAAGCCAGACAGTGCGTGCTCGCCGCGAGCGGGATTGAGAACGCCAGGCTGTTGCTGGCATCTAACGATGTACATTCCAATGGTATTGGCAATCACCACGATGTCGTCGGGCGATATCTCATGGATCATCCCGCCGCTCGCATCGGTGCCATCCCGACCGATCAGATGACCGTGCTCACCAAGCTCTTCGGCTTCTTCGGTGTTCATCACAACGGCCGCGCGCATATGTTCATGCATGGCTTGGCGCTAACCCCGGAGGTACAGGAGCGCGAGAAGCTGCTGAATGCCGCTGTCTATTTCGCCACGGCGCGCGCACCAGACGATCCATGGGATGCATTGAAGCGGCTGGTACGCCGAAACAGCACAAAAGTCGGGCGCGATCTGCTTTCCGTTGCGGCAGGCTCCGGACTTATCGCCAAGGGGCTCGGAATGAAGGTCCTTTCCGACGGCCGGACGCCGAAGGCCTTCAAGGACATCGTGATAAACACCGCCATCAGGATGTCCCCGAATTTGGTTGCCAATGAATTCCAGGATCACGGCGTGCCTCACAAGCTGGTCGGCTTGAGGATCGAGGCGATTTCCGAGCAAATTCCCAATCCCGACAGCAGGATCAGCCTCAGTTCGCGGAAGGATCGGTTTGGTGTGCCATTGGCCAAAGTCGCCTGGCGGATCAACGATGTTGAACGTCAAACGCTGCTTAGGATTGCCGAGCTTTCACGCACAGCCTTAGTAAGCGCCGGCCTGCCTGCCCCTATACTTGAAGATTGGGCACTTGAGCGGCGGCCACAGGATGTCGTGATCATCGACATGGCGCATACGCTCGGCACGACGCGAATGTCGGCTGAGGCGAAGACGGGCGTCGTCGATCAGAATTGCAGGGTTCACGGCTTGCCTAATCTTTACGTTGCCGGCGGATCGGTGTTTCCCACCAGCGGCCATGCAAATCCGACATTGATGATCCTGGCTTTTGCCATAAGGCTGGCCGATCATCTGAATTCAAACTGGCAGGGATTCGAGCCTTCTGCGCCGGATTTCCATAGATCGCTGCAAACGCATTAATTAGCCGTCTTCGGCTGCCTCTGCGCCTCGATATATGCATCGATCTTGTCCGGATCGAACAAGCCGCCATCGAAGAAACCGTCTGGGCCGAGCGTCAGGCTGGCGTCGGTGGAACCGACCGGCGTTTCCACGCGAAGAGCGCCTTCGACCTTGGCGCTGGCGCCGGGCAGGGGCACGCCAAGAGGCTGCAATGCCGATCGGTAGATATCCGGCCTATAGGTGTTCCGCGCGATGGTTTCGTTGTCTTCATCGTGGGCGACCTGCCCCCAACGCACCATTTGCGTATAGAACCAGAGCGCATGGCTTTTCCACGGGAAGGTTGCCGCCTTGGCACGTGGAACGAAGAAATCCGTGACGCTCGTCACCCGACCACCCCCGACCTGCAGATTGCCGGAAAGGGCTGGCAACAGCCAGTCGATGGGGCGGCCGATATAGGCGGGCTTGGCGAGGACAGACGCCAGGTTCTCCCCGTTTTCCGGATCGGAGCACCAGACGGCCGAGCGGTACAAGGCCCTGAGAAGGGCGGCCATGGCGTCAGGATGCTCGTCCGCCCAGCCGGCATTGGCGCCGAGCACTTTTTCCGGGCTGGATTTCCAGATGGCGGCCTTAACCGTTGCCATACGGCCTTGGCCGCTTAAGACACCGGCCGTATTCCACGGCTCGCCGACGCAGTAACCGTCGATCTGCCCTGCGACAAGCGCATCGGCCATCTCCGGCGGCGGCAGGATGATGATCTCGACATCGCGGTCGGGATCGATACCGCAAGCCGCAAGCCAATAGCGCAGCTCGTAATTGTGCCCGGAATGGGGATGGACGACGGCAAAGCGCAGCGGACGTTCTTGGCGGGCAAGCACGACCTTATGCAGGGCTTTGCCGTTGCGACCGGCGTCGAGATCATCTGTCGCGCCGGCGGCCGTCATTTGCTCCCAAAGCGCTGACGATACCGTCACCGCATTTCCGCCAAGACCGAGCGCCATCGGCACGATCATCCGCGGCGCCAATGGTGTCAGTCCGAGATTGCAGGCAATCGGCATCGGGCCGAGCATGTGCGCCACATTGTAGCGGCTGACGGCGAGCCGGTCGCGAATATTGGCCCAGGAGACTTCCCGCACGAGCTGGAGGTCGAGCGCCTCGGCCTCAGCAAAACCCTTTTCCTTGGCAATGACGAGCAGGGCGCTGTCGAGAAGGGGCAGGAACCCGGCGACGATCTCTTGTGTCTGCGTCATGCATTTTCTCCTGGATCGAGCAGGCCGATCGCGGTTACCAGACTTTGCGCTATGTCGATAATCTTGCGGTTCTGGTTCATGGCCGTCCTGCGCATCAGCGCATAGGCTTCTTCTTCCGAAATGCCCCGCGATTTCATCAGCAGGCCTTTGGCGCGGTCGATCACCTTGCGATTCTCGAGTTCACTCCGGGTCTCTTCCAGTTCGCGGTTGAGGCGCGCAAATGCGTTGAAGCGGCTGATGGCCATTTTCAGGATCGGCCGCACGCGTTCCTGCTTCAACCCATCAACGATATAGGCGGAAACGCCGGCATCGACGGCCGCTTCGATCGAGGCTTCGTCCGACCTGTCGACGAACATGGCGATCGGCCGCTTCACGGCGCGGGAGAGCTGGAACATGTTTTCGAGCATGTCTCGATTGGGATTCTCCAGATCGATGACGATCACATCCGGATTGATCTCGCTGATCCTGCGGGCGATGCCATTGATGTCATGGACGATTGTGACGTTCTCATACCCGGCCTCGCGCAATCCGGCCTCGATGATCGACGCGCGAATACGGTTTTTGTCTATGACCAACACGGCAAGGGTATGGGATTTCATCGTCGCATATCGCCTCCGGCCCAAACTCAGAGGTTGATGGTCGTTCAACCGCCAGAGCCGCCGCGTGCTTCCTTACGATCGGTTCGCCGCAATCGCAACGGCAAAGGGACGCATAAGGTTCACTGACGGGAAATTTGTAAGGCAATGTATGCGGACGCCGGCGGTACACATTGGCGGACAAATTGGTCGCCCCATGTACCTGGACAGGCGGAGAGCGCCCAGCAGATAGCGACGTAATAAATATCGCGCAAACTAAATCAGGAAAGGACTTCTCCATGATCAAACAGATTCTGTCCCGGGCCGCTGTGGCTCTCGTGGTAACGACAACAGCTCCATGGTCCATTGCCGCTGCTGCCGAAGTGAAGAACATCGTTATCACTCACGGCGCGTTTGCCGATGGTTCCGGCTGGCGAGCCGTGTCCGATATTCTGACGAAGGACGGATACAAGGTTGCGATCGTGCAGGAACCGCTCACGTCGTTGGCTGACGATGTCGCGGCGACGAAACGTGTGCTCGATTTGCAAAATGGTCCGAGCGTGCTCGTTGGCCATAGCTATGGCGGCATGGTCATCAGCGATGCCGGAAATGCCGACAATGTCGCGGCCCTCGTCTATATCGCCGCTTTTCAGCCCGATAAGGGTGAAAGCCTGGCGACGCTCGCTCAGAGCAAGCCTGTCGAGAACATGAGGAAGGACGCCATCAAGGCAACGCCGGATGGTTTCCTCTATTTGGATCCGGCGGCGGTGCACGAGGCGTTTGCCGCTGACCTGCCGCAGGCTGAGGCGGATTTCATCGCCAAGTCTCAGGTCTTTGCCTCGCAGAAGGCATTTGGCGCCGAAGCGGGTGCGCCGGCTTGGAAAAAGAAGCCGAGCTTCGCGCTTGTGGCAACGGAAGACCGGTCGATCAATCCTGAGCTTGAACGCAGCATGGCAAAGCGCGCCGGAAGCAAGACCTATGAGGTTAAGGCCAGCCACGCCGTGTTTCTGTCGAAGCCGAACGACGTTGCAAAGCTGATCGAGGAGGCCGCAAAGGCGGCCTCAAAGTAGGGAGATTGAAGCCTGGAACCGGGATCGCATTCCGCGATCCCAGTTCCTCTGCCCAACACTACCATTTCTTGCTCAGCTTGAAGGTGATGGTCCGCGCCTCACCATAGCCGCAGACGTTTTCCCCGGCGCAACCCGAGACATATTCCTTGTCGAACAGGTTGGCGACATTGAGCGAGGCGCCCCAGCCCTTCTTTTCGTAGCGGATCGCCGCATCGAAGAGGGTCGCCGAGGGCACGCGCAGCGTGTTTGCCTCGTCGGCCCAGGACTTGCCCTGATAACGGACACCCGCCCCGACGCTCAGGCCGTCGAACGCATCACTGGTGAAGGAATAGTCCAGCCACAGCGATGCCGTCGAATTCGGTACGAGATAGGGCGAATTGCCGATGACGGTGGGGTCGATATCCCTAGTGATTTCAAGATCGGTGTAGAAATAGGAGCCGAGCAGCTTCCAATTGTCGTCCAGATTGACCTTGCCTTCGAATTCGACACCGCGGGAGCGCACCTCGCCGATCTGCCGCTGCAGGAAAGTGACCGGATCGGTCAGTGCCATATTCTTGCGGTCGATCTGGAAGATGGACGCCGTGAACAGGCCGTCGATGAAATCCGGTTCGTATTTGACGCCCGCTTCATATTGCGCGCCTTCTTCCGGGATGAGGCCGCCGCCCGTGACGCTGGTGCCTACTTTGGGATTGAAGAAGGTGCCCGCGCTTATATAGGGCGTGATGCCATTGGCGAATTCGTAGGCGAGACCCGCACGGCCGCTCGCCGCCTTGTCATTGGAACGATAGTTGGTGCCGACGGTGGCATCGGAGTTTGTATCGACAAAGTCGTAGCGACCGTTGAGCGTCACGAGCCAGCCGCCGCCGAAGCGCATCTGGTCCTGGGCATAGATGCCAAGCTGTTGTTGCGTCAGCACCTGATCGAGATAGACGAAATTGGCCCCCTGCGGCGTGCCGTAGACCGGGTTGGTGGCGCTGATCGGATTGGAGCCGCAGCAAGCTTGGATCTGGTCGAGCCGATAGATCGAGTAATCCGAGCCGATCATGAAATTGTGACTGACCGCGCCGGTATCGAATTCATTCTGAGCCCGGGTATCGACCGAGAAGGTATCGACCTTCGAGCGTTCGTAGAAGCCGATACGGTTGAGCAGGAAGTCCGGATCGTCATAGGAGAAGCCGATACGGTTGAGCAGGAAGTCCGGATCGTCATAGGAGGGATCAAGCGGATTACCATCCACATAACCGTTGAGATAAGGCCCTTCCTCCCGCTTGTAGAGATGGCCGTAGCGGGCATTTTGCGACACGGTCCAGCCGCCGTCGAATTCGTGCGAGAACTCGTAGCCAAGCATCTGCTGGGCATATTTCAGATTGTCGATGTCCGGCTCGCCGTAAAAAGCCTTGCGATCGATCTTGCCGAAGGGTGCATCGACCACCGTCCCGACATAGGGAAAGAAGCCGTTGCCGCTATGAACCTCATCGAGGCCGCTGACCATGCCGTAGACGGTGAGCTTGGTGGATTCATCGGGCGAAACAGTGAGCTGCGGCATGATGAAGCCGCGCTTGTCGTCCGTATAGTCGCTATAGGTATCGCCGCCCGCAATCTTGCCGGTCAGCCGGTAGCGATAAACGCCGTCGGCCGAGAGCTTGTCGGAAAAGTCGATGCCTAGGAAGGCGTTGCCGATATTGTTGACGCCGATCTCGGTATAATAATAGGGGTCGTCGGTCGGTTCCTTGCGCACCATGTTGACGATGCCGCCCGGGTTGGCGCCGCCATAAATCACGGAGGCCGGCCCCTTCAACACTTCGACGCGTTCGAGCATGAAGGGATCGATCTGGAAGCCGCCAAAGCCATAGCTGTAGAGCGTCAGCCCGTTCATGAAGACGCCGGTCTGAGTGGCATCGAAGCCGCGGATATAGAACCAGTCGGTGTCGCCGTCATTTCCGAACGGTTGCGTCGTAACACCGGGTGTGTAGCGCAGTGCCTCATCGACCTTATTGGTGATGCCGCGATCATTCATTTCCTGCCGGCCGACGAGCGAGACGGACTGCGGCACCTGCGTGATCGGCATATCGATCTTGGAGCCCGTGGTCGTCTTCGTGGCGACATAGCCTTTGACGGGCGCGGTGCCGCTCGCTTCTACATTGTCCTGGCCGGATTTGATGACGAGCGGTTTCAGCTCCGTCGGGCTCTCCTGCGCCGCGGCCTGCGAGCCGAGCATCATTGCCGCAATTGCGATGCCCGTCGCCAGCGCCCGTTTCATCGATACGCCTTCAGTCATTTCCTGCATGTCCGTCGCCAGCCCCAAACTTCTCAACGCGCAGACTAAGCCGCGTGCCCTTTCTTCAAATAAGATGAGCATTTAACTCATATTAAATGCCGGGGCTTGTTTCGAATGCGGGAAATTGAACGTTTTTGGGCACTTCTCCACAATGCCGGCAATTGCCCGCAGGGTGTGGCTTTTACGCCATCTGGCTGCGTTTCCAGCTCGCTGGGGCCGTGCCGACATTCTTGCGGAAGATGCGAGTGAAATGCGCCTGGTCGGCAAAGCCGGTTTCGGCGGCGATGGTGGTGAGCGGCGTGTCGCCCTTCAGCAGCAACTGTTTGGCCCGTTCGAGCCGTGCCTTGATCTGCCATCGGTGCGGCGGCAGGCCGGTCGACGCCTTGAAGGCGTGGCTGAAATGCGATTGCGAAAGGCCCGTCAGGGACGCCAGTTCCTCCAAGCGAATGTTTCGGAGGCAGTTTTCCTCGATGTAGTCGACCGCTCGGCGCAATTGCCAAGAGGCGAGTTCGCTGCGCTTGCGTGGCTGTGACCCTCGAAGCTGCAGCACATCGATCAGCAGCGAGAGCGTCAGGCCATCACCATAGAGATCATGCAGAGGTTCCGGATTCTCGCATTCGGCAGCGATCAACTCGGCGAGTCCCATGAGCCGCGGATCGGAAAAATGCAGGCGTGGACTGTTAAGGCGGCCCGGATCGAGATCCTCCATCAGCCGCTGGCCGATGACCTCGGCGTTGAAATGAATATCGAGATGGCGGACGAAATCGATGCCGGCGAGATCGGCCCAAAGCTCCATACCCGCAGGAATGTAGGACATCCTCTCACGCTCAAGCTCCTGCTTCCGGCTTTGGGCAAACGGCGAGAGCCTGACGCTGCTCGTGCCGGAGCCGCGCTGATCGAGCAGGATGAAAAGCCTAGGATCGTCGGCGATGTAGTAGCCGCCGGCGCGGGCGGCACAATTGACGTTCCAGACGTCGGCAACAATGCCGTTCCATCGGCGCCGATGGACGCCGCCAATGACGGAGAAACCGCCGATCCTGTTTTGCATCCTTGGCTGAAACGTCATTCTCTGCTTGCAGCTCCACCTAGCGCTATAACTTTCGTCCGAAACTCAAGTTATTATATCGGCGACGTTCCTGTGGCAATCAGAGAGCAGGGCACTCTGTCGGAAAACACCCCAATTTTGAACCTCGCGGCGAACAGCCTTCGTCTCGTGTTCGTAATGGCATGCCGATATTTTTGGCCCGCAACGTGAGTCTCACGCCTGCCGCCGGCAGAACCGCATACACCGACGCTAATAGGACCTATTCATGCAAAAAACGCTTCTCATTGCTGCGGCATTCGCAGCGGCTTTCCCGCTTCTTGCTCACGCCGAGACCCTGCAGTTCCCAAGCGAGGAACCGATCGCCGAGGTTTCGATTCCGCATAGCTGGGGGCCGAAGGAGACGGAAACCGGCGTCGACGCCACGTCACCGGACTCTGCAATCTACTTCTCGGTCGATATAGCCAGCGACAAGACGATTGATAAAACTCTCGACGACGTCATTGATTTTCTGTCGAAAAACGGCGTCGAAATCGACGACAAGTCGAAGCATGAATTTCCAGATTCCGTGCTCAACGGCATGAAGATGGCGCATCTCGAATGGGATGGCAAAGACAAGGACGGCCCGGTCGATGTCGAGCTCGGCCTGCTGCAGCCGTCCGAGCACAAGCTTCTGATCGTCACCTACTGGGGATCGAAGGAAACTCAGGACAAGCATGATGACGCCGTTCAGAACATCATGAATTCGCTGAAGCCGATCAACGATTGAGTCAGCATCGGCAAGGGATGGCAAAGACAGCGGCACATGGCGCTGCCTTTGCTTTTCGCTCATATTGTTTCGATGGCTGCAGGGGGAAACGGGTTTTCAAACGTCGCGATTGCGAACCTTTAGTCCGTGGAGTTGACGCCGAGCGCTTCCAGGTTTGCCAGGAAAGGGAGCTGGCTATCGATGATCTTCCGGCGGGCATCGGAGAGAGTGAACCATTCGGCGCGATCGACCTCGGGAAAGGACCGAAAGTGCCCGCTTCGAGGCGGCCATTCGATTTCGAACAGATTGCTGCGAAGGGTGGAAACGTCGAATTCGCCTTCGAGGGCAAAGGCTATCACGTGTTTCCCGCCTTTCTGGCGCAGCTCGCCGAGCGGCTGCAACGTGCCGTCGGGCAGATGGCCCATTTCCTCGGCGAATTCGCGCCGGGCGGCCGTCTCGGCGGGTTCGTCCTCCAG
The DNA here is from genome assembly GCF_036528765.1 of Rhizobium sp. BR 362. NCBI lineage: Bacteria > Pseudomonadati > Pseudomonadota > Alphaproteobacteria > Hyphomicrobiales > Rhizobiaceae > Rhizobium > Rhizobium sp. BR 362. The sequence goes on along the minus strand of NZ_JARWGH010000054.1, from coordinate 8,450 downwards.
ATATTCGCCCTTTGGAATAGACCAGGCGCCTTCGTCGCGCTTGCTCCAGAACGGGCCCCCAGGGTGAACGAGCAGCACCAGAATATCGCTCTGCGTCCTTCTGTACATCAGGATGCCGGCGCTCTTCTTCATGACGATCGTTCCCGCAAAAATGGAGCCATATGCACTTATTTATTCAACTCTGCGAAAGCTTTATCGCCATGTTGGAGTAACAGCTTACCAGAGTTTTGTCCGGCCGGTCGATCTGGCAGCGTTTAGGGTCGCTGTCAGACGGCACCTATAAATTACCGCCCCTTAACCAGGTAGATCGATGAAAATGGCGCACCAGATCGTCGACAGCTATGAGATGAAGACGATTGTCGTTGGGCCGGACATGCGGACCATCTTGGTGGTCAACGGCGCCTTGCCGGAGGAAAGCGCGATATTCCCCCGCTGGGCGAATGAACGGGTTGTCATCGCGCAAGTGATGATAGCCTATGTCAAAGGACAGGCGCATCGTCTCCATATGGTCCAGGGTTATTTCGAGAATCTGAACGAGGCCGGCAAGCTGATAAACACTTCGCAACTGAATCTCTTCCATACGATCGCCAAACAGTTTTTCTCGACGGTTTCGGGGCGAAATCAGCGGTCGGCTGCGCTCGGCGACATGCTGGAGCAAGCGATGCGGCACTGTAGCCCCAGGGAGAATGCAAATATCTATGAGCGGCTGCGGGCCTATTTCGTCGACGGCCGAAAAGATCCTTTTATCAAGGCGTTTCCCCTGGAAGAGCCTACACAGCCAAGATTTCACTGATCCAAGAAAAAGAACCGACGGCCGGCGGCCGTCCGATAAAACCGGCAGTGAGCCAGCAGCGACGGCATAGTACGACCGGCTCTTGAATCGCCATTTTTCACTTCCTAACTCCAATATGCCGAGGCTCCAAAGAGATCGGCGTTCGGATGTAACGTGAGTATGAGTGACATTGAGATGGAAGGAAATCTGAAGAATATTCGCGATCTGAGCGTCAGCGAGCGCGAAGAAGTGCTGGCCAATATTGCCGATACGCTTGAAGGAAGCGCCCGGGAAGCCCTGATGGAAGGCAATGAGAGCTTTGCTACTACGTCGCGTACGATGGCGTCTGCTATCAAGGAGAATGCCGATGAACTGGCACGTGACAATCTCGACATTGCCGATCAGGTCGTCCAGCAGGCCTTGAACGTCATCGCACAGTTCCGGATGACGCATCCATATCGCGTGGTCAATACGACGTTGCACTAGGGATGCGGCATTGCTGGCACTTTGACCTGGGACCTTTTCGCTGATCCTATTGGACAGCAGATATCGGGAATGCATCGGGACCGAAGTAAACAGGATCGCGAAAGCGGTCTTTTTCTTGTCTCGCCAGCTTGAATTTTTGCCTCTCTTCCGCCACCTCTTCGGCGCGACTTTCAAAATTCTCAGGAGACCAGACGCATATGACGACGACCACCGCAGAAAATCCCGCTGAGAGCCACGTCTTTGAGGCCGACGTCGCCCGCCTTCTGCACATGATGGTTCACTCGGTTTATTCGGATAAGGATGTTTTCTTACGAGAACTGATTTCAAACGCGGCCGATGCCTGCGAAAAACTGCGCTATGAAGCAATCGCCACGCCGGCGCTGCTCGCGAACGATCCCGACAGCCGTATTGTATTGACCCTGGATGAAGAGGGCGGCAGGCTTCTCGTCGAGGACAACGGCATCGGCATGAGCCGCGATGAGATGATCGAAGCGCTCGGAACGATCGCTCGCTCCGGAACGAGGGCGTTCATGGAGCGCGTCGAGGCAAACAAGCAAGGCGAGGGCGCGCGACTCATCGGACAGTTCGGCGTCGGCTTTTATTCCTGCTTCATGGTCGCCGAGCGCGTCGACGTCGTATCCCGCCGTGCGGGCGCGGACGATGCCTGGCTCTGGTCTTCAGACGGCAAGGGTGGCTATAGCATCAGCCCGATCGATGTCAGCGAGGCGCCGGCGCGCGGCACGCGCATTACCCTGCATCTGATGGACGACGCCAAGAACTATACCTCTCGCTGGGCCATCGAGCGGATCGTCAAGGAGCAGTCGGGCCATGTGCCGGTTCCGATCAGGATCGCAGAGAAACCCGGTGCTGAAGCAACGCAGCTAACCGACGGCACTGCGCTCTGGACCAAATCGAAGAATGACATTACGACTGAAGAGTACACCGACTTCTATCGCGGAATTTCCGGCCAGTACGACGAGCCGGCTCTGACGGTGCATTTTCGTGCCGAAGGCCGTCACGAATATTCTGCGCTCGCTTTCGTGCCCGGCTCGCAGCCCTTCGACCTCTTCGATCCCGATCGGAAGGGCCGCATGAAGCTCTACGTGAAGCGGGTCTTCATTACCGACGACGCGGAATTGCTGCCCCGTTATCTGCGCTTCGTGCGCGGCCTGGTCGATACTGCCGACCTGCCGCTGAATGTCTCGCGCGAAATGATCCAGGAAAGCGCCATCCTTGCGTCGATCCGTAAGGGGGTCGCCAACAGGATCATAACGGCTATCGAGAAACTTTCCGAAAGCGACAACGACGCCTTCCTCAAACTTTGGGAAACCTTCGGAAGCCTGATCAAGGAAGGCATCTACGAGGACTTCGAGCGGCGCAGCCAACTGATGGCGCTGTCGCGTTTTCGCACGACCGCATCCGGCGAGGGATATCGCTCTCTTGCCGATTACATCAAAGACATCAAGGACGGCCAGCAGGCCATTTATTATCTGGTCGGCGACAGCCTGGAGCAGTTGAAGGCATCGCCGCAGCTCGAGGGTTTCCGCGCACGCGGCATCGAGGTTCTGCTGCTCACCGATTCTGTCGACAGCTTCTGGGTCACCAATGCCCCGGAATTCGAGGGCAAGACCTTCAAGTCGATCACCCAGGGTTCCGCCGACCTCGCGCAATTCAGCAAGGTCGAGCAGGGCACGCCGGCAAGTGAGACGGCGCCCGCGGAGGTTCAGGCGTTCATCGATTTTGCCAAGGAGAAGCTTGCCGACCAGGTATCGGACGTGCGCGCCTCTGACCGTTTGATCGAAAGTGCCGTCTGCCTGGTGGCTCCCGAACAGGGCTACGACCGGCAGCTCGAAAAAATTCTGCAGGGTGCCGGCCGTCTGCAGGCCGGCGCAAAGCCGATCCTGGAGATCAATGGGGATCACCCGGTCGTAAAAGCCGTCGCCGCCAGGAGCGATCAGCCGTCGCTGCGCGACGATGCGGCATTCCTTCTGCTCGATCAGGCACGCGTTTTGGACGGCGACAAGCCGGCCGATCCACGCGCCTTCGCCGAGCGGTTGGTGCGCTTGATGGAAAAAGCGCTGCAGTAAGCAGGCCCGCTCGCCCTCTCCGCAGCATATTGGCCGTCGGAGAGGGCGGCGATCCGCTATCTCGGGGCGCCTGACCGGCTAACCCGATTTCAGCCCGCCGAGAAGCGTCGGAATAAGTTCGGACACCGTGGGATGGATCGGCACGGCCCATTTCAGAACCGGATAGGGCGTTCGCGCATGCATCGCGTCGATGAAGCCGTGGATTGCTTCGTCGCCTTCGACGCCGAGGATCGCGGCGCCGAGGATCTGTCCGGTTTCAACATCGGCGACGACCTTCATCAGGCCTTGTGTTTCGCCCTTTTCGATGGCGCGGCCGACTCGGCTCATCGGCATGGTCGAGGCGGAGATTGATCGTCCTTTTGCCCGCGCTTCTTTCTCCGTCATTCCGACGCGCCCGAGCGGCGGATCGATATAGAGCGCATAAGCGGGGATACGTTCGCTCACCTTGCGATCTTCGCCGTCCAGGAGATTGGCCGCGACGATCTCGAAATCATTGTAGGAGGTGTGCGTGAAGGCACCGTGGCCATTGCAATCGCCGAGGGCCCAAATGCCATCGACATTGGTGGAGAGATTATCGTCAACGACGATATAGCCTTTGCCGTCCAGCGCGACACCCGCCTTTTCGAGGCCGAGATCGTCGGTGTTCGGCCGGCGTCCGGTCGCAATGAGAAGATGGCTTGCTTCGGCATCCGGATTGCCATTCGCAGTCGAAATGCGGATGTTTTCGCCGCTCTTCGACAGTCTGATGTCCTGCGCATTCGTATGGATCGATATGCCTTCGGCGCGAAGAACATCACCGATCGCCTGGCAGATATCGTCATCCTCCCGCGGGGCCAAGTGCGGGCCATGTTCGAAGATGCTGACTTCGGTGCCGAAGCGCTGGTACATTTGTGCGAATTCGAGGCCGATATAGCCGCCGCCGATGATGGCGAGGTGGCGGGGTAGGGCCGTTAGATGGATGATGGAGGTACTCGTCAGGTATTCGATGTCCGAAAGTCCGGGGAAGGCAGGTATCGCCGGCCTTGCGCCGACGTTGAGAAAAATACGCGGCGCGGTCAGCGTCTCGTCGCCGACGCGGATGGTCTTCGCGCTTTCGAAGCGGGCATGTCCGCGTATCAAGGAAATTCCGTCTGTGGACGTGAGCCAGGTCGTGAGCGAATTCCGGGCGTTATTGATGACGGCTGCCGCGCGCTTTTCGACGGCCGCCATGTCCGTGAATAAGCCGCCATTCGTGTGGATACCATAATCCGCGCCTCGTCGTATCACATGGGCGGTCCGGGCGCTGGCAACCAGGGTCTTGGTCGGCATGCAGCCGGCATTGACGCAGGTCCCGCCAACGAATTTCCGCTCGATCAGAGCCACCGTCATTCCGGCGGCTGCAAAACGTCCGGCAAGGGACGGCCCCGCTTGCCCGGCACCGACGACAATCGCGTCGAAGGTCTTCATGCTTATCCCCTCCCGCAGTGTGATGTCTGTTTTTCATGCCGGGTCGAGCTGGAAGCCGACGCCTTTGGCACTTTAACAGACTTGAGCGGCCTCAGGTCGAAAACCTGAAAGAGCGGCAGCAGCGGATTGTCGTAGATGCTCCTGCCTGTAGGGAAAATAGCGCAATATCAATCTCATGATCCCCGCATAGGCGATGTGCAACCTTGACGACGAGCCTCGCTAGGCCATGTCTGATTGCATACCTGCCGTAAGGAAACGACGTGCCGAACGAGAGCGCCATCCGGCAGGAAAATGGCCTAGACAAACTTCCTGGCATCTTTGCCGCGTGTGACGATAACGTAAGGATTGAAGCAACGTGCCTCCGGTCCCGAAAGAACCACCACAAAAATTCATCGTGCTGATGCTGTCGTCGCTTCGAAAGGCGTTTTTCAGCATTGCCATTGCGAGCGCTGCGATAAACATGCTGGCACTGACCGGCTCCTTTTTCATGCTGCAGGTTTACGATCGGGTCATTCCGAGCCGCAGCCTTCCGACGCTCGCGGGCCTCGCGATCATCGCCGCGACCCTCTACATATTCCAGGGCGCCCTGGAATTGCTGCGCTCGATGCTGCTTGCGCGTGTCGGCGTATCTCTCGATGAACGAATGAACCGGAAAATTTTCGGCTCCCTCATTCTTCTGCCGACAAAAATGCAGGCGCCCGACGATGGGCTGCAGTCCGTCCGCGATCTCGAACAGATCCGATCGTTCCTGTCCGGTGCTGGGTCGACCGCGTTGTTCGATCTGCCCTGGATGCCTTTCTACCTGATCTTGTGTTTTCTGTTCCATTTCTGGATCGGCTTTACAGCCCTATGCGGCGCCATCCTGCTCATCGTCCTGACGGCGCTGGCAGAGCTGCTGTCGCAAAAACCAGCCATGGAAGCCGCGAAATCGTCCGCGGCTCGTCTCGGGTTCGCTCAGGCGGCACGGCGAAACTGGGAGGCAGTGATTGCAATGGGTTTCAGCGGTCGCCTCACCGAGAAATGGACGGCGATGAATGAGGAGTATCTGGGAAACCAGCTCTCGGCGGGTAACATTGTCGGCACGCTCACCACGATCGCGAAGATATTGCGGATGATGCTGCAATCCGCCGTGTTGGCGGTCGGCGCGATCCTCGTCATCAAGCAGGAGGCGACGGGCGGCATCATTATCGCCAGCTCGATCATGGTCACCCGCGCGCTTGCTCCCGTGGAGCTTGCAATCGGGCAATGGAAGGGCTTTGTCGCCGCCCGACAAAGCTGGTCGCGCCTCGCCAAGCTCCTGAATCTGATCCCTAGCGAACACCGGGCCGTGGCCCTGCCGGCGCCGCAAAAAGAGCTCAGCGTCGAAAATATCAGCCTCACATCGCCCGGCAGCCGCGATTTCATCCTGCGCAATATCGCGTTCAAGATATCGGCGGGGACGGTGCTCGGCGTCATCGGCCCCAGCGCTTCGGGAAAATCGTCGCTTGCCAGAGCGATTACCGGATTGTGGCCGGTGGTGATCGGCGCGATTAGGCTCGATCAGGCAGCCCTGTCGCAGTGGGAGCAAAGCGATCTGGGACGCCATATCGGATATCTGCCTCAGGATGTCGGCTTGTTCGACGGCTCGATAGCCGAAAATATTTCCCGCTTTGCGAAGGATATGCAGTCCGGACCGATTATCGCGGCGGCAAAGGCGGCTGGTGTCTACGACATGATCGTCAAGCTGCCGGAGGGGTTTGATACGATCATCGGCGAGGGCGGTTCGCGACTTTCCGCCGGTCAGAGGCAACGCATTGCCTTGGCTCGGGCCCTTTATGGCGAGCCCTTCCTGGTCGTGCTCGATGAGCCGAACTCCAATCTGGATGCCGAGGGTGAGGCATGCTTGACCAAAGCTTTGATGGGCATCCGGGCGCGCGGCGGCATCGCCATCGTCGTCGCACACAGGCCGAGCGCTCTCGCCGCCGCGGATAAAGTCGCGATCATTGCCAACGGCCAGTTACAGGCATTCGGACCGAAGGACGAGATCCTTGGTCCATCCACGAGGCATTCTGGCGCTGTGCCGGTGCGTTTGATGATAGCCGGCGAGGATGTAAGCGGATGAAAAACACGGGCCTGTCTTCCACTGAGCGCGCGATCCGCCGCCTTTCCATTTTCATCGTGGCGACAATTCTTCTTCTTTTCGGCGTGCTGGGCGGTCTTGCGGCAGCAACGAAGATTTCGGGGGCGGTCATTGCCTCCGGCACTCTGGTCGTCGACAGCTATGTAAAGGCCGTTCAGCACCTCAAAGGTGGGATTGTTGGCGAAATCCGCGTGAAGAATGGCGATCACGTCGATGCCGACCAAATATTGATCCGGCTGGACGATACCCAGACCAGAGCCAATCTCGGCATCATCAGAAAGCGCTTGAATGAACTTTCCGCCAGAACGGCGCGCCTGGTCGCCGAGCGCGACGACAAAAATGCCATCAGCTTTCCGGAAAATCTGCTGTCCAATGCCGATGACGATAACGTGGCAAACATACTCGCCGGCGAGCGGCAACTGTTCAGCGATCGGTTGGCATCGCGACAGGGCCAGAAGTCTCAGTTGCGCGAGAGAATCCAGCAATTGAAGCAGGAAGTGGACGGCCTCGTCGCGCAGGAGAAGGGAAAGCGGATCGAGATCGAGCTCGTCAACAAGGAGCTAAGCAGTCTTCAGCGGTTGTTCGATCAAGGCATCGTTCCGGCGGCAAAGGTCTATTCGCTGCAAAGAGAGAGCGCCCGCCTGACGGGAGAGCTCGGCAATCTTGTTTCCTCGATCGCCCAGACCAATGGCAAAATTACCGAAACCGAACTTCAGATCATTCAGATCGATGAGGACCACAGCTCCGAAGTCTCAGACCAATTGCGGCAGGCCGAAAGCGATACCGGCCAGTTTTCGGAACGGTTGATCGCTGCCGAGGACGATCTCAAACGAGTGGATATAAGGGCGCCACAGGCGGGCATTGTCGATCAGTTGAATGTCCATTCGCCCGGCGCCGTGATCGGGCCAAAGGAAACCATGATGCAGATCGTCCCCGACAAGGATGCATTGGTCGCCGAACTGAAACTTCCGCCGCAGGATATCGACCAGATCACCGTGGGGCAGCCGGTCGCATTGCGATTTTCCGCCTTCAACCAGCGCATCACGCCAGAACTGAACGGGCGCGTCGAAACCGTTTCGGCGGATCTGACGACCGACCAGCATTCGGGGCTCAGCTATTACATCGTTCGCGCCAAAGTGCCGAAGGAAGAGTGGGATCGGCTAGGCAAGCTCACGCCTCTGCCCGGCATGCCGGTGGAGGCATTCATGCAGACCGGACAAAGAAGCGTTCTCGCCTATCTGACCAAGCCAATGACCGATCAGATCAAGCGCGCCTTCAGAGAGGATTAGGAGATGTGGACTCTTGGGGTTTCCAAGGCTGAGCAAATCAGATTCAAGACTGTCTTTTGGAGGCAGTCATGGGTGTTTTGGATCGTCTGATCCTTCGGGACGAGCAGTGGGAGCGGCTATCGCATCACATCATTGGTGACGAGCGCACGCGGGGTTCGTCGGGCCGCGACAATCGTATGTTCGTCGAAGCGGTGCTTTGGATCGTGCGTACCGGTTCGCCCTGGCGTGATCTGCCGGAAGTGTTTGGCGAG
>NZ_JARWGH010000053.1:0-27832 GCF_036528765.1 Rhizobium sp. BR 362 | reverse complement strand
ACTTCAAGCATGGCATCAGCGCGATCTCCAACCATTCCGTTCCGCTCCTATCGATGAAGGAGCTTATCTCACGGCCCCAATCACAAAAGAAAAGGTGGGCTGTTCGTCGCGCTCACGAAGCAACGGCAAACGGTTTGCATGGGCTAGTCAGAGGTAAGGCTGTCGATCAAGCCTCTAATGCTCTCGGTAAGAGGTCGAGATATGCCTTCGATGGTGAAATCCGGGGACGTCGGCGCCTCATATGGACTGCTGATCCCCGTCATATTCGGCAATTTCCCGTCGCGCGCCTTGCGGTAAAGCCCTTTCGGATCGCGCTGTTCACAAATATCGAGCGGCGTATCGACAAAAACTTCCAGAAAATTCTCGGATCCAATCAGTTCACGCGCCATCTCTCTTTCCCGGCGGAAAGGTGAAATGAAAGCCGTGAGCACGATCAGGCCTGCATCCATCATCAGCTTGGCCACTTCGGCGATTCGTCTGATGTTCTCCACGCGATCCGCATCGGTAAAGCCCAGGTCCTTGTTGAGACCCTGCCTCACGTTGTCGCCGTCCAGGATATATGTGCGTTTGCCTTGCCTGTGCAGTTCGATTTCGAGGGCATTGGCGAGTGTCGACTTGCCGGAGCCGGACAAACCCGTAAACCAAATCACCTTGCCTCGATGCCCGTTCAGACGTTCGCGATCTTGGCGCGCAATCGACAACATCTGACGATGCACATTCTGGGCGCGTCGGAGATTGTGGCGAATCATGCCGGCGGCCACGGTGGCGTTCGTAAACCGGTCGACGAGAATGAAAGCGCCAAGGGTCTTCGATGTGGAATAGCTGTCGAAAACAAGGGGGCGGCTTATGGAGACGTTGCAGACCGCAATGTCATTGAGCGCCAGGGTTCGGCCGGCTGTATGGGCTAAGGTGTCGACGTCGATGTGATATTTAATGCTGGTGATCGATGCTGAGGCCCATTGGGTTGCGAGCTTGATGTCGTAGTTGCGGCCAATCAGTCCCGCGTCTGCATCCATCCAGATCACGGTCGCCTCAATGTGATCAGACATCTCCAAGGGGTTTTGTGCATATGAAAGAATATCGCCGCGGGAAATGTCGACGTCTCGATCAAGTCGGAATGTGACCGCCGTCCCTTCATCCGCTTGCTCAGCGGTGCCGCCCACTGTCATGATCTCCACGATCCGCGCAACTTGCCCCGAAGCTGTCACGCGAACTTCGTCGCCGACTTTCAACGCGCCTTCGGCGATCGTAGCCGAGACACCGCGGAAATCCGCATTTGGTCTATTGATCCACTGTACCGGAATGACAAGCCGGTCAGATGGCATCCGCGTAATCTTGACGGTCTCCAAGAGGTCCATCAAGGTCGGCCCGAAATACCATGGAGTTTGTGAGGTGCGCCCGACGATGTTGTCGCCATGAAGCGCGCTGATCGGGATCGGTGTAAGGCTTTCAAATCCGAACGTCGCCGTGAACGTCGAGATTTCCTGGCATATCTGATCGAATATTTGCTGGTCGTAGGCGACCGAATCCATCTTGTTTATTGCGGCAACGACGTGGCGAACGCCCAGCAGCGAGGCCAAATACGCATGCCGCCGCGTCTGTGTCAGGACACCTTTGCGCGCGTCGACGAGCAGGACTGCGACATCCGCGGTAGAAGCCGCAGTCGCCATATTGCGCGTATATTGCTCATGGCCCGGGCAATCGGCGAGGATGAACTTTCGCTTTGGCGTGGAAAAATAGCGGTAGGCTACGTCAATGGTGATGCCTTGTTCGCGCTCCGCCGACAGGCCGTCGACTAGCAGCGCGAAGTCGATCTCATTGCCCTGAGTGCCATAGCGCTTCGATTCGATTTTCAATGCCGCTATTTGGTCGTCCAGCAAATGCTGCGATTCCCAAAGAAGGCGGCCGATGAGGGTACTTTTGCCATCGTCTACGCTGCCACAGGTAATAATACGCAAAAGATCGCGGGAGCGTTCCTGACGCTGAAAGCGGGCAAATACCTCTTCTGGTGGCACGATATCGTGGTTGTCGTTTTGCCCCAGGCTGCGCATCAGAAATACCCCTCCAGCTTCTTTTTTTCCATGCTTGCCGACGAACTGGTGTCGATCAACCGGCCTTGCCGCTCGGAGACATGGGCTTGGAGGAGTTCGGCGATTATTCCTTCGACAGTGTCGGCCTCGGATTCAATAGCGGCCGTCAGCGGATAACAGCCCAATGTGCGGAAGCGGACCTTGCGGCTAACGATCTCCTCGCCAGCCAATAGCCTCATGCGCTCGTCGTCAACGGCAAGGATCATACCGTCACGTACAACGACCGGACGCTCCTTGGCGAAATACAACGGCACAATAGGAATGCTTTCCCGGAAGATATATTGCCATACGTCCAACTCGGTCCAATTGGAGAGCGGAAAGACGCGTATGCTTTCGCCAGGGGCTTTCCGGGTATTGTAGAGGTTCCAAAGTTCTGGTCGCTGATTTTTGGGATCCCAATTGTGATTTTGCGTGCGAAAAGAAAATACCCGCTCCTTGGCCCGCGACTTCTCTTCATCGCGCCGGGCTCCGCCCAAAATCATGTCGAATCCAAAGTGATCGAGTGCCTGCTTCAATCCCTCGGTTTTAGTGATGCTCGTATGAAGCGCGGCGCCGTGGTCAAAGGGGTTTATGTCTTTTTCAATCGCCTCAGGATTGACGTGAACCAGCAAATCCATTCCGGTTTGATGCGGAATGCGATCCCGAAACTGGTACATTTCCTGGAATTTCCATCGTGTATCGACATGCAATAACGGCAATGGCGGCCTAGCTGGAAAGAACGCTTTCCTGATAAGATGAAGCAGAACTGAGCTATCCTTGCCAATTGAGTAGAGAAGGACTGGTCTGTCGGACTCCGCAACCGCCTCGCGAATGATCGTTATGCTTTCCGCTTCAAGTCGATTTATATGCATCATTGCCAATATGAAATTGTGTGAATAACAGCGACGGCAGAGCTGTAGCTCCGTGTTTTGCCAAAAGTATTAGCTAAAAGTTCTTCTTAACATAGAACCACATTGCGCCAGACCTCGGCGAACTCTGCGACAATCTTGGTTTGAGTCTCGGGCAGGCGCCTCATCAGTTACGTGTTTGCTTTACTCAAGCGTCACAACTGCCCCAGCTCCCAAATTCAACGGTTTGTCGCCTGGCGCTATCTGCGATGCAGCCGCTTGAACACTCGTGAATTCACCTGCGCTGCGGTATCAGGCGAATCTCTAATGCGTCCTTTAGAAAATACTCGATATTGATAGTCTTAAGAATGAGGACAAAGCGTTTTTTGGTGTGCATCCACTGCAAACGGCGGCTTTGACAATGCGATTTCCGAAAATTTCATTGAAAGCGCTTGAACCGCTGTTGAACAATCTCTATGTTATGTTCAACGAAGGGGATTGTAATGGTCGTTCGTACTGCGATGGAGTCCAAAGAAGCGGAAGAGATAGCTCTGAAGCGAAACAAGCTGGTTCTCGACCAGGCAAGGGCCAGTGGGTTGCTCGGGAATGCCAAGAACACTCGGCTATCCGGTCGAGTATCATCTGAACTGGTCGAGGCAGCCAAACAACGGGCGCATGTAAGTTCCGACACCGAACTACTCGAACTAGCACTGTCACGGCTTGCGCTCGAGGACGATTTCGGGGCAAAGCTCGTGCGTCGCAAAGGCTCTGTCCCGATGGATATTGATCTTGGCATTTGACCTGCGAGCTGCGCTTCGCTCGATAAAGCCAGAGAAACGTGCAGGCGGCCTCCGTCGAAGGGACGACCATCTCCTCACGTGGGCGGAAAATGAGCCGTCCGTCGGTGGACCAGTGCTGCTGGACACGAGCGTCTATCTCGATGTGCTCCAAGGCAAGTCGACTGAGGCGGTCGATCGCTTGCTGACCTATCGGCTATGTTACCATTCAGCGGTTTGTCTTTCAGAGCTTACCCATGTTTTCGGCCGCCTGGACGCAGCCCATCCTGCTACAAAGTCGGTTCTGAAGACCGTCAGTGAGACAATCAGCGATATCCCTTCTCATAGGTTGGATGCTCCAGATATCCAAATCTGGGGCTCTGCAGGTATTCTTGCAGGACTTTTGGCTCGCCTTTCCAATATGCCGCGAAATGCCGGGCACGAGCGTCGATTTTTGAACGATGCTCTCGTTCTGCTTCAGGCACAAGATTTAGGTATATCGGTTCTTACCGGGAACATAAGAGACTTTGATTACCTCACGCAGATATTGCCGCGTGCAAAAGTTATCTGCTACCGAACAGCCTTATCTGCCGAAACTTGACTAGGTGCCAGTGATCGCGAGCCGCGTTCGTTTGAGCAACGCGACTAGCAGAGCATCAGGCTTTACGAGGCTACCACGAAATATGGTCTTTCCGCCCCGTCCGGCGCGGATAAAAACTCAGTTGCGGCAGAGAGGAAAACGTCCGGCGGCAATACAAGTTCCATGATTACAATTTTAAGTCGAAATTTACCAATTAACCGATTTGTCAGCATGTTTTGCTTAAATTTAAATACAGCGCATTTGCGCCGAGCATGATGCTCCTGGTCTGTGATGTCCGATCCCTGGCAACTACGGCGAGCCCATGTCGTTTCTTAAAAACACCAAGATCCGCACGAAGATTCTTTCTGTGATCATCCCGATCTGCGTCGTTGGGATTGCCGGTATCATCGCGATGTCGCAGAGTTACAAGGCGGCGAATGATGCCTATTCCAACCTTCTTGCACACGACGACACAGCTACAATCCAGATGGCGCGCGCCAGCCAGCGAGTAGCCGCGATCAGCTTTAACGCATACCAAATCCTTGCCTATGACGCCAAGGATGCGGAGATGTCCGGCTTTGTCAAAAACTACGGCGATAACAAGAAAGCCTTGTTCGACTGGTTCGACTCCATAAAGGATCTGGTCCCGGAACAGGCGGCATCGGTTGATGTCCTCGCGGATAAAGCCAGAGCGATCACGGCGATCATCGATAAAGCCGTCGAAGCCGGGTCGAAGGACGACGAAAGTGCCAAAGAATTGCTGAAACAAGCAGATCCATTGATTGAGGACGAGATCTTAAGCGTCCGACACTGGATCGAGAACTCCAATAAGAGCGTCAGGACACAAAGCGATTCTTTGACCAGCCAGACAAATCATACGATTCTCTACACGTTGACGACGCTCGGCATCGTCTTCGTCGCTGCAATCTTTGCCGGCCTCCTTATCGCTGCCAAGGGCATTACCACGCCAATCGAGAAACTGCGGGAGCGCATGGTGTCTCTCGCGGGTGGAGAAACCGAAACACCGATTTCAGGACTGGGACGCAAGGACGAAGTAGGCCAAATGGCCGCGGCAGTTGCCGTCTTTCGCGACAATGCAATCGAGCGTATGCGCTTGGAGCACGAGGCCAACGCCAATCGCAGCCTTTCTGATCGGGAGCGCATGGAACGCGATGCACAGAAGGCGAGGGAAGCAGATGAAACCGGATCTGCGGTCAAGGCGCTCGCGGATGGCCTTGACGCGCTGTCAAACGGCAATCTTCGTTACCGCATCGAGAAGCCGTTCGTTGGCCATCTCGACCAGTTGCGCAGCAATTTCAACGGTTCGATGACGAAGATGGAGCAGGCACTGCGGGCGGTGGGCGAGAATGCCCGCGGCATCGATGCCGGTGCCAGCGAGATCCGTTCGGCCGCGGAGGATCTATCGAAGCGCACGGAGCAGCAGGCAGCCTCAGTCGAGGAAACCGCCGCAGCACTCGAACAGATCACGACGACCGTGAAGGACTCCACCCGACGAGCCGAGGAAGCCGGTCATCTGGTGGCGCAGGCCCGCATCGGTGCCGAAAAGTCCGGCGTCGTCATGCGCGAGGCGGTCGCCGCCATGGAAGGGATCGAGAAGTCCTCTAGCGAGATCAGCAACATTATCGGCGTTATCGACGAGATCGCCTTCCAAACGAACCTGCTGGCGCTCAATGCCGGTGTTGAGGCAGCGCGTGCCGGCGAAGCGGGCAAGGGCTTTGCAGTCGTTGCACAGGAGGTCCGTGAACTGGCGCAGCGCTCGGCGCAAGCGGCCAAGGAGATCAAGGCACTAATCTCGACGTCCAGCAGCCAAGTGCGCAACGGCGTCGAACTCGTGGCACGCACTGGTCAGTCCTTGACCCAGATCGTCCAGGAAGTCGAAGAAATCGATGCCAATGTGAAGGCGATCGTCGAGGCTGCACGCGAACAATCAACGGGGCTTGCCGAGATCAACACGGCAGTGAACGCGATCGACCAGGGGACGCAGCAGAATGCGGCAATGGTGGAGCAATCGACGGCAGCAAGCCACAGCCTTGCCAAGGAAGTGGCATCGCTGAACAGCCTGCTCAGCCAGTTCGTTGTCGAGGAAAGCTATAAGCAACAGCGCGTCGCGGTGGCAAGCGAACGTCATCAGCCGGCGGCGTCACCCGCCCGCTCACTGAGAGCCAAGATCGTTGGTGCTTTTGAGGGAGGCGCCGCGACTGCGGCATCAAAGGCTAGCTGGGAAGAGTTTTGAGGACCGCGAATGTCGAGTAGGAGAACGGCATGCTCGTCCTAACGATTCCGACCACTCGGCTCGTTTTCTGTAGCCGGGTGGACAGCATCGCCTCCAAGTGACAACAGGACTTTTCTCAATTCGCCTCGCCGCGTGAAAACCGCTCTTTGAGCTCATGGACTTGGTTCGCGGAGATAACAGGTGCTGTCACAGCAACCCACGCATCAATGTAGTGCTCGGGCGCATAGACATGGCCGTATCCGATCGGAGACGTCGTCGCGATTGCCATGTCGAAGAGGAGCTGAAGCATGGTGACGACGGGCACCCACCGTAATCGCGGAGACACATCCGGGCCTCTCTTGCGCTTCATCCATGCCGGCTCTCGATAGAACGACTGTGGCTCAAAGAAGGTCACTGCATCGCTGGCATATTGCAGATAAACGATGCGCATTGCACCCCATTTTGCTCCCGGGAAGTTGAGAGCGTTGTCCTGATTGGTAAAGCGGATGATCGAGCCGTCGCGGAAGCGGGGCAACCATGCGGGAGAGCCGGGAAGCCTACCCTCAGTCACTGTCCGCCACATTTCGCTCTGGTAGGGCGGTCCGCTCCATAACGCACCCTGATAGGGATCGCCGACCACATCCAAGAGGTCCGTGGAGAGTTGGGAGTTGAGCGCACCCAAACTCAGCCCGTGAAGATAGAGCTTCGGCCGCCGGTCATGCGGTAGGGTCGTCCAATAGCCATAGATTTCTCGAAAAAGCGCCCGTGCCGATTCTGCGCCGTATTCCGGTTCGACCAGAATCGAGAGCCAGCTTGAAAGATAGGAATATTGAAGCGCCACACTGGCAACGTTGCCGCGATGAAGATACTCCAACGTATCCATGGCGGCCGGGTCCACCCAACCCGTTCCGGTCGGAACGATGATGACGAGCAGCGAGCGGTCGAAACCGCCTTGCCTTTGCAATTCGCGGAGAGCAAGTTTCGCGCGCTGCTCGACTGTTTTGACATTGTTCAAACCGACATAAACCCGGATGGGCTCCTCGGCCGAAGCCTGCCAGAATTCACCAATCGACGCGGCGCTCGGCCCTGAGGCGATGAAATGTCTTCCCCGGCGGCCCAGCCCTCGCCACGATACAAGCGATTGCGCACTGCCGGTTTTGTCCATTGCTAAGGGAGCGGGAATATCCTCATCGATACGAGCGTCGGCAGCCTGAAACGAACTGTCCGCCAAGTGCAGCGCTGCCCTGAGCAAAATGCCCTGACCGATCGACCAGAACAGCAGACATGCGATGGTGAGGCCAAATACCACCGCCAGCCGATGAGGTATGCGCTTAGAAAACATCGTCGAGAACCAGATAAATATCGATCTGAACAAGGTTCCGAGGAGAAACAGTGTCACGAAAATTGCTGCCGCCACGCCGGCCAGTTTGATCGGCTCGGCGCTATCGACCGGCGTCATATGCCACAACTCCCGGATAGAGTTTTGCCAATCCTCCGCGCGCCAGAGGAAGCCAATGGCAACAAGCAGGCCGATGAAAGCAATGGTCAGCCGCACATTATCGCCAGGTCCCCGTCGTAAGGGGAGTTCGAGATAGCGCCACAACCAGGCAAGCGCGATGCCGAGAAGGTACCCGGCGCTTGCGCAAACCCCGGAAAGAGCGCCTTGGATGACGTAGGATCGCGGCATCAGGCTCGGCGTCAGAGACAACGCAAAGAAAATCGCGGCAAGTGCAAGACCGGTACTCGACAAGGACAACAAGAGGCGGTGCGGAGAAGACTTCATGAAATCTCTTCGTCAGATTGGGCAGCCGGAAACTTCGCCAGACCGGCATAGGTGTGAACTGGACGGGCTGGCGCGAGCCGCTTTTGCTCCAGGCTCGCGAGCAGCCCACCCGTTCACTTGTGTGAGCGCCGTCAAGTTGCTCGTGCTGCAGCGGGATGCGAGCTCAAAGCCTGCTGAAGTTTTCCTTCCTGTTCTGGCGATAGCGAGGAGCGGAGGACTTTTGCGTTCTCCCCGGCAAATTCCGCCAATACCTTCTCAGGCTGAACCTTGCGGATGAGCAGGAACAATGCGGAGCTGTTGTGAGGAATGGTACTGGCCAATGATTTGATAAAGTTGTCGTCGATTCCGTAGTCGACCAGTGAGCCCGCCAGTGCACCGGATCCAGCCCCGATCGCGCCTCCAAGGACAAGCCCCGCCAATGGATTGAGAAACAAAAGACCCACAAGCGTGCCCCAGGCTGCGCCGCTCAGCACCCCCGCAGCCGCGCCAGATGCCGTTGGATGGTAGCTCTGTTTCAGATGGATCTTACCCTGTGGATCGCTGACGGCAACGACTGCATCCTCAAGGTCGATCAGATATTCCTTCCCGAGCTGGGTGAGTCTGTTGAGGATCGCATCTGCTTTATCGGGATGATCGAATCCGAGAACCACGAGATCTGACATATTGGCCTCCTATACGCCGGTTGAAGAAATAACATTTCCTTTCGGTGCGACCGCGAGCTTGTTTGCTCCGGTCGGTTCGCTGATGCCGAGCATCGCGCGACTGAGCGAGGCCACGACAATGGCGATTGGGACCCCGATGAAGGCGCCGTAAGTTCCCCAGAGAAACGTCCATAGAAAGATGGAAAGCAGAATAACGAAGGGGGAGATATGCAATGCGCCTCCGGATATTTTGGCCTCAACATAACTTCCAAGCAAGGACTGAATAGCGGTGAGGCAAACAAAAGCGAACACCGCAAAACCCGCGTCTCCAAGTTGAGCGAGAACGAAGAGAAAGGGCGAGGCGGTAGCAATTTGAGGGCCGATGAAGGGGATGAAGTCCAGAGTGAACCCAATGATGCCCCACTCCACGGGAAACGAAATTCCGGCAAAAAACGCAAACGCCGTGATCGTTGCTGCTGTAATGAAGCTCATGATCATGCGCACCCAGAGATACCATCGCAGCTAGCGGGCGGATTCGCTGCAGCCTGCTGATACGATGCGGGGGAGGGGCCGTGTTGCCAGTTTCTTCCAGGCGCCTCTTGGCCGGACCTGTCTCGACCAAACCCCTTAGAACATAGGCGAGAACCACCACGCAGGAGCTCATCGTTTGCCCCACTCGTGCGGCTATCTGCTGGATGAATCTGACGATCCAGAGGACGCTGTTGTTATCCGTCCAGAAGGCCGCGACGACAAATCCCCGCTCTTGGAGCCAGTCGGCCGCCCCCTGGTACAGCATCTGGTATCTCGCAACATTGGCGATGACAGTCTGCCGGACCGTGCCGAACGCCCATATGGTGACGGAACCCAAAACGAGGATGACGGCCATGATAAGGAGCACCGTCAGTACGACCGCAATGGAGAGCGGCAATGTAGTTTGTAATCCGCTTTGTATCGGCCACGACACAGCGCTATGCAGCAAACACCAAGTAGCTTTCTTAGGCCAAAGTGATGCATGCGACATGACCTCCATCAATGCGATGCTCTAGTTCTTATTCGCGGGGAGCGCCGCCTTATCCCGTCGCGTCTTGTCTTTCGGCAGCGAGCGCCGATTGTCTACAAAGCGCAGAAGCAAGTTCCGTCTTTTATCGCTTTGGACAAGATCAATATCGCTGACAAGCTTTGCGCCGCCCTCGCGCCGCTCCAGTGTGATTTTGCGGCTATGAAAGGCTTCCAGCTCAGCGCGATGCGCCACGCTTATGATGGTGACCTTCGGCAATTCCTGGATCACCATCTCCATCATCTTGTCCTGACTTTTCTCATCGAGCGCCGATGTCGCTTCATCCAGCACGATGATATCGGGGTTGTGTAGCAGGAGACGCGCAAAGGCGAGTCTTTGCTTTTCGCCACCCGACAATGTCTGATCCCAAGGCGCCTCTTCTTCGATCTTGTCGTTCAGGTAGTCCAGCCCCACTTTGACGAGGGCCGCCTTGATCTCTTCCAGCGTCCAGCTATCGGCGGCACTTGGGTAGGCGACGGCGCGGCGAAGCGTCCCGGAAGGAATGTAAGGTCGCTGCGGCAACATGAACAGTCGTCTGTCGGCGTGGAAATTGACACTGCCGCCACCCCATGGCCAAAGACCTGCGATGGCCCGCACCAGCGTGCTCTTGCCTGAACCGGATTCTCCAGCCACCAGCACCCGCTCGCCCGGTTCGATCACGACCTGGGTCTCCTTGACCACAGCGGTGCCATCGTCAAGCGAGACCGAGAGATCGTTCAGGCTGACCATCGCATTGCCTTCGGTTTCGCCATGCTTGATGCGTCCCAAGGCATTGCTCTGTTCCGCGCCCTCGAGCCCGTCGAGCGATACCATTAGCGAAGCTATGCGCCGTGCACAGGCGTTCCAATCGGCGAGGCGGGGATAGTTGTCGACCAGCCATCCGAACGCGCTCTGAACGATGGCGAAAGCAGAGGCCGCCTGCATGACCTGTCCAAGTGTCATGCTGCCTTCGAGAAATTTTGGAGCGCAAAGCAAAATCGGCACGACGGGCGCAAACAGGCTCGATCCCTGCGACACAAGCGTTGTACGCATGTGCTGGTGCGCCAGGAGCGCCCATTGCCTGAGCACATTGGCAAATGTCTTGTCGAGGTCGCTACGCTCCTCCTCTTCGCCGCCGAGCAATGCGATACTCTCACCGTTTTCCCTAACGTGTGTCAGCGTATAGCGAAATTCGGCTTCCGCCTGATTTTTCACCTCGGAGACGTGGACGAAATGGCGGCCGATGATCGCCATTGAGCTTGACGTGATCGCAGCGTAGAGGACTGCGGTAACCACTAAGAAGCCGGGAATAGTGACGGCCGAGCCGGCGATTGTCAGGGTCAAGGCCCCGCCGATCGTCCAGAGCACCACGATGAAGGTCGAAGCAGACAGAAATGCGGAAAGGACACCGGCGATGAAATCGACCGGCGATTCGGTAGCAATCCGTAAATCCTCCGAAATGCGCGCTTCGGGGTTCTTGTGGTCGCCGCCGATGAGATTCAACTGATAATACCGGCCATTTGCCAGCCAGCGCGCGATGACCGCGGTCGTCAGCCAGGAACGCCAGCGTCGCTGGATCATCATGCGAATGTAGACTTGGATAGTGACAAGGGCGACACTTCCAAGCACGAGAGGCAGGAATACGGCGCTCAGGAAATAGACGGTGCTGGCGTTGCGTTGCTCTATGGCGTCAAAAATCGCGCGATTCCAGATATTGATCCCATACTGAAAGCCGACATTGGTGCCGATCAGTATCAACAGCCCGATTGAGCATGGCCAGGCGAGCCCGTCGCCGCTGCGGCTCCAATAACCACGCGCACTGATCCAGAAACGCCGTAGCAAATACCTCTTGCGCGCCTGCTCGGCCTCGTCAGGCGTCATCGTGGGATCGGGTTCGACGACATTGGGCGGCGACGCGACCTCGACAGTCGATGCCTTCTCTTGGCGCGACTTCTCGGCACCGTCCCGTTCGGTGCCATCGACCGATTTCCGATTAAATTTTGTGTCGGTCATAAGCACGACAACGGCTCAAAAATCGAAAGGTTTCATGATGCGGGTGTTGGGCATGGTCCTGGCGGCCTTGTCGAGAAAATGAGGCAGTCGCGGTTGGGCCTCATAAAGGCGCCAAAAGCTGAATCGTCACATGAGAAGGACTGCGTGTGTGAGAATGGTGTAGGGCGATTTAGAACTTGAGTAGTAGTGACCCGCTACGCAGCTCTTGGCAGCAGAGATTTCAAATTCGTGTCGGCTGCTAAAGCCTCAATTGGCGGCGTGATCCGTTTGGCAATCAGCATCTCGCTCAACTTGATGTCTTTGGCAATCCTATTGCCAGGGCCTATGCCGCTTGCTGCCACCAGCCGCTGAGAAAGATCGAGATGAAAGAGAATGAACGCACCGTCGCTCAAGTCTCTACGGACCACTGTGTGTCCTTCGTCGACGAGGCCGGCGATCTGCAGTGTATGATCGAACTGATCGGACCAGAAATAGGGAACGGCTTCGTAACTGCGGAAAGCGCCCGCCAGATTCGCCGCAGCAAGGATGCCTTGATCCTGCGCGTTCCGCCATGCTTCCAGTCGAAGCCTGCGCCCGCCATATAGCGGATGCGGAAACGAGCAGCAGTCGCCGGCAGCATAGATATCCGCCACCGAAGTTTCGAGACGCTCATTGACGGCAATGCCGTTGTCGATAGCAATACCAGCTTGGATGGCGAGTTCAGTGCGTGGCTGTGCACCAATGCCGACGACAAGCACGTCCGCTGTGATCTCGGTTCCGTCCGAGAGCGGAATACTGACACATTGTTCGGTGGCAGCGATGTCACTCACCGCCACGCCGCATTTCACGACAACGTCGTTACGATGATGCAGGGAGGTGATTGCTGCGGCGATGGGTTCGGGCACGCCGCGCTTGAGTATGCGCTCCTGGCTTTCGATCACCGTGACCCTCGCGCCGCGGCTGCGAGCCGAGGCGGCGACCTCGAGGCCGATAAAACCGCCCCCAAGCACCGCCACGTGGATATCGGCGCTGATCCAGGGGCGAAGCGCAAGCGCATCGTTGATCGTCCTGAGATAGAGGATCCGCCCACCAGCCGGAACATTCGGCAGCCGTCTCGGTTCAGCGCCGGTCGTTAACAGCAACTTGTGATAGGGCAACGTTCGGCCGTCCGACAAGGTCACCTGCTTGCGGTCGGCATCGATTGCGTTTGCCGACGCGCCGCCTATATGCCGGATTACCCGTTCGTTGAGCACAACCTCGCTGAGAACGGCTGATGTCTGCGGCGTTGTGGCAGCAAGCAGCACCTGCTTGGAAAGAGGCGGCCGCTGATAGGGAAGATGAACCTCGTCGCCGATGAGCGTAATGGAATGCGCGTAACCGTTTTCCCTCAGGGTTAGGGCCGCGCGTGCGCCGCATTCGCCTGCGCCGACGATAACGATGCCCGCGTCCTCGCTCATGCTCCGATCCCGATCATGATACGATCGCCTTCCAGCTTGACCGGGTAGGTTCGCAGATTGACGCATACCGGCGCACCGCGGGCCTCGCCTGTCTTGTAGCTGAAGCGCCCGTTGTGTTTTGGACATTCGATGATGTCGTCCATGACCAGGCCGGCGGCGAGATGGATCTTCTCATGGGTACACAGTCCGTCCGTCGCGAAATATTCGTCGTCGGGGCTTCGGTAGATCGCAAAAGTTTTCCCGGCGTGATCAAAGCGGACGACGTCCTCCTGCTCGATATCGTCGGCCGCACACGCTTCGATCCATGTCGTCATTTCATGCCTCCTCGCTATTGGTCGCTGGCGGCTTGCCACCAGCGCAAAGATGTTGTGGGAGGAGCATGGCGCCGGCCCATGGGACATTTGGCCTTGATTGCACTCAGCTTTTCCTCCCTGAGCACCATTAACAATGCGCGAAATAGCGCTTCACATTCCACGTCGATTATGATCATTTTTGATCAAGGGAGGACCGGAATGAAGAAAACCCGCTTGGTCGACATTGCGGCCGCCGCAGGGGTCGGCATTGCGACGGTCGAGCGCGTTCTCAATGAGCGAGGAGGCGTTAAACCACACACGGCGGAGAAGGTGGTGCTCGCCGCCAAACGCCTGGGGTACAAGGGGGTGATCCCCAATCTCTATCGCGGAACAATCCGCATCGAGGTTATCCTGGTAAGACCGGAGTCGCCGTTCTTCAGCAGACTCAATCGCGCATTTGAGCGAATTGCCGCCTCGCTGGACAGCTCCATCACCGTTCACCGAACCTTCGTCGAGGAGAACGATCCGGAGAAGTTTGCTGCGCATATATCGAACAGCGCTATTCGTCGTCACGCGCTGATTGTTGTGGCCCTCGATCATCCGAAAATCAGGGAGAGCCTGGATCGGGCACGAAGTGCCGGTATCGAGGTCGTCCAGATCGTATCCTATGCGGAGGGCCGGGACGATGTGTTCGTGGGCATCGACAACTACGCCGCCGGACGAACCGCAGGCTTTTATATGTCGCGAATGCTTCGACCTGCGGCCGGAAGTATCGTCGCCGTCTGTCATAGCTGGGCCTACCAAATTCACAAGGAGCGCATTCGCGGCTTTTCCGATTATCTTGCCGCCCAAGGTAACCCCACGCATCGGTTTTCGGAGGTCGTCTTCGGCTTCGATGACGATGTGAGGTCCGCGGAAACGCTGACCCAGGCGCTACGCCGCGGAACGGATGTCGTCGGCGTCTATAATGCGGGCGGTGCCAATCTCGGGGTGGGATCGGTTCTTCAGCGCTATCGGCAGCAGGATAAGAGGGATTTCGTCTGGATCGCGCATGAACTCAACGACGAAACACGCCGGTTCATCGTTTCAGGGCTGATGACGCTTGTCCTCGATCAAGCCCCGGAAACCCAGGCAAGGCGCGCATTGGACACCGTTCTTTCGAGAATGGGTGTCATCGACGTGCCCGTCAGCCGGGATCCGGTTCCATTCCTGACCTATACAGCGGAAAACATCGGACATTTTTCGTTGCCCACCTGAGAGGTCAAGGCGGAGCCTGCGAAGGAGGGCTCGCAGGCTCCGGCATTTCCCGCCTTCAACGGCTGCGGAGGCGGGGGGAGATAGTTGCCCGATCGGGACGAGCCCGGACGCGCTCCGGCGTTGGGTCAGCCAGCGGTTCCAGAGCTCCGCGCCTGCTTTTCGGCGTATTTCTTTGCCCGCTCCATAAAACGCCTGTTCATGCGGTCTTCGGCCTCTTTAGAGCCGTCATGAAACGTGCCAAACCACTTGTCGAGCGGAATGACGCCGTCGGCGTAATTGCACTCGAAAAACTTGTGATGCAGGTAGTGATCATAAGCATGGGTGTCGATCGCGGTATCATCTGCGATCACGATCTTTTCGAAGCCCGCATGGCCGGGAGCTGGGGCGAGGGCGGCATGGGTGAGATGGAAGAGGGCATGGATTGGACTGGAGGGGACGATCCAATGGATGAGCACGCCCGAGAAATACAGCAGATGCTCGACGGGGTGCATTGCGAGGCCGGACCACGGACCGGGATTCACGTTGTTATGATGTAGCTTGTGAACTGTATGATAGAGCGGCGGCCAGTGGATCAGACGATGGACCAGATAAAAGTGCAGATCGCGGAATGCCGGCACCAAAAGCATAATTGCAGCGCAATAGACGGGGTGTTCGGCAAAATCGACATAAGGAATGATGCCGTTTGCGAAGGCCCATAGGGTGAGCACTTCGAAGGCCGTCCAAAGCGGCACGGCGCTTGCGAATGTCCAGATCACATTGTCGATGGTCTGATTGCCGAAGAGAAATGCGGAGTTGTTCGTCGACGGCCACTTGCCGTTATATTTGAAACTCGTTCCCTGCTTCTTCTGCATGTAAAGCCGCAGATGAAATGCGCCAAAGAACAGGGATACTAGGGTGGCATTGCGCGCGAGGAGGTAGGCGATCCAGCCGGGCTCGAGGGATTTCATCGTCTCCATCGAGGGGGTCGCATAGAACCAGAGCAGCGCTGCGACGACTGCGTAGACGGCGTTCCAAGGCATGAGATAGCCGGGATAGCCAAAGAACCATTTCAGGAAGGCGGCCGGTTGCGCCGGCCAGATGAAGACTGGGGGATATTTGAGGAGCTTGTTGGGCTTCCAGTCTCCTCGTTTGTCGCGCGTGCCGTAAAGCGTGTCGTCCATGTGTGGTGTCCCAGTTAACGGAATTTATGCGATCAGTCTCACCGAGCCCGGCTCGAAACGACAGCAGAGTTTTGATGAAAATTACTCAGGGCAAACGGTAAGGCGTTCGCACCAGATGGCATGGGATGAAAAGGGAGGCCGCCGGCCTTCCAAAATGTCAAATACGGTTGCCTTTGTTGCTGCTGATAGGTGATCGCAGGATTCTGCTCAGTTGAGGTGCTCGAACTGGCTCATGTTCTCGTTGGTCACCAGCTTGAACGGGATCCACACTTCCCTGTCGATCTGGTCACCCTTCATCGCCTTCAAGGCGGTGTCGACAGCACCTCGACCCTGCGCCTTGGCATCCTGGAACACGGTTACCTTGAGGTCGCCAGCCTTCATTGCCTGGAGCGCGTCGGGCGGCGTCGATGCCGGCGATGAGCGTCTTGTCGGTCGAACCGCCGGCCCTCCTGAGTGCGGCGATTGCTCCAAGTGCCATCTCGTCATTATTGGCGATCACCGCATCAAATTTCAGGCCGCTGGTCAGCCAATTGGAAACAAGGTCGGCGCCGTCGACGCGTCTCCAGTTGCCCACCTGTTCACGAAGGATCTTGATGCCGCTGCACTCGCCGGACTTCAAGACATCATGCACGTCCGCAGTCCTCTGCCGGGCGGCCTGACTTGTGAGATCGCCGACCATGATGACGATGTCACCCTTGCCGCCTAGCATACGACAGACCTCCTTCGTCTGCAGCGTTCCGGATTCCGTTTCGTTCGATCCGACGAAGGCCTGCTTTTTGCCGAGGCTCGACAGGTCGGTCGGCTGAATGTTGACATAGATCAGCGGAATGCCGGTCTCTTCGGCAATTTTGCTCATTGCGGGCGTACCGTCTGAATCCACGGGGTCGACGATGATCGCCGAGACGCCGCCGGCTGCGAAGTTTCGCACCTGATCCACCTGCTTGTTGACGTCGTTGGCGGCATCTTCCACCTGCAGATCGATGCCTTTGGTCTTGGCGTAATCCTGCATGCCGTTGGAGATCAGGGTTTGCAAATTGGTCGTCAGAAAGCCCATCGAAACGCCGATCCGATCGGCGGCATAGGCTTGCGATGACAGCACGAGCACGAGCGCAGTTGCGCCAAGAAATTTCAGCATGTTCTCCTCCCAGGAAACAACGACCCGATCGGTCACCCAAGAAGAGTTAGCGATAGCCCCTATCAACGTCCGAGAGTATTTTGATGAAAAACCCTCAGAGCGTCGGCGCGCCGCGCGCAAAGACATCTGCTTTGCAATGAAGTGCTACCATGATCAAAACCCATCACCGAGGCGTCTGGCAAAGACATGGGAGTCGTGATCTCAGTAGTTCACTGATGGGGAGGCACGATGCAGAGCATGCTCATATTCCAGTCGCTCTGGGCCATGGAGCGACGTAGCGCGAAACATCCGGAACTCACTCTCGAGGAGAACTTGGAAAAGATTGCCGCCGCTGCCTTCGATGGCATTAGCGCCCATTGGACCGATCGCGACGCTGTCCGCCGCATCGCGGAGTTATTGAAGCACCATGGTTTGCAGGCCGAAGGACAATGCTTTCCGAAGAGCATTGACGATCTGAAGCCCGTGCTTGAGATCGCCGCCGAATACAATGTGCATCACATCTGCCTCCAGCCCGATGTCCGATTGCGGCGCCTTGAGGATTGCCTTCCTCTGCTTGAGGGCTGGCAGCGGCTGGGCAACGAGGCAGGCATCGATGTCTTCATAGAGACGCACCGCGACCGCATGACGACCGATCTGTTCTTTACCCTCGATCTGCTTGATCGTATTCCGGACTTGCGGCTGCTGGCCGATGTCTCCCATTTCCTCGTCGGCCGCGAATTCGCCTGGCCGGTGTCGGACGAAAATCAGGCGCTCATCCATAGGATACTCGACAGTTCCTGGGATTCTTCCCACCGGTTTGTGGAGTCCTCGCCATCCCGCCCGGTGATTGCTGCTAGAAACATCATTGCTGAATTTTCGAAAAACACGCGCTTAAGTAGATTAAACGAATTCAACCTGCGAGCGTCATAACCTGCAACGCTCCCTGGAAAAAGCTAGGCTATACAAGCCGTCCACTAATCCTTTCGCTCGATCCACGAGCAATTTTCATTCTACTTTAGGCGAAATTGTCGTGCGACAGGTAAAACATTAGCGTGCTGCGCTAGGTCCGCGCCTCCACGTTCAATCCGCTGGCGATCGCGCCGAGACCGATCCACGCTTCTTTGAGGGGATGGAAGCGTGACTGCGGCTGCTGTCTTATGACGTTAGCTCGAAATCGGGGGACAAAATGTTTGCGGATCTAGAGGTTTTTCAGCAGGTGTTCGACGTGTGTGTCGTGGGTGCGGGCCCCGTCGGCATTGCCGCTGCGCTGGAATTGAGCAGGCGCGGCATGCGAACGCTGCTTCTCGAGGCCGGGCCGAAACAATCGAAACGACCGCAAAGAAACGAGACCGGGTTCGATATAGGAGACGATGTCCATCACGCGGCAGACCAAGTCACTTCGGCGACCGGACTTGGCGGCACGTCCGAGCGGTGGGGCGGGCAATGCGTTGAGCTGGACGATATAGATTTCGAAACGAGAGATTATGTTGCGCACTCCGGTTGGCCCATTTCTCACGAAAAGATTTCGCCTTTCTATGAGCGGGCGCGGGCTCTTTTGAGCAGCAATGTCGGCGAGCGATCGGGACCGGAACCAGAACCCGATAACGATTTCCCAATATCGCGGGAAAGCTGGACACGAATACGCAACACGGCGAGGGCCAACAGGGCTGAGCTCGCTTCTTCGAAGAACCTCTTCGTCGCCCTGGATGCGAGGGTAAAATCCCTGACATTCGACCCGGTGGAAGGACGGCTTCACTCCATGTCGATCGCCTGCCGCGGTGGTTCGTACGGGGTGCGCGCCGATCACTATGTGCTGGCGTGTGGGGGCAGGGGCAATACCCGGCTTCTTCTGAATCTCCAGGTTTGGTTTCCGCAATTGTTCGGTGGGAGCGATGGGCCGCTCGGGCGCTTTTACATGGGGCACATCGCTGGCCAGATCGCCCAGATCGAATTTGCCACTAAGGAGCATGCCGAACGATATCTTTTCAAACGCACATCCAACGGAACCTTCGTGTGCAATCGGTTTCAACCCGGCCCCACGTTGCAACGGGCACTTGAACTGCCGAATATCGCGTTTTGGCCGACGAACCGGAGGGCTGCTTTCGGCGAAACCGACCCGGCGCTCTCGCTGCTATATCTCTGGAACAGTCGAAAGGCCGTCGTTCACAAGGCGGCATGGAGCGAAGCCGATCGATCCCGCTATTCCAGTGTGCTGAATAATGTATTGCACAATCCGCTTGGTGCGACCTATTCCGCGCTTGCCTTGTTTCGCCAAAAATATGGTTTAGCCGAACCATATCTTGTGCTGCGCAGGCCCGACATGAGGTATGGCCTTCGTTACCATGGGGAGCAAATTCCAATCAGTTCAAACCGCGCCTTCCTCAAGGGCGAGCAAGATGCGGACGGCCAGTTCAAGCTAGAGGTCTCATTCCAATATCTGCCTCAAGATATTCGCGGGACGCTTCATGCACATCTCGCGCTTGATCGTTGGCTCAAGGAACGAAAAATAGGCAAGCTGATATTCGACGTAGCTTCCGAAAATCTCGGAGAGCATATCGTTGCGCAAGCCAAGGACGGCTACCATCAGATCGGGTTGACCAAGATGGGCGTGGATCGCAACCACGCTGTCGTTGACCACAATTGCCGCGTCATCGACATTGCTAACCTCTATATCGCCGGCTCCTGCGTTTTCCCCACGTCGGGGCAAGCTAATCCCACGCTTCCCGCCGTCGCCTTTGCCGTCAGGCTCGCCGAACATCTTGTCACCGAGATCCGCCGCCAGAGCACACCGGCCACTTTGTCGATGAGCAGCCGCGTGGAGCCCAAAGTTGCATTGCCTCTCAGCGTTCCGCGAAGCATGTGCTGAGGAGTCTAATCGGAAGCCCTCCCGAGTATTTCGATCAATTCGCTCCGCGCCGGTTCAAGGAAATCGCGTAAACGCTCGTCGTTGCCGTAATGAAAAGCTTGTGTTTGCCGCGCCCGCCAAAGCAAAGATTTGAAACCGTCTCGGAAATCAACAGCTTACCCATCAGATGTCCGTCGGGAGCGATGCAATGGACGCCGTCGCCAGCCGAGGACCAGAGATTGCCGTCGCTGTCCAGCCGCATTCCGTCGGCGCAACCCGGCGAGATCTGATGAAAGACGTCGCCGCCAGTCAGATGCCAGTTTTCGGCCACATCAAAGACGCGGATATGGCGTTGATCATCACTGTGCATGCGACCGGTGTCTGCAACATAAAGCTTCTTTTCATCCGGGCTGAATGCCAGTCCGTTCGGACAATTGAAATCGGTAAGCACGGCTGCGATCGAACCTGAAGGATCGACGCGATAGACATTGCAAGGCAGTTCCTGCTCGCTTTTGTATCCTTCGTAATCCGTGGCGATGCCGTAATGCGGGTCCGTGAACCAGATCGCGCCATCGGAAGCCACGATGACATCGTTCGGCGAATTCAGCCGCTTGCCCTGATAACGGTCTGCAATCACGGTGATCGAACCGTCAAATTCCGTGCGGGTCACGCTGCGGCTGCCGTGTTCGCAGCTTACCAGACGGCCTTGCCGGTCGCGGGTATGTCCATTCGCAAAGTTCGACGGTTCGCGAAAGACGCTGGTGCCGACACCCGGGATCCAGCGCATAATGCTATTATTGGGGATGTCGGAAAAGAGAAGGCAATTGAGGTCTCCAAACCAGACAGGCCCCTCGACCCAATCAAATCCGCTTGCAATCGGTTTGACGGGAGCATTGCCGAGGACAAACTTACCGAAAGCCGGATCCATAATCTCGAAAAACGACATCTTCCATTTAACCTTTCATTTTGCCGTGGTGCGGCATCGCTCTGGAAGGCGCGCCTTCAGGAGAAGACGATCTGCGCCTTCATGGCCCGGCTGCGATCCGACGCAATCTCGAAAGCGCCGATCGCCTCGGCAAGCGGTACGGAATGGGTAATCAGCGGCCTGACGTCGATCAAACGCTTGCGCATCAGCTCGACGCCGACGGCAAATTCCTCATGGAAGCGAAATGAGCCGCGCAGATCCAGTTCCTTGGCGGTGATGACCATCATCGGCAGTGTCATGTCGCCGCCAAGACCCAGTTGCACGATGATCCCACGGGGTCTCAGTGCGGCAATCCCACTGGCAAGCGCGGCGGCAGCCCCTGAGCATTCGTAGAGAATGTCGAAAGTGCCCTTATCGGCCGAATAGGCGGTAAGCGCTTCCGGTTCGTCCTTCGTATTTATGACCCTATCCGCGCCGGCCTGCTTGGCAACCGAGAGCGTGAAATCCGAAAGATCGGTCGCGACGATTTCCGCGGCACCGGCACGGCGGGCAGCCAAGATAGATAGGACACCGATCGGTCCGCAGCCGGTAACGAGAACGCGCTTGCCCAGCATCTCGCCGGCGCGCTTCGTCGCGTGCAAGGTGACGGCCAAAGGTTCGGCCATCGCCGCTTCACCGGTCGTCAGACCGTCGGCGGGGACGCATTGAATGGCATCGGCAACCAGCGTTTCGCGGAATGCGCCCTGAATATGCGGAAAAGGCATGGCGCTGCCATAAAAGCGCATGTTCAGGCACTGATTGTGCAGGCCCTGCTGGCAATAACGGCAGGTCCGACACGGGCGTGATGGCGAAACGGCGACGAGCTGGCCGATTTCGAGCCCCTGAACGCCGGCGCCGAGGGCCGTAATCGTTGCGCTGACCTCGTGTCCCAGAATCATCGGCTGCTTCAGGCGCACGGTGCCGAAGCCGCCGTGATTGTAATAATGCAGGTCGCTGCCGCAGATACCGCCGGTGGCGAGTTGAAGCTTGACCTCACCGGCACCCGGCTCTTCGTCCGGATACTCCTCGATCCGCACATCCTTGGCGGCGTGAGCGACGATGGCCTTCATGTCTTTCTCCTCAAAGAACGGGGGTCGGCAGCGGCTGGCCGCCAAAATGGGCGGCAAGATTATCACGGACGAGCTGACCCATGGCCTTGCGGGTCTCGATCGTGCCCGAAGCATGGTGGGGCTGCAAAAGCACATTGTCCAGCGCCAGAAAACGTGGATTGAGCTTCGGCTCGCCTTCGAAGACATCGAGTGCAGCCGATCCAAGCTTGCGCGCTTCGAGCGCGTCCAGTAGCGCTTCCTCATCGATGTTTGAGGCGCGCGATATGTTGATCAGCATGCCTTCGGGGCCAAGCGCCTCGATAACATCGCGTCCAACGATGTGGCGCGTCACGGCCGAGGCCGCCAGCGTCACGAAAAGAAAATCGGATTGCTCTGCAAGTTTCACCGGATCGCTCACGAACTCCATGTCGCTTGCATAAGGTTTCGCCTCGACATCGGAGTAGGCGATCTTCATGTCGAAGCCTTTCAGTCGTTTGGCGACCTCAAAGCCGATCCGGCCAAGGCCGAGAACGCCGGCCCGCCGTCCCCAAACGCGCCGCTTCAACGGATAAAGGCCCTTGCTGCCCCAGCTTCCGTCTCGCACCCATGTCTCGGCGCCGAGCATGCCGCGCGATTGGCAAAGCATCATGGCAACTCCCAGATCGGCAACATCATTGGTCAGAACGTCGGGCGTGTTCGTCACGCGAATGCTTCGTGCCCGGCAGGCGTTAAGATCGACCGCATCGAAGCCGACGCCGTAGACTGAGATCAGTTCCAGGTTTGGGCAGGCTTCGATCATGGCGCTGTTGGCGCCGAGTTCGCCGCGCGTGGCAATTGCTCTTATGGATGGCCCGACTTCCGCCAGAAGCGCAGCTTTGTCCGCTGCTTCGAAATAGCGATGGACGCGAAACGCTGCGTCAAGGGGTTCCTGGTCCCATTGCGGATAGGGACCCACCTGCAGGATAGCCGGCTTTTCCATCTTTTCGTTTCCTCCCTTATACTGGCCTTGACACTGGATGTTATCGATAACATAAACAGGGATATCGGCATTTGTCGAGATGCAAAAGGAGGAAATCGTGTCTCTTGGCCTCTTCGATCTAAAAGGGCGGCGCGCGCTTGTGACGGGTTCGTCGCAAGGCATCGGCTTGGCCCTTGCCCAAGGACTGGCGGCGGCGGGCGCCGAGCTGGTGCTCAACGGCCGCGATGTGGAAAAGCTAGCGAAAGCTGCGGCTCGCTTTGACGGCATAGCGCGGATCTTGCCCTTCGACGCGACGGATCACGAGGCTGCTCGGCACGCTATCGATGATTTCGAAGCCAAAATCGGCGACATCGACATATTGGTCAACAATGCCGGCATGCAGTTCCGCACGCCCTTGGAAGATTTTCCCGCAGACGCATTCGAACGACTTCTTCGAACCAACATATCGAGTGTCTTCAACGTCGGTCAGGCCGTTGCACGCCACATGATCAAACGCGGCGCCGGCAAGATCATCAATATTGCCAGCGTCCAGACTGCGCTGGCACGGCCCTCGATTGCACCCTATACAGCAACCAAAGGTGCAGTCGGCAATCTTACCAAGGGTATGGCGACGGATTGGGCGAAATACGGACTGCAATGCAATGCCATTGCGCCGGGCTATTTCGACACGCCATTGAATGCGGCGCTGGTCGCCGATGCCAATTTCTCCGCATGGCTTGAGAAGCGCACGCCCGCCGGCCGTTGGGGGCGCGTCGAGGAACTCGTCGGCGCCTGCATCTTCCTTGCCTCCGATGCATCCTCCTTTGTCAACGGACATGTGCTTTATGTTGACGGCGGCATCACAGCTTCACTCTAAAGCGATGCGGCCGCGACGGTTCGTCATCATGGGCGTTTCCGGCTGCGGCAAATCATCTGTCGGCGCAGCGCTCGCCTATCATCTGTCGGGCGCCTACATCGACGGCGACGACCTTCATCCGGCGGCGAACGTCGCCAAGATGAGTGCGGGTGTGCCGCTAACCGACGCGGATCGGTGGCCGTGGCTGAACAGCATCGGAGAGTGTCTCGCGCAAGCCGAGGGAACGGCGCTGATCGGGTGTTCGGCGCTGAAGCAGATTTATCGCGATAGGATTCGTGCAGCCGTCGATGGGCCCGTGCGTTTCATCCATCTTGCTGGGAAAAAAGAAGTGATCGCTGCTCGCCTGCAGGCGCGGCAGGGACATTTCATGCCGGCCGCCTTGCTCGAGAGCCAGTTCGCTGCACTTGAGCCGCCTGGGCCGGCTGAGCAGGCAATCACCGTCGATATCGATCAACCGTTTGATGCGGTCATAGCGGCTGTTATTGCCGCGCTGGAGGAGGAAAAGCTATGAGCAGCAAAGTTGCGCTGATCGGCGCGGGCGCGATGGGCGGAGCCATCGGTGAGCGCCTTGTGGAAACGGGTAACCATCTGACGGTCTTCGATCTCGACAACGAAAAGGTAGCCGCGCTGACGGCGAAGGGAGCTTATGCTGCGGCAAGTGCCGCCCTTGCCGCCTCCGTATCGGACTATGTCATTCTCAGTTTGAACTCGCCGCGGATCGTGCGTGCCGCGGTATTCGGCCCCGGCGGTGTCGCCGAAGGCGCCAGGCCCGGAACGCTAGTCATCGACATGTCCTCCATCGACCCCGAGGCGACCAAGGAATTGGCGGCGGATGCTCAGGAAAAGGGCCTGCGCTGGGTGGATAGTCCGCTGTCCGGCGGTGCGCCGAAGGCCCTGATCGGCCAATTGACGCTGATGGCCGGGGGCCTCGAAGAAGACGTCAAGGATGCGCATCAGGTGCTTCGTCACGTCGCCTCGAACTATACCCATATGGGCCCGCCCGGTGCGGGCCAGACCACGAAACTGATCAACCAGGTGCTCTGCGCGCTGAACTTTCTCGCTGTTGCCGAAGCGACCCAACTGGCGCTCGATGCTGGCGTTGATGCCGCCAAGATACCGCAGGCATTGAAAGGGGGACGAGCCGATAGCGCCATTCTCCAGGAATACATGCCGCGTTACGTCGCCAAGGACTACCGTCGGACGGGCCGCATCGACAACATGGTCAAGGATCTGAACGGTGCGCAGGACCTCGCCCGACGCACCAACACCGCCATGCCGCTGACCGCGGTCTGCGCTGAAATACACCGCATGCTGACGGCAGCCGGGCTCGGCGGCGAGGACCAAGCGGCATTGATGGAATTTTTCAAGGGGCCGAACAAGGAGATCGCCGAATGATTACCCGATACGCACTATTCGAAGGCAAGGTTAAGGACGGCGAGGCCGACGCGTTTCGCGACGCGGTCATTAAGACCATCCTTCCGAAATGGAAGCAATTTCCAGGTGCTCTGGATGTGCGCGTTTCCTTCGCAGAAGCCAGAGACGAAGGTGCACCGGAATATCCGATGATTCTTGCCGTCAATTATCCGGACATGGAAGCAGTCGAAGCCGCGCTTGCGAGCCCGGTTCGTGCCGAAGCCCGTGCGGCGACCGAGGCGGTGCTGTCCCGCTTCTTTGAGGGACGCATTCATCATCACGTTACGGTCGCCCACGAATTCGTGCTTTAATCTCATTTTGCTTGAGCATGGTGGGTGCGGAGCCGGAAGGCTCCGCATTTTCATTTGAGGATGGTGACCTCTTGCCATTCGAACTAAAGACATATTATTCTATGGTAACGATAACATGGGCCATAGATGAGCAACACTCGCAAACCGCCGACCATGGCAGACGTCGCCCGCGTCACGGGGGTTTCCCCGATGACGGTGTCGCGTGCCTTCAAAGCCGACAGCCTGATCAGCAAGGAGAGGAGAGAGGCCATCCTCCGGGCTGCCGAGGAGCTCGGCTATGTTTTCGACAGTACGGCCTCAAACCTGCGCTCGCAGAAGTCCGGTTTCGTCGCGGTGACAATCCCTTCGATCAACAACGCCAACTTTGCAGATACCGTCGGGGGGCTTTCGGATACGCTGGCCGCACGCGACATGCAGATCCTGTTGGGCTACACCAATTACAACACGCAGGAGGAGGAGCGGCTTATCGAGCAGCTCTTGCGCCGCAAGCCGCAGGCAATTGTCGTGACCGGCGGCAAACATACGGAGCGCGGGCGACGTTTGTTGGAGACGGTCCATATCCCGGTGATCGAGACCTGGGACATACCCGCCGAGCCGATCGACCATTATGTCGGATTTTCCAACGCCAATGCGGTTCGCGACATGGTGGATCACTTCGTCCGAGTTGGCTATCGCCGTATTGCCTTCATCGGTGGCGATGTCGGGCGCGATACGCGCGGCAGCGAGCGGCGGATTGGCTTTGCTGCAGCAATGCAAGTACATGGGCTCGACGCATCGCGCCTCATTGCCGCCGGACTGCCGCCCATCTCGATGAGGGAAGGGGCGAATGCGATGGCAAAGCTGATCGAAATCTACCCGGACACTGAAGCTGTCGTCTGCGTGTCGGACCTTGCGGCCTATGGCGCGCTTACAGAGTGTCGTCGCTTGGGCGTTCCCGTGCCGGAGCGTTTTGCGATCGGTGGCTTCGGTAATTACGAAATCGGCGAAGTCTGCGTGCCCACTTTGACCACGATTAATGCCTTCGCGCGTGAAATCGGCGTGAGAACCGCGGAATTGATCCTCGATATCCTTGATGGAAAGCAAGGCGTTGATGTCAGGATCTCGCCCGAACTGATTGTGCGCGACAGCAGCCGATAGAAATTAGCTGATCTCGTCCGGTCTGTGTTCGTCTATTTTACATACCCGCAACCTTAACACCGCGACCAGCTGCCTCGGTCAGATGCCCTACTCGGAACCTGCGGGTGAGAATACCTTGGGATCCAGGCCCCCCATGATGGAGTCAGAACAAGAGCTGTTCGAACGTACGCGGCCTTTATCAACCAAAGACAGCAAGTTCCTTGTGATGAACTGCTTTTCATGCGGTTCTTTCGGCTCGAAGCGAAGGAGATCGGGATGTCTGAAACGATGCTGGCAGCGCTTACCAACATTCGGAAAGTCGAAGACATGATAGTGGCGTTCGATGATGAGCAGCATTGCTGCGACGTTCGCCTCCATGGCGCTTGTGGCCTTCTCGAAATGCTCTTCGTAGTAGCGCTGGTACTCCCAGTTACCGAACGGATATTCGCTTTGCGGGTATAGATCGCGGTTGACCAGCCCGACGAGCACATCAAGTCCCCGCTCGAACGTCGCGTAGGGTATGCACAGGTTGGCGACCGCGAGGCAACGGTCCGGATGGTGGCTGGCGATATTCCAGACGACCACCGCTCCCCAATCGTGCCCTACCCAGATCGCCTTCTCTCAAAGCTGATCTGAATCTTCCATCCATAAAAAGTATGGTCCGATAAACCACTGATATGCCTTGTGAATTTTGCCCCTGCTTTTGGCGACTTTGAAGATGCCGTTTCATTATTTCCAGATGCAGCATCTGTTATTTCCATCGAAGTTCGGATGTAGGCCTGCCAGAATCCAGGCACAAAAAAAGCCCGACAAAGTCGGGCTCAGCCCGCTGACAAACCCGTCGATATTTTCGGCGGGTTTTGTTTTTGGAGGGTTGGTTGTTTCAAGTTTGGTTGTGAGGCAGGGCGAAGTTTGTAGCCTTGGCCTTCATGTCATGGCTGGTTTGGGTGCTTTGGTGAGCGCCATGGTGATCTTCTTGATGTTTTGGGCGGCGGCGGCAAGCAGGCATTGGCAGGCGACGCGGGTGAGACTTCGGAAGCGGGCATAGCGATGGCCGTGA